>JBFEXS010000006.1:0-36912 GCA_041562555.1 Sulfurimonadaceae bacterium
CTGCGACATTATGTCGAAGAGGTCAGAGACCAGCTTCTGCACGCTTTAGCCTACTCGGAAGTGACCATCGACTATGCCGAAGAGGATCTACCTGAAGACCTAATCGAGCAGATACAGGCACGTTTGAGTGAGATCTCCAAGAACCTCCAGCGTACATTGCAGGCGAGTGAGAGCCGCCGGGGACTTATGCAGGGTTTCAAAGTCTCACTGATCGGAAAACCTAACGTGGGTAAAAGCTCACTGCTGAACGCACTGCTCAACTACAACCGCGCTATTGTTAGTGAGATCGCCGGTACCACACGTGACACGATCGAAGAGCAGGTGAAGATCGGTTCGCATATGATCCGTATCGTTGACACGGCGGGTATTCGTGAGGCGGGTGATGAGATAGAGCGTATCGGGATCGGACGATCCATCGAAGCCGTGGAGGAGAGTGATATCGTCATCGCCATCTTTGACGGAAGCCGTGTGCTTGATGAAGAAGACGAGAAGATCATCGAACTGATGCAGGCGCACAAAAAGGACAGAGCTTTTATCTGTGTCATCAATAAACAGGATCTAGAGCAGAAGTTTTATAAGCGTGCCATTGAGGCTTTTTCACCGATAGGTATCAGCGCTAAAGCCGACAGTGGTGAACTGATAGACAAACTCAAGACGATCATGGATAGTCAGAATGTCTCCGATGAGATGATGCTGATCTCTTCGCGTCAGATCGAAGCCGTCAAAAAGACTTTGGCAGAGATCGATGACGCGGTCGAACCACTTGCGGATCAGGACCTTGAGATCTTCTCTTTTCACATGAACCAGGCTATCCATGCCATGGCATCGATCACTCGTCCGTTTGAAAATGACGAGATGCTGGACAAGATGTTCGGCTCTTTCTGCCTAGGCAAATGACATGAAGATCATTGCGATAGACCTGGGCCTTAAACGTATCGGACTTGCCTACAGCGGAGGGCAGGGGATCGTCACCCCGCTTGAAGCGGTCGAGCGGAAAAACCGCAATCAGGCCTCGGCTGCCGTAAAAAAGGTCATAGAAGAGTGGGAAGCGGAAGCGGTGGTCGTCGGTATCCCGATGGGCGGAAGCTCAGAAGATGAGATGTGCCGCCGTGTCGCACACTTTATGAACCTGGTTGACTTTGATGGGCCACTTTATTATCAGGATGAGGCGGGGAGTTCAATAGAAGCAGAAGATATGATGAAGGGTACGATCAAGTACAAACGTGACGGCCGTGTTGATTCGATCGCGGCCAAGGTCATTTTGGAACGCTGGCTGCGGGCTAACGGCGATTAAAGTGCTTGAAAGAACTTCGCTGCTTCTTCCTCATCGTCGGTGAGGTTGTCTGCTGCGAAATGAGGGTCATTGGCGATCTTCTCTTTGACGATGGCCTGACAGTAGTTAAAGAGACACTCTTTCGCTTCCTCAATATCAAAGAAAAAGCCCATGCCGCTGAATTGGTAGGGCTCTTCCTGCTCGATACAGAACATAAGACCGTCAACCTTGGCCTCCAACTCTTCGACCATATCACGGTAACCGATCTCGAAGTCTGTCGCCATCCAGCCGATGTTCTCCATCTCCCTGTCGGCAAATTCTGCGACACCGTCAGCCGTGGTGTCGTCATATCCCGAGTTCGGCATATTGAGACCGATAAGTGCTTGCCAGTTGCCGCCGGCTTTGATGAGAACACGGTCTTCATCTTCTACGATTTTATAGTTGCTGCCCAGAATATCTGCAATTGTCTGCGGTTTCGGCATACTGAGTGCGGAGACTTTTGGCGCTCCTGCTTTGCCTTTGAAGATGAAGATCTCTTTTTCGGCATAGGGCGGAGCAAGCACTTCGCCTTTATAGTTAATTGCAAACTCTTGATTAGTGTTGATCGCTTTGAGAAGCTCGTTACGCGAGATGACAATAATCTCTTTTAGAAGATTGAATTTTTTCATAGTTAATATCCGAAATTTTAATTGATGAATTCTATCACGCATAAATTAAAAGATATGTGCAAGTTGGAGGAACTAAGCTTCCTATAAACTGTTTTTTTACTTAGTTAGGATATAATCCGCGAAATTTTCACCTCGAAGTAGAGGTATATAGAAGGACAATTCATGGCATTGAATGTTTATTATGACAAAGACTGTAATATCGACCTTATCAAAAGCAAAAAAGTTGCAATGATCGGTTTCGGTTCACAAGGACATGCACACGCAGAAAACCTACGCGACTCCGGAGTAGAAGTTGTTATCGGTCTTCGCAAGGGCGGATCCAGCTGGGCCAAAGCTGAAGCTAAAAGCTTTGAAGTTATGACGGTTGCAGAAGCTGCTGCAGTCGCTGACGTTGTCATGATCCTTCTTCCGGATGAGAACCAGGCTGAGATCTACAACAACGAGATCGCTCCAAACCTAGATGCGGGTGACACTATCGCTTTCGGTCACGGTTTTAACATCCACTACGGACGTATCAAGCCGGCTGCTGACATCAACGTTACGATGATCGCTCCAAAAGCTCCGGGTCATACTGTACGTTCTGAGTTTGTACGTGGTGGTGGTATTCCTGACCTTATCGCTGTTGGTCAAAACCCAAGCGGTACAACTAAAGAGTTGGCTCTTTCTTATGCTTCTGCTATCGGTGGTGGTCGTACTGCAATTATCGAAACAACTTTCAAAGATGAGACTGAAACGGACCTTTTTGGTGAGCAAGCTGTTTTATGTGGTGGTGCTGCATCACTTGTACAAGCTGGTTTCGAAACATTAACAGAAGCTGGTTACGCTCCAGAGTTAGCTTACTTTGAGTGTCTTCATGAACTAAAACTTATCGTTGATTTAATGTTCGAGGGTGGTATCGCCGATATGCGTTACTCTATCTCTAACACAGCTGAGTATGGTGACTACGTAAGTGGAAAACGTGTTATCAACGAAGAGTCTAAAAAAGCTATGAAAGAGATCTTAAAAGAGATCCAAGATGGCCGTTTTGCAAAAGACTTTATCTTAGAAGGTCAAGCTGGTTATCCTCGTATGAACGCTGAGCGTGAAAACGATAAAGAGAAGCTTATCACTAAGACTGGTAACAAGTTACGTGAGATGATGCCTTGGATTTCTAAATCTAAAATCGTAGACCAAGACAAAAACTAAACCTCCAGCACACCCTTCTTGGGTTGTGTGTACTTCACAATATACTTTCTACAGTAAACTTCAAGACTTTCCTATTACAATAATTACATTATATCCCGAGCATGAAAAGTGTAACATTATGCCAATAATTATGGCACTGTTATTGCTTTGTAGATATAATTCAGAAAAAGTATTTAAGGCATTATATGGGTATCGTTATTACAGTAACATCAGGTAAAGGCGGCGTTGGAAAATCGACTACATTAGCAAATCTGGCAGTAGGTATGGCAGATGAAGGAAAAAAAGTCGTCGCAATTGATTTTGATATCGGTCTTCGTAATCTTGATATGCTTTTAGGGCTTGAAAACCGAATTGTCTATAATGTCATTGATGTCATGGAAAAAAAGTGCAATCTTTCACAGGCACTTATCAATGACAAACACAGTAAGAACCTCTTTTTTCTTCCAGCTTCTCAGACAAATGATAAGAATATCCTAGATAAACAGAAAGTGAAAGAACTTCTGGATGAATTGAAAAAAGAGTTTGATGTTGTCCTGCTTGACTCTCCGGCAGGAATCGAAGGCGGGTTTGAACATGCTATCGCATATGCAGACAGAGCTTTGGTCGTCTCAACCCCGGATGTCTCCTCCGTACGTGATGCTGACCGTGTGATCGGTATTATTGATGCCAAGAGTGATAAGGCACAGCGAGGAGAAGAAGTTGAGAAGCATGTCATCATCAATCGTATAAAGCCTGAACTGGTTGAGCGTGGAGATATGTTGAATACGGAAGATGTCTTAAATATCCTTGCACTTCCATTGATCGGTATCGTACCCGATTGTGAAAAGGTGATCAGCTCAACGAACATGGGTGAGCCGATCATCCGTGACAGCAAGGCACAATCCGGTGAAGCATATCGACGTATTGCCAAACGCATTTTAGGCGAGGAGGTGGATTATCTTGATCTCAGCGTTAAAAAAGGATTTCTCAAGAGGATGTTTTCATGAGTCTATTTACGAACCTGTTTGGTAAAAAAGAGACTTCTGCTTCGGTAGCGCGTGATCGATTGAAGCTGGTATTGGCACATGAGCGTGCCTCTAATGCCTTACCCTATATGGAGGATATGAAAGCGGATATTATGGAAGTCATCAAAAAGTATACCCAAGTGAAGGATATCCATATCAGTTCACAAAATAACCAGAACATTGATGTCTTGGAGATGGAAATTATCCTCAAATGACAAAAAAAACAAAAAAAAGAGCGCCAAAGTCCAAATGGGCAATGCGTGTTCTTCTGCTGTCGCTACTCATTCTTTTTGCAGGTATCATCAGCATTGTCTCGTATAAGAAAGGACATAGTGACGGGGAAAGATATGCACAGTCCGAGTATAAAAAAGCACAAGCCAAACAAGAAGAACTGCTCAGTAAAATAACAAACATCGCTGCTCCTAAAAACGATCTTGTCGGAAAGTTACAGGATGTATTGAAGAAAGAACAGCAAAACAGACAGGTCGATCCAAAGCATGAGTTCGATTCCAACCGTTTGGGTAGACCACCGCAAGGCCCAAAACGTGTTGCTCAGACAAAAAAGATATATTCTAACTTTAAAAAGCCAAAGCTGGCGATTATTATGGACGATGTCTCCTTTTCGCACGACGTCAGTGCTATCAAAAGTCTCAACTTCCCGATTACAATGTCTTTTCTGCCTCCAAGTCCTGCCCATCCCGATTCGGCTAAACTGGCATCCAAGGAGAAGGTCTATATGGTCCATCTACCTCTGGAGGCAATGCACTTTTCGGCTGAAGAACCGATCACACTGCGCGTAAGCGATTCAAAGGATGTCATCAATAGACGTGTCAAGCAGGTCAAATCGCTCTTTCCACGTGCCTACTATGTGAACAATCATACAGGAAGCAAGTTTACATCTGATCAACGTGCTGTCAAAGATCTTATTACAGCCTTGGACAATGAGGGTATCGGTTTCCTGGACAGTAGAACAACTGCGGAGACAAAGGTACCTAATGTTATGGAGTCCTTGGGAAAACCATATATTGCAAGGGATCTTTTTCTGGATCATGAAGCTGATGTCTCATATATAGAAGGACAGATTAAAAAGGCAATATCGAAGGCAAAAGAACATGGCTCAGCTATTGCTATCGGTCATCCGCGTAAGGAGACCTTACAGGCATTGAAAAACTCCAAGCGTGCTCTTCAAAGCGTAGAACTTGTCTTCGTGAATAAACTCATCTAGTATTCTACATCCTAAAATAAGCTGTTTATGACAGAATGCATATTTTTGTGCTTACCTGTCTAAAATTGATATACTTGTCTATTCGCATATTTTTGGTGGTAATAGATGAAGCGTGTCGATTTCAATATCCCAGAATTAGATCAAATAACAAACCCTATTGAGACCTTGTACTATAAAGGTAATCATAGGCTTTTACAGCAATATAAGGTCTCAATCGTCGGAACCCGAAAACCCAATCCCTATACACAGAAGGTGACCTACGAGTTATCCAATGAGCTTGCTAAACGGGGTGTGTGTATTGTGAGTGGTGCAGCAATGGGTGTTGATGCTATTGCCCATAAAGGGGCTGGAGCCAAGAGTACAATAGCAATCTTGCCATGCGGTATTGATGTCAGATATCCTGCTATTAACAAACAGTTGATCATGGATATTGAAGAGCATGGGCTTACAATGAGTCAGTTCCAACCGGAGTTTAAAGCTACACCTTGGAGCTTTGTTGTTCGTAATGAACTGGTAGTGGCTTTAGGTGATATCCTGATCGTGACTCAGGCGGATATACGCAGCGGGAGTATGCGCAGTGTCGAGTATGCTCTTAAAATGGGAAAAAAGATATTTGTTCTCCCACACAGACTGGGGGATAGTGAAGGCACGATGTCACTTCTAGAAGACAAAAAAGCGGAGTTGATTACAGACATACGTGGGTTTGCAGATCGTTTTGGAAGCATCTTAACACAGAAAGATGCTTTTATAGATTACTGCCGACAAGAGGTGAGCTATGAAGAAGCATTGGCTTTTGATGCACAAAAGCTTTTTGAATACGAGTTACTAGGAAAGATAAAGATCATTAATGGAAAAGTCAGTGTTATATGAGGAGTTTAAGTAGTCAGTCCGGAAGTGAATTGTTCTGTAATCTCGTATGCTTCTTCAATAGCGGTCGAGAACTCCTCTTGAGAGACAGGAAGTTGCGACAAGAACCGATCGACACTATGCGTATCAAAAAGCTCAACTGCACAGACGAGCTGAAAAATGACTCCCAGCTCTCCTTGATGTACAGTTAAGGTCTGAGAAATCTCATCGTCTACATTAAGCTCTTTAAGAATCACCTGCATAGGTGTCTGAAACAGCGCTTCGACGAGTGAGAGTAGGCCTACAAATGCTGCTTTATCCAGATGTGCAGAGGTGCATTTTTCTTTATAAATCGTTCTCGTCAATGTCTGCATCATATTTGCGCGGGTCTGGGCAAGGTTGAGTAAGGGGTTTTCTAAGCCTTTTGGTCCTGAAGGCGGATTGGCGTAGGAGATAAGCAGTAGCCATGACTTAAGTTGATTGGGACCCAAGAGCATGATCGCCTGGCGTATGGATTTTATTGATGAGCGAAAGCTGAAAGCTGCTGAATTGATAAAGCGTAACAGCTGCAGCGTCAGTGCGACGTTCTGTTCAAAAGTTTGACAGATGTCATCAATGGGACTCTCTTGCTGTATCTTTTGAATCAGGTTCAGGATAATGATATGCTCAGGATCTAACCGCCGGTTTTCGATGATATCCGGTTTTGCAAAGAAAAATCCCTGGAAGAGATCACATCCCAATGCTTTATATCTATCAAACTGCTCTTGTGTCTCTACTTTTTCCGCAAGTATTTTAAGGTCGAATTTTTTAAAGAGTGTCAGGAATGCAGGCAGTTGATTCTCATTGACAATGGAGATATCAATCTTGAGAATGTCGATGTACTCAAATATCGGTTGAAAATTAAGGACATACTCTTTAGAACAATCTGCGTCATCGAGTGCAAAACGGTACCCTTCTTGTTTCAGGGTTTTAATGCGCTCAATTACCTGTTCATTAATGATGACGGTCTCTAATATCTCCAGAACAAATTTGTCTTTTGGGATGGAAAAGAGCATGTCATCCATGAGAAGTGCTTCATCAATATTAATAAAGGCAAGGGCTTTGCCAAGAATGTTTTTTAAGCCAATAAGATTGAGGGAGTTGACAAGAACCTGAGCCGTTGCAGATCGGTCATCTTCGATAGGTGAAAAGCTATGCTCCATGGAACTGCGATAGAGAAGTTCGTAAGCATAGGTCTGTCCATGAATATCAAGAATAGGTTGACGTGCAAAATAGAGACTCTTTGACATGCTATTACTTTAGGATTGTTTTATGGGTTTCATAATATCAAGAAAACCTTAAAGTATAAGCATTGCATCGCCGTAAGAAAAGAAACGATATCTTTCTTTAATCGCTTCGGCATAAATCTTTTTGGACTGTTCCAACCCTACAAAGGAGGCCACAAGCATAAGCAGTGTTGATTTCGGAAGATGAAAGTTTGTGAGTAAATGATTGATGCGTATGGGTGGATTATTCGGGTGGAGAAAAAGATTGGCTTCTCCTTCATTCTCGTGCGTACGTGCATAATATTCCACGGTGCGTGTAACGGTCGTCCCTATAGCAAGCAGTTTTTTATCCGAGTTGATCAGTTCCAGTGCAGCCGGAGGGATGTGATAATACTCCGAATGCATGGGATGTTCGGTAATGGTCTCTGCCTCAACAGGTTTAAAGGTTCCTGCACCGACATGCAGGGTCAAAAACTCTAAAGGGTGACGGCTTTTGACCTCTTCAAAGAGTTCAGGCGTAAAATGCAGTGAGGCTGTGGGTGCAGCAACGGCACCGGAGTTTTGTGAGAAGACACTTTGGTATTCATCCTCATCGTCCTGATTGTCTTCTCTTTGCATGTATGGTGGAAGAGGGATGTGTCCTATCTCATCCAGTACCAGGATAAGTTCTTCAAAAGAGAGAGGTCTGCCATGCTGTGTAAAGCTAACAATACGCGAACCATCCTCATTCAAGGCATTCACATGGGCGATGAGGGATAGGTCAAAATAGAGCTCACTGCCTTCTTTGACTTTTCCCCGGATCAGGACAGAAATGTCCTTGCTATTGAGAGGTTTGTTGATCAGTAACTCTATTTTGCCACCGGAACTCTTTTTGCCAAATATACGTGCTTTGATCACCTTTGTATCATTGCAGAGTATGGCACATTCAGGAGGAAGGTAGTCATTGATCTGGGAGAATAGTGTATGGGTGATACTTCCATCCTGACGATTATAGACAAGGAGTTTACAGCTATCCCGGGGTGAGGCAGGCACAGTTGCGATCAGCTCTTCTGGGAGAACGTAATCATAACTTTCGGTTTTCAGCGGATCCATCAGGCTTGTTTGGCTGCTTCTTCAGGTGAATCCTCTTCTTCATCTTCTTCAAGAGGAGGAGCAGGGTTGACAAGGCGTACGATCAGAATAGAGACGCCATACAGGATGATAAGCGGTCCGGCCATAAGTAATTGGGTCAAAACATCCGGTGGTGTCAAGAGTGCTGCAACGATAAAAATTATGACAACGGCATATTTGAAGAAGTTACGCATCATTCTGTCATCGATCAGGCCTAAAAGGGCAAGAAAATAAGAGAAGACAGGAAGCTCAAAGGCCAGACCAAATCCAAACATGATCTTTGTAAAGAAACCGACATAGTCTTCGATGGTGATTAAAGCAGCATAATTACTGGTGTAGCCAAAGGTGATCAAGAACTCAAAACCATAAGGAACAACGATGTAGTACGCAAATAAGACACCAACGACAAACATCGTTGTACCGCCAAAGATAAAGGGCAACAGCATCTTTTTCTCATTGGCGTATAGACCAGGGGCAACAAAAAGCCAGACCTGCCATAGCAGTACGGGGATCGAAAAGAACAGTGCTGCAAAAAAGGAGACCTTGATCGCTACAAAGAAGGTCCCGCCTACTTGTGAAGTGACAAGCTGATTGCCCGTTGCATGGGTACCGTCTGCATTTACGACAGAGTCCAAAACATCCCGCAAGGGCTGGTCCATCCAGTGCATGATGATGTCATGGAAGGTAAAACAGACTGCAAAGAAAACGATCAAAGTTCCGACAATGATCATCAGGCGTTTTCGTAATTCTACAAGGTGGGGACGTAGATCATCAAACATTAGGCTTTGTCCTCTTCTTCATTTTTTTCTGGGGATGCTTTGGAAGTCTCTGCTAAGGTTTCTTCGTTAGCACTCTTGTTTTTTTTCTTTTTTTTCTTTTTTTCAAAAGTCACTTTTGGTTCTTCTTCCGCAGGTTTTTTGTTTGGTTGAAGGGTGGTGTTTGTAACGGTGTCATGAACGTAATCAAACTCATCATCAAGGCTAGCCATCGAGGTGACACGTTCAAGCTCATTACTTGCGGACATAAGCTCATTCTTGTAGCTAAGGGCTTCTTGTTTGAGTTCAGAAATATTCATCTCCTGTTCGAGAGATTCTTTCGCTGAAGCGACCGTAGATTTCATGGATCTGAAAAACTTTGCAATGTTCACCATTGTTTCTGGAAGCTTGTCCGGACCAAGAAAAATAACGGCAATAATAGCAATAATCATGATCTCCATAAAACCCATACCAAACATGCGCGTATCCTAAAATTTTTATTTATATTTTAGACGTGATTTTATCGAAAAGCAGATTAAAAGTTCTTGACTAAATTTATGCCGGGAAGATGTGTGATAAAAAAGGAATACTCTTTGCTGAGTGTAAGCGGTATTGGAACAAATGTATTGGGTTCGAGAACCTATAAATCAATCGATACAATGTATATAACCAGGTAGGGAGATAAGTCATGGTTTCTCAAGTCAAAGTCGGTGTTTTTGTCTTTGCTATAGCCGTTTCAGTCGCTTCGGCATTGACAATATTAAGCAAGCTTGCATGAACCTAGGGCTGTAAGAACAGCGCGATCTCATCGCTGAGTAAGAAGTCAGTGTTGTAAATTCGATCATTTATACGGGTCACTCTAGCTTCGTCAAGTAAAATATCGAGTTGTCTCTTCTCAGTAGATGAGAGTATCTTCTCATCTATTCCTACGCAAGAACGCAGTCCCAAAAATATTTTTTCTGTCTTAATGTCTTCCTGAGTCAAGGTCTCAACCTGGATCTTCAGAGGGTCCTGTATATAGGCATCAATATCTGTTTGCGGGTAATAGCGTTTATTCTGAAGCATACCTACAGCTCCGGCACCGACACCCATATAGTTGTCCAGTTCCCAGTAGCCGATATTGTGCTTGCATCTGTATTTTCCGAAGTTGGAGATCTCATACTGTTCAAAGCCTTTGGATTGGATAGTGTCCATAAAAAAAGTGGACAGCTCCAACCTCTCTTTAGCTGCTTCGGGATGGGACTCGAAGAGGGTGTTTTCTTCAATCGTGAGTGCATAGGCTGAAATATGATCTATCGGTAGCGAAAAAGCTGCAGTAATATCTGCTTCAAGGATCGCTTTTGTGTCCATTTTTGTCGCGTAGATAAGATCAAGCGAGATGTGTGAAAAACCTGCTTTACAGGCGTTGTTGACAGCCTCATATGCCTGCTTGGAAGAATGTTCACGACCGAGGAATTTGAGCTTGGTGTCATTAAAACTTTGTACACCGAAACTGACCCGGGTACAGCCAAGTTTTTTCATCCCTTTTAACCAATCAAGGGTGGCAGAGTTTGGATTGGCTTCCGTTGTGATCTCGACATCATCCATGAGATAGGGCTGTAAAAGGGAAAAACTTTTTTCATAGAGTTCAGGAGGTACGGTAGAAGGTGTTCCTCCTCCGATGAAAACAGAACTGATCGAGTGCGGTTTGGCATCAAAGCGTTGAAGTTCATATTCAAGCTGTTTGTAGAGGGAGCCCATGTAAGCACTGATCTGATCAAACTTGTCTACGTAGGAATTGAAGCTGCAGTAATGGCATTTGCTATCGCAAAAAGGGATGTGAATATATAGTAAAATTGTTCACTCCTTTTAAATTGCTATTAATGCTTATTTTTGTAGAATTCTATCACAAAAATTGCGCGAGCAGTCGCTCTAAAATCATGTGAACGGTTTCTCTGAAGAATTGATACATTTTTTTTGAGAAAAAGGCAGGGCGGTCAGGTGTTGATACGCCCCTGAAAGAAGTAGATTTTCCTTCTAGAGTAATGGGAAATTAGAAACGGAAAACAATGGAAAAAATATATCGTCCGAATGTTGCAGTAGTAGTCTTGAGTTCGGAGTATCCGGCAAAAAAGAGTATCTTTATTGCAGAACGAAGTGACCTGAATGATATCTGGCAGTTTCCGCAGGGTGGAATCGATGACGGTGAAAGCGCCGAAGAAGCGCTCTTTAGGGAACTGGAAGAGGAGATCGGTACACGTGATGTTGAGATCATCAGTGAATATCCTGATTGGATCTCTTATGACTTTCCTGCACATGTCGCTAAAAAGATGCACCCCTATGCAGGACAGACACAACGATATTATCTTGTGAAACTCAAAGATGGGGCGAGCATCAATCTTGAGACGGAGATTCCGGAGTTTTCCGATCATAAATTTGTAGAGTTTTCTGAACTCTCAAGATATATAGCGCATTTCAAGCGTCCTGTATATGAAAAAGTTTTGTCGTATTTTAAAGAAGAAGGGTATTTTTAAGCCATGTTGATTGTACAAAAGTTCGGTGGTACCAGTGTAGGTGATCTTGACCGTATACAAAATGTTGCAAACCGCGTTCAAAAAACGGTAAATGAGGGACATCAGGTCGTTGTCGTTGTATCAGCGATGAGTGGTGAGACCAATAAGCTTGTGAGTTATGCAGAACACTTCAGTGCGACGCCGTCTCCCGCAGAAGTGGATATGCTTTTGAGTTCAGGGGAACGTGTGACAGCATCACTGCTTTCTATTGCTTTGAATGAGATGGGACATCCTACGGTAGCTATGACAGGGCGTCAAGCAGGTATTGTAACAACTGCGAGACATACGAAAGCACGTATCGAGAATATTGACCCGGCAAGTATGGAAGGTGCACTGGGTGAAGGAAAGATTGTTGTAGTAGCAGGCTTTCAAGGGGTCAGTGAAGAAGGCCTGGTCACGACTTTGGGGCGTGGTGGTTCCGACCTTTCGGCCGTTGCGATTGCCGGTGCACTTAATGCGGACCTATGTGAGATCTACACCGATGTAGACGGTATCTATACGACCGATCCTCGTATTGAGCCAAAAGCGAAAAAAATCGATAAGATCTCCTATGAAGAGATGTTGGAAATGGCTTCTCTGGGAGCAAAGGTACTGCAGAACCGTTCTGTTGAATTGGCAAAAAAACTTAATGTAAATCTAGTAACACGTTCAAGCTTCTCAGATGCAGAAGGAACATTAATCACGAAGGAAGAAAATATTATGGAACAACCATTAGTAAGCGGTGTCGCATTAGATAGAAATCAGGCTCGTGTGAGTTTAATCGGGGTGGCAGACCGTCCAGGGATTGCAGCTGATATCTTTAATACCCTTGCAGAAGATGAAATCAATGTCGATGTCATCTTGCAGACAGTGGCCCATGATGGTACGACGAACATCGACTTTACGGTACCGATGAATGAAATCGAGAATGCCAAGAATATCGTGAAGGTATTTATGGAGAGAGATGAGATCAAAAGCACAGACTTTAACGATGCAATCGCTAAGGTGTCTATCGTTGGCGTAGGTATGAAATCGCATGCAGGTGTAGCGGCAAAAGCTTTCTCTTCTATGGCAGCAGAGAACATCAATATCCGTATGATCTCGACTTCAGAAATCAAAGTTTCAATGGTTATCGAAGAGAAATACAGTGAGTTGGCAGTGCGTGCATTGCATAACGCTTTTGAGTTAGATAAGTAAGCACAACCTTGCAACAATTACTCAAATGGACTCTGGATACGATCCGCGCCGATGAAGCGATGATGAGCTGGCTCGAGGAGCAACGGTTCGAATGGACAGCGGCTGCTGCTCAGGCAATCAAGCAGATTGTTGAAGGACGTACGGTGATCTTGGTAACGGATCATGAACGTAAGTGGTTTGCCCACTATATGACAAGTTCTTTGAACAACCCATCCCAAGACCGTCCTATTATTCCTATGGTCTGTCTGGATCAAGTCTATCCTTTTTATGATGAGATTTCCGGAGGTGAGAAGATCGATATGTTGACGGATATGCTTTCCATGTCCTATGGTGAAGAGTACTTCTTCTGGTATATAGGTAGAGGCGATAGCCGTCGTGCCGATATTGCCAAGCGTGAGGACAGCAGTTTCTTGTGGATCATGGATGAGGATTTTCAAAATGCTTTTCCGTTACGATCGTATGACAAGTTACTGGATATAAAACTTTTGCATCTGTATCGTATCTTTGATAAGACGCTTAACGCCGTCTTGTTCGGTGAAGTGGACATTATCGAGTAGTCATGACTGAGCTTAACTCTTCACATATCATCATCAGTGATCAGGTCGAAGAGGAACTTGAAAACATCAAGGCAAGGCTGTATCCTTCCCGAGTCGTTCCCTTTTATAAAGAGGACTTTTTAATCGACGATGCCCGTGAGGTGATTCGCGAGGCATACATAGCCGAAGAAAAGGTCAAGACCATCGTTCTTGCCGCCAAGAGCTTTAATGAAGCATCACAAAATGCACTTCTTAAGGTCTTGGAAGAACCGCCTAGGAATATTGACTTTATCCTTATTGCCGAATCAAAATCGTCTTTACTCCCAACCGTACGCTCACGTATGCCTCTTGTCTCAAACACCAAGAAAAAAGAACCGCTACAGATAGAACTGTCATTGAAAAAGCTGGAACTCTCTTCACTCTTTGATTTCATCAAAGCCCATGAACGTACACCTAAGCATGAGGCAAAAGAGCTGATCGAAGCACTCTATAACAAGGCTATCGAAGAAGAGATCATGCTTAATGCTTCCCAGCTCGAAAGTTTTGAGATGGCGTATAGACTCATTAGCCTGAATGCAAGACTCAGCTCGGTACTAAGTATGTTATTGATGAAGTTCATACGGAAATAAAATGCATAGAAACAAGATAATGGGCGTACTCAATGCAAATGACGACAGCTTTTTCTCCCAAAGCAGGTTCAGTGAAAAAGATGCCGTGATCAAGATCGAGAAGATGATAGAGGAGGGAGCAGACATCATCGATATCGGTGCTGTTTCATCAAGACCCGGTTCGAAGGGAGTAAGTTCTGCAGAAGAACTGAGGAGGCTTCAGCCCATCATCGATACCTTGTATACACAAAAGCTGTATGAACAAGTAGAGTTGAGTCTTGATTCCTATACCCCATCAGCTATAGAATATGCATTGAACAGAGGATTTAAAATCATCAATGATATCACAGGGCTGGAAAATGATGAAGTGTGCCGACTCATAGGAGAATATAGCGCACAGGCAGTGATCATGCATATGAAAGGTTCTCCGGAAACGATGCAGCATAATCCCTCGTATAGCAATATCCTTCAAGAGATGGATGCTTTCTTTCAAGAACGTATCGAGAAGGCGGATGCTTACAAGATACGGGACGTAAGCCTGGATGTCGGTATTGGCTTTGGCAAACGTTTGCAAGACAATGTGGAATTGCTCAAGAAACTGTCACATTTCAAGCATTTCAACAAACCTCTGCTAATCGGGGCAAGCCGAAAGTCCATGATTGATATGATTTCACCGTCATCCCCCGAGGAAAGATTACCGGGTACCCTGGCGATTCATCTTAAGGCATATGAAAATGGTGCTTCTATTATTCGTGTGCATGATGTCAAAGAACATGTACAGGCTTTGAGAGTCTATCAATCCCTTTTGTAAGCCAGCATTTAATCATTAAACGAAAATACCGATACTTACCTTAACGTAGATAGGATTATGCGACTCTATCCTATAAAGGAAACAGTATGATAAACCCGCTCGATAAAAATGCACAGGGATACCTGAGATCCCAAAGTATGAAAAGTGAAAGAGCCAAGCAGTTAGAGGAGATCAGGACAGCACATCAGGAGGCCCAGAACAAGCGTATAACACGGATGATGGTCCAGGTACAGTCTTATCTGGATACACAGGTCGGGCAGCCTAGCTTTGAGCAGAAGTATCAGGAGTTTAAAAACTTCTTATCCGAGATCGGATATGAGGGAAAGGCTATTGGATCTCTGTCCCAAGAAGAGGCCGCCGTCTTAGTAAGTGAGGAAGGGTTCTTCGGAGTGGAAAAGACCTCTGAACGCATTGCAGCGTTTGTGCTTTCCGGATCAAATGGAGATGAGGTACTTTTACGTCAGGGCCGAGAAGGTATATTTCAGGGGTTTAAAGAGGCTGAAGCCCTTTGGAATGGAAAGCTTCCTGATATCTCCTATGAGACGATCAAGAAGGCAGTGGAGATACTTGATAAGGCACTTAAAGGTGCAGATGCTAACATCCTGGATAAAACCGTTTAATCTTGAGGTAAACAGTTTTTAGTGCATGATGTTCTTAATAAAATAAAAGGCGAGTGCAGCAATTACTGCTGCCGCAGGTACCGTAATCAGCCATGCAGCTACAATTTTCATAATAGCAGAGCGTTTGACATATTTTGCTTTCTTGACGCGTTTAAGATGTTTTTTCTCCGCTTTGATAATGGCTTCTTCTTCATCAATTAGATGCTTGAGTTCTTTTATACGCTCTTTGTGTTCTTCTGTTTTTTCCTCAAGGGCTTTTAACTCCTTAAGTTCCATCTTGTGTGTTTTTTTGATCTTTTTGTCTTCTTCGATCTGTGCTTCTTCTGCTTCAATACGTTCCTGTTCACTTGTTGTGGACAAGTACTCACGCAAGAAACCTACACCGAAGATACCACCGATAGCGATGTGGGTCGAGGATACTGGCAGACCTAGTTGTGAAGCGATAATCACGGTTATAGCGGCAGCCATCGCTACGGAATAGGCACGGATCTGATTAAGTTCAGTAATCTCAGAACCTACGGTACGGATGAGCTTTGGACCATAGAGGGCAAGACCCAAGGAAATACCGATAGCACCGATGAGCATAACCCACAAGGGAATAGCTGCTTTTTTTGCAATCGCAGCACTTTGAATCGCATCGGCGATTGCAGCCAAAGGCCCGACAGCGTTGGCGACATCATTGGCACCGTGGGCAAAGGAAAGAAGTGCTGCGGCAAAGATAAGAGGGATAGTAAAAAGTGTATTAGCATCTTTAGAGGTATTTTCAAAAGAAGCTGATGCTTTGAGGATCATCGGTTTAACGATAACATAGGTGATAATTGCAGTTACAAGACCAATGCTCAATGCAGTGATAAGGCTAGGTTTCTTCACTATCTCAAGTGTGAATGGTGTGAGGGTATTGATCGTTTCAAGGATATTCGGCCATATTTTTTTCAAACCTTTGAGTGTCAGATACGTAGCAAAGGCAAAGGCCATGATAGCAACATAGATAGGTACCATTTTACGCATGGCAGCGAGACGGTCTTCTTTATATAAAATCGTTTTTTTAATGGCATATAAAAAAGCGGCAGCGATCACAGCTCCAAATAGAGGGGAAATGACCCAGGAAGCAGCGATCTTACCCATAGTCCCCCATGAAACGATGGAGAACCCGGCAGCTGCAATACCGCCACCCATAACACCACCTACAATAGAGTGTGTCGTGGAGACAGGAGCACCGAGTTTGGTAGCAACATTAAGCCAAATACCACCGGCTAGGAGTGCGGCAGTCATAGCCCAGATAAACTCTTGTGCATCGACAAAGAGTACCGGATCGATGATTCCTTTTTTAATAGTAGAGACAACATCACCACCGGCAATGAGTGCACCACTGGCTTCGAAGATCGCGGCAATGATAATAGCACCACCCATGGTAAGTGCTTTAGATCCAACAGCAGGCCCAACATTGTTGGCAACGTCGTTTGCACCAATATTCAAGGCCATGTACGCACCGAAAACAGCGGCAATTGCCAAGAAAACATTATTGGTTACATTCTCGGCACCAAAGGCATACCAGAGGGTACCAAGCATGAATGTCAGAGCAATTCCCATTTTAAAAAAGTCAGATTGTGAGCTTTCTTGTGCCAGCTTTTCAAGTTTCTTGAGTGTGTAGATATCCATGTCTATTCCTTGCATAATTATGCTCTTTCAAAAAGGTGTAATTATGGTCGTTTGTAATTTAATACGAAATTATACTCAAATTAGTATGTGAGAAGTTTAAGTGGAAGGTAAAAGCCTAAGCTTTTACTTTTTTTCTAAAAGATAGGCTTTGATGATCTTCTGTTCCTGATAGGGTCTGTTCGCTCTCGGAGAGACTTCAACCATTTCAAGTTTTTGTACATTTTCGTAACCTGACTTTACTGCGCCAAAAATGGTATGTCTTCCATTTAGCCAGGGAGTAGGCGCTACAGTAATAAAAAACTGGCTTCCATTGGTCATTGGTCCGGCATTGGCCATCGCTAAAATCCCCTTTTTATCAAAGACAACATTGGGTGAGAACTCATCTTCGAAAGGTTTCTTCCAGATAGAAGAACCTCCACGCCCGGTACCCGTCGGATCGCCGCCTTGGATCATAAAACCCTGGATAATGCGGTGGAAGATGATACCGTCATAATAACCGTCTTTGACATGAGTGACAAAGTTCTCCACAGCCTTTGGTGCGATCTTGGGAAAGAGTTCCAGCGTGATCTTGCCCTGTGTCGTTTCCAGGACAACAATCGGGTTTGCCGTGGTATTGCTTTTTTTAGAAAGAGAGTCATGCAGGGAAGATGCTTCAAGGAAAAGAGTGACACCAAGAAGTATCAGCAGGGTCTTAATGAGGTTCATTGTAATATCCTTTGATTGTAGTGATGATATTATAGATTTCTTCGCTTTCAGATAAGATAAAATCGGTTTGAGAAGCTCTGGAGATAAGTTCAATCGGATCAATAGCTTTAAAGTCATCTATAATCAGGATGATATAGCTGTTGTAAAGGCAGCTGAGATAAGAGAGGGGATAGATGCCGATACCTTCATCATATTGTGCATTATCAAAGAGATAGGTGATAGGTGTGAAATAGGCGTCAATCTCGGCTTTGATCTTAAGAAGTTCATCGTTGTCTTGGACGACGATACTAATCTGTGATTGAGGGACCTCTTTGAGCAGTTTTTGCAGTGTAACGATGGTGTGCATATAAACATTTCCGTGGAGCAGTTTAAGGGAATGCTCGAGTGCCTCTACTTCCAGGCCTTCGCATGCAGCTTCGATCGCAGGTGAAAGACGAAAGCTCTTTGAGAATTTATAGCTGTGAAGATCACTAATCGGGTAATGATACGAGGCGAGTATGTGTCCATGTTTTGCTTTTAGGCCTTGTATGGCAGAGAGATCCACAGGACTTAGGTCATCACACACGATTAGATCAAATTTCTCTTTCTCACGCACGCGTTTTTGCAGTGTCTCATAGCTGCTGACCTGGATATCTGCAGGATTGAGTGCCCAATGTGCTTTTTCGATAAAAGAGAAGATAAGGGATTGAAGATGATGGACATGACAGGCACGTTTACCAAATATCAAGAGGTTTAATTCAGGACTTTTCATCTTTTCATAAAGGGCTTTTGCGATTAAAATGGAACTTTTACCTGAACCCGGGACACCCTGGATCAAGGCATCGTCCTGAAGCGCAAGGTGAATGATTTCTCCTTGCTCATCGGTCATCGCTGCCTCCGTCTGGGAAACCAGCAGTTCGGCGAACAGGGCTTGTTTGATTGTGTCTATATCATAATGTGCATCTGGCTCGGGAAGAAGGATCTCTTTGTATCGCTTATCCGTATGATCATTGAAGATAACGGAGTTTTTCGGGATAAGTGTATGAAAACTCTCGTCTAAATAATCAAATTCACCCTCACTAAGATTAGGGCATACCAATATCGAACGAACAGGGGAAAGTTGCTTGTGATACAGATCGTCAAAACGTTGTTGGATGAGCTCTTTCAAGGTGTCTGTCTGTATATCTGCCTGGGAACAATTCTCATCGGCTGCACGTGCTTTGACATTCTTGAGTGATGGTGCATCATGATCAAAGAAATGGAACAATACGACACCTGCAGAGGGATGGACCATCATATAGTCGATAAACTGTTGTCGTTTTTGACTGAAAATCGGCAGACCGTAGAAGAACTCAGCGCCATCTGCTTTAAAAAGTGTTTCCAGGTGCTGTATTTGCTTAGAGTGATCTGGGCTCTTGTCATCGGGTTTGGAAGAAAAGAGTTTAGAAAAAAAATTCAAGCTTTGCCCCATAGTGGAAGTAAATAGACTTTTTTAAATCTTAGGCTTGTAAACTTTAAAGAAATCTAATGTGTCGAAGTGAGAGAAGGATTCGGCCGAAGCCGAGAAGGTAAAATTATTTACCTGCAGCTACGCGATCTTTAAGACCTTTACCTGCTTTGAATTTTGGAACCATCTTATCAGATGTAGTATAAGTTTTATTAGTTCCCGGAACTTTACCACTTTTACCTTTTTGAAGTGCAGATGCGAATGAACCAAAACCTACAAGAGAAACATCTTCTTTAGCAACAAGTGCCTCAGTTACTGCCTCAGTGAATGCTTTGATCGCAGTTTCTGCTTCTACTTTAGTTTTGTAGTCGCCACTTTTTTGAACTAATTCAACGAATTGTGCTTTATTCATCGTATACCCTCTGTGAGTTTAATATTTATGATTATAATTTATAGCTTAAATCTAAGCAATAAATGAATCAACTGCGAATACTTTATAGCTTTTTAGCTTAAAGATTACTTGGAACCCCTGTTTTTAGGGCGAAAATGCTTTAAAAGTTTATATTTTTCCATTTTAGCTTGTCTATGAAACATAATTTTTTTTGATTTTACGTAACGCAAGCCTAAGGGCAAGCCCTTTTTCGCAACCTGTGCTAAGCCGGAAAACAGTCGAGAGTTTTGTTCCTTGAGTTTTTCACTTAGACTCTGTTTTTCTCCCAGACATAAAAACACGTCATCCAATCCAATACGTTCGTGCTCAGTTAAACTACTCAATGCTTATCCTTCAATCTATTTATCTTGCGTACAACTCTCACAATATCTTCATCTTCAAGTTCACCTAGCATCTCAAGCACTACGCGGGCAGCCTGGGGAGCGGAATTCCCAATCTTCCAGTCCTGATAGGTTCTCATGGAGACACCCATTTTATTGGCCATCTCCTTTTGGGAGATTTTTTTGCCCATGTGCTCGGATTCGACGGCATTATGAAGAATATTGAATACATCAACCAAATCCATAGGAAAGAGTTTATAGAAACTAAGCTTAAAGTATACGGATATATGTATAAAAAATACAAATTAAATATTAAAATATAATTTAATATGTATCATTTATGCATATTAAAGTGTTAAAATATCTTATTTATAGATAAATAATAAAATAATTTGTATAAATTATACGGTTTTCTGTGTAAAAATAAAATAGGAAATTGATGTAGATACTGAAAATTTTTGTGGATAAGAAAGATAAGGGTGGGAAATGAAAACAGTGAAAAGGAAAAAATGGAAGAGCTTAAAGCTCTATACTGACACCTACCGGTTCTAGGATAATCTTGTCATCACTTTTTTTAAGGTAGAAGGGCTCGAAGGTTTTTGCTTCCTTTGTCCTATAAATAAGTGCATTCTGTTTTTCAGGAATTGAGAACTCTATCGTATTCAATCCATTGACCGGTGCCATTATGGTCACAACAGCATCATAATGGGAGAGTTTGATCTCTCGTATCTCCGCTTCTTTGTTATCAAGGGCCTCTTTGATCTGGGGAAGTTTTTCCAAAGAGTGTTTCTTTGCATCTTCGTATTTCCAGACAAGGTCTTCGCGTTCCTCGTTTAGAAACTGCAGCTTGCTTTGCAGGATCGGGAGCTTACGGTAATCTATGATGAAATGGTTGTCCTCTCCCAGGACACGCTCAATAGTGATACTTTTGGAAGCAAAGACCTTGAGGTTGTGCTTAAGGGAATTGATAGTCACATGTTCGGCACAGACCTGGCCACCTAGGGCTGTATTGATCTTGGCATGTGTGGCATAGACTGTACCGCCTTCAAGGGAGTTGATCTCTGCCTTATGGCAGCGCAGCGTTCCCTTGTGCCGATTGATCTTTGCACTACGGGCAGTGATAAAGGCATCATTATGGGTAGCCCCATCGATCAAGATCTCTTTCGCTTCGACCCGGGATTTGGCACCAATATGCCCGGTTATGTGGATGGACTCAGAGACCAGTTCAACGCCTTCACCCACACTGTCTTTGGTTACATCCGTCTGTGAGATGATAACAGCGACCTCATTTTCCTCTTTTTTGGTTAGTTTACCCTCGACCTTTTTAAGGGTTTCCATCACGATCTTATTAGAGATGCTCAGAGTATTGTTCAGCGTGCTGACAAAACCTCTTTTCTTTGAGTAATAACGGATCTCACTGCTGCTTTCTTGAATGTTGATACTCTTTCTATCTATCTGATATTCGATCTTGGCAAGATTATTGGTCTTGCCGTGGGAGATCCTTTGTCCCATGGCATTAAGTCCCGCGTCACCATATATCGGTTTGACATAGGTGATGATCAGTTCAGAGTCTTCGACCTCAGAAATTTTTTCGCCTTTACTCTTCTCTTTATAATGGTTGATCACTTTGCTCGGTTCTGAGATGACAGGATCGATTCCTTCGACAAGGAGTATGGAAGCCTCTTTATTGAAACCGTGCTTATAGATTTCCGATACAAACTGTTTGAGATCTTTTAGCATAGCCGAAGAGAAAAGGTTTACGAGCATACGTTTGGATGCTTTGATCTTGTTGAGTTCATTATAGAGAAGTTTGAGCATCTCCTGTTCTGTGCAATCCTTGATTGGGAGAAGGGAATCCGTAGAGATGATAAGGATTGGAAGGGTAGAAAACTCTCCGAGTTCCAGACGATACTTAAGGCTGAGGGCTTTTTTCTTACGGGCATGGATCTTGATCTTGTAGATCTGGATAAAACGTACATGGTCTTTTATGATCTTATCCGGCGAGTCATACTCTTTTTTGTAGTCCTCATGGTATTTGATAAAGGTGTCAAGATGGCAGCTGCGGAAATAGGTCTGCACGCCCAAAAGGGTGAAGTCCAGTTTCTCTATCGGATAGCCGTGTTTATCGGAATACTCTTTAAGAGCAAGGGGAATGTTCTTCGTATGGATAAGGGTTTTGTTCTCTGTCACTTTGATCCTACTGCAATGCTAATAGATCGCTATAATCGAAGCGCTCAAAATCAAGGTAGAAGAGACCGTTTTTGAGTAAAATACGTGAATCCACACCGAAAGCCTCTGCAAAACGGCGTTTGATTATTTTACGCTGGGCAGATTTCAAGCCTAAAGAACGCAAGTACTGTTTTAGCTCTACCGGAGCTTGTGACTCAGTGTCCAGATCTGCATCGATGTTGGGTGCTTCGTTGGCTAAAGGGGTCTTTCTCACTTCGATTGCCTCAGTCGTTTCGGCCTGTCTTTGCAGGGCACTCTCTTGCAAGAGTTTCGTATTGATGAGTTCCAGGATATTTTTGAGTTGGGCATCTTTGTCTGTATAGACCTTTTCAAGGCGAATACGCTCATCTTTCAAGAGCTGTTCTTTTTCACCTATCAGACGATCAATCTTCGCTTCAAGTTCTTCGATCTTCATTTTGAGGTATTTGTTCTCTTTTTGATAAAGGTTGATTACTGTCGCTACCGTTGTCTTGGCTACCGGTTTTTGCTGCGCCGGTGTTTCATATCCCCCTGCTGATTTGGCCGGAGCGATCTCGTCGTCCTTGAACGGGACCTGATGTTTTGGGACGACGATATAAGTGGTGTCATTCTCGATAATGTAATTAAGACGGTTTCGTCTGAGACGGGATTGAACCATCTCGGGAGAGATACTATAGGCTTGTGCATACTCTTCAATGGTAAAACGCATACTAGTCCTTGTCAATTAGAAGTGAGTTGAAATTAATATTAGGAGGATTGATGACACTCCCTTTTCTAAGCCAGACAAGATAACCTGCCCAACTGTTGTTATGTTTGTCTTTAAAGCTTTGCAGACGAGAACGCTTGAACTGCTGTTCGAGTAAAAGGGCCTCAAAGTCCGGATACAGGTCCAAAAAGTTTTTAAAAGACCCGTAGGCATCCTTTGAGATAAAGACCGTACTGATGGAGTAGTCCCTGTGTTCCAAATAGCGTGCACAGTGATTGAGCCCGTCACCGATGTAGTTTGTGTGTCCTAAAATGTCTGTGAACTCGTAGATACGTCCGGTATGAACTGCAATGCGGGTTCCCTTGAAATAGGGAAGCTTTGCAGATATCAGTTCCGAGAAGTGATTAAAAGAGAGTGCTAAAATCGTACCAAACCCTTTCATCCTAGGACTTAAAATACAATAGAAGCCATCTCCCGTAGAGATAAAACCAAGTACCATCTGGGAAAGTTTCATGTCCGAGTTAGACAAAAGCTTCTCTAGCATACGTGTAAAGCTCATCGTCATATACTCGATGAGTTCAAGCTGTTGTCTGGATGTGAGTTGTGTGAAACTGATGATATCGACAAGTACAATGTCAGTATTGTAGTTGCGAGATGGTGCTTTTGCCACGTACTGCCCTCGAGACTAATTTTGTAAATAATAGTATGTTTATCTATAAAAAGAACTAAAAGGATATAGATTTGTGCTAATATGGCCTAATTGAAACACGATAAGGAAATTTTGATGAAACGCAGAACGAAGATATTAGCTACGGTTGGTCCTTCAAGTCATGATGTACAGAGTTTGGAAAAATTGATTCGCGCGGGGGTAAATGTTTTTCGTCTGAACTTCTCCCACGGAAGTCATGAGGATCATGAAAAGGCCCTTAAAAACATTCGTACAGCAATGAGTAACTGCGGTTGGGTCGTTGGCGTTTTACAAGATATTTGCGGACCGAAAGTTCGGGTAGGTGCCTTAAAGGAAAACTTTAAACTCAAAGCAGGAGACAAGCTTGTCTTTATGCGCGAAGAGATCGAAGGATACCAAGAGTCTGAGGATAGATATGTCCTGAGCATCAATCAGCCTTCCATACTGGGTCTGATGAAAGAGGGCGAATATATCTATCTGTATGATGGACGTATCCGTGTGAAAGTAGATGAAGTCTCAGATGATGCCGTGATGGGAACTGTCGAGAATGAAGGTACATTGGCATCCAATAAGGGTGTGAACTTTCCCAATACCAAGATCAATATCAATGTGATTACGGAAAAAGACAAGGAAGATATGCTTTGGGGAATTAAAAACCAGGTCGATTTCATGGCGATCTCTTTTGTCCAGAACGCAGAGGATATGCGAAAGGCCCGTGCAATCCTGGATGAGCATGGAGGCATGCAGGAACTCATCGCTAAGATAGAAAAATTTGACGCGGTAGAGAATATCGATGAGATACTGAAAGAGAGTGACGGCTTGATGGTCGCTCGCGGGGACCTCGGAATAGAAGTACCTTATTATACGGTGCCGACCATCCAAAAGACATTGATCAAAAAAGCGAATGCCGAGGCCAAGCCGGTGATAACAGCGACTCAGATGCTTCTGTCGATGACAGATAATGAAGTTGCTACCCGTGCAGAGATATCAGATGTCGCGAATGCCGTACTTGACGGGACGGACGCAGTAATGCTGTCTGAAGAGACGGCAATCGGGCAAAACCCTGCTTTGGCGGTAGAGACGATGTCCAACACAATTATTCAGGCAGAAACGGTATATCGCTACAACAAGTTGCATGAGTACCCTAACCGTGATGACAAAGATATCATCGATCTGGCGACAACGCATTTGGCAACGAAACTGGAGTCCAATGGTATCTTGGCGTTGACTACATCAGGCATGTCAGCCAAGAAGATGGCCAGATATCGTCCGAGTGTGGATATCCTGGCAATCACGCATAATGAAAAGATCGCCCGGCGATTGACCTTGGTGTGGGGTGTCGCACCCGCGTTTTCAGTACGCAAGAACAAGTTCGAGCTGATGGTGTCCGAGGTGATGAACAAGGGTCTTGATAGCGGATTTATCAAAAAAGAAAATACTTACATCATCACTGCAGGTGACCCTGTGGGTGTCCCGGGAACGACGAACAATATTCGCATCCTAAAAGAGCTCGAGATAGAATACTTCGCTTCGTTGAGCAACAAGAAGAAAAAGAAAGATGAAAAGGTGGCAACTCTATTTTAAATCCTTCAAACTTCATTTATCTAAGAAGTGCTATGATGGTAGATATGATTAGGGCTGTATGGTCGCTTATCGCTGCTTCTTAGCCCGCTAAGGATGAGATAATGGAACGTGAACTCTTAGAGATGTGTGGGTATAAAGATGACGAGAAAGGCCGCCAACTGGTCAGTGAAGTGAAGAGCAACTATCTCTGTTTTGATGAAGTGGTTGAAGCGCTGAGGGATTTGAAGAACTTTTTGGATCATAGTGATTATTATCTCTCATTGCGCAGCGGGCATCATATGATCAAGATTAAAAACGATCTCCTGGATCAGGATGATTTTATCGCGCTGGATGCGGAGATCTTGGTCTGGGCGAATGAGCATAATATAGAGTTGCAGGAAGAACCGGGACAGATTTTAATTTTAGGGCGTCGATCAGACGATTAGGGAGAGGACTATAAAACAGTTGATTGTAATGATGCTGATGGGGTTTGCGGTATTGCAGGCAAGGGATATTACCCCATTCATCGAAGACTTTAAAGCAAAGAAATATAATAAGATATGTGATAAAGGGGGAAGGCTTTTTTATGGAGGCTATAGAGATGAGAACTTTGTCTCATTGGTCGGTATATCCTGTGCGAAAGTGGACAGGATCAATATACTTGGGATGTTACAGCGCTCTTTGGTGGAAAGTCCCTCTTCACGTGAAAATGCTTCGTACTTTTCAACACTTATCCTGCAAAAGCGACTTATTTATCAATTTATGATTGACGACCTGGATCTAAAAAATCTTAGATTACCCGCATCAACGCATCTACTGTCACGTGTTTTTGAGCATTTGAGTGCAGGTCAATATGAACTGGTATCGAAGGATCCGAAACTGGTTGAGATCAATGCGAATGGACGAAGGATGATCCTTTCCGTCTCTGATGATACGCCTAGAAAAGTGTTGATCGATGAATTTACACCCACAGGTGAGTTAGAGCGTCACTGGTATCAGTAAGGAGATGCATTGATGAAAAAAATATTATTAGCTCTGTTTTTTTCATTAAGTCTGGAAGCAGCCACCTATAATTTTCCTGCAGACCTGCCAAGTTTCGGATGTTCCTTGTGGTACAGTAACGTCTACAGTTGTTCCGGTTCTCTCAATTTTACTGCCAATGACATCATCAATATCACATCGGATATTGGGATCACCAGTGGAGGGAATTTTACTACGGGTAGAGATGTGACAATCTCCACTGCCGGGAATACATTAAACCTGACCCTTGGAGGGAACTTTAGCACCGGAATAGGTCTTAATGCCGGGACCTGCGTTAATGTGGAAGCCGGTGGCGATATCACCATTGGACGCAATGGGGTATTTTACGGTTCACTTCAATCCAACTTTGGTTCTATCAGGCTGGGAAGTGGAACTACTGTCAGTCCCTGTAGCAATCTGACGACCTTGACCTGTTCGCCGCAGAGGGGTGAGGGGACGATCAATGAGATCTACAAGGTTGGTAGTACAAACTTCTTTGAAGTCAAAGTATTTGATCCGTTTACAACGGACTTCTCGCAATGGTCCTTATACTTTTGCGACGAAGGAGCCGAATTCAGTGAGTGCATCAATTTCCTGGATGTAGCGGATATGAGGCAAAGCAATATATATTGGTTCATAGAAGAGAATATCCCCGGTTTTGATACATTAAACTCTTCTTCCAAGTTTACGGTATTCCTTATGGACGGGAATGACGAAATCATTGATATGCTGATCCTTAATGGGGGCGTGTTGGGCAGTAATACCAATGTTAACTGTACTCTTTTATATGACATCACAGCAGAGACGACAAGTAAGTCCAAAGGGATTGCCCGTAATCCGGATGGTATCGGTGACTGGGATGACTCCGGTGGTGAAGGAAGCCCGACGGAAAGCACACCCGGTGACAATAATAACGGTATCCCGTATGGGTCCAGTTTTGAATACCGCATGGATGAGTGTTTTTGGGATGGCAGTGCGGATGAAGTTATTGATAGTTCGCTCAACGGATTTCACGGAGTCTCTGCCAACGGAACGACAACGCAGATAGATGCCGCGATAAACCGCTCAGGGTATTTTGATGGCATCGATGACCATGTCGTGCAAAACAATATCTATGATGCTTTGAAATCAACGGCCTCTTTAAGTTTTTGGATCAAGACAGATCAGGTTGGAAACGCTGTTTTCCATCAAGCTCCAGGGATTGTCGGTATCGAGGATAATGGTGGTACGGATGATATTTTTTGGGGCTGGATCGACGATACGGGTCGCATAGGGGTACAAAAGGGGAATAATAAAGGCCCTAAGTCTTTAGCACCGATCAATGATAATGCCTGGCATCATATCGTTCTGACGCGGGCGGAGAATGGAAAGTATTGTAATGTCTACGTGGATGGTGTCTTCAATGATACAAACGAAACTTCACCCGGTGTTGTAGGGAATACTTTTAACCGTATCGGTAGTATCATGGACACAGACGGGACACATACCTACTTCAAAGGTTTTGTGGATGAGCTCAAGGCTTTTCCAACTATCCTCAGCATAGGTGAGATACAGGGAATTTATACCAATGAACTGGCAAAAAACAATTATGACGGCAGTGTGCGTACACCTGTCGTATGTGCAGGAGATGTCGCAACAGACGTCAACTACACGGCCGTTGATGTTGTCGGCGGCGGGTGTGATGCTTCCAAGAACTGGATGGACCCTTTGACGACGAAAAAGGTCAATGAGGACATTTCGTTGACTGTTTTGACACGAGACAGCAGTACGGGAGATAATATCGAGGCAAACATCAGCAAGGTGAGTATGCTGTTTTATGACAGCGGTGATAATAGTGCGTGCACAGGTACACCTATAGCCTCGACTCTTGTCTGTACAGAGTGCGGCATCAGCAATCAAAAAGGGTGTTTGAGTCTGACAATTGACAAGAGCCTCAATCAGCGTGCAGGCAAGTGTGTCTCTCTCTTCATAGAAGGCAGAGCAGCAGATGCCCTTGATGGGTCTGCCTTAGGCGAATCCAACTCAACCGACAACTTTTCGATTAGGCCGGACCGATATTCATGCGATGGGATCGCAGCTTCGCCCCTGGTCTCCGAGCACGGATATGTTAGCAGTGTTAAGGCGATGCCTGTGAACCTCACTTCTGCAACTCTTGGCTATACAAGCACTTCTGTAAGTATGCAGGCGAACAAATATATGCGTACGGGAGACCTGAACATCTCTCTTGATGGGGTGCTCTCTCCCGGGAGCTTGAGCTTTATTGACGGGGATGCAAATGCTACGCTTAGTTTTAGCGATGTCGGCGATATCGGGATTGATATCAACGATAGTGTGTGGACGGCTGTAGATAGTGATGATACTGCTTTAGCAGACAGGTTGATTCATACGGAGTGTCGACGGCTTTTCATTCCGGATCATTTTGAGGTACAAGTGACCCGTCCCCGTTTGGAAAACAATGCCAGTACCGGGTTTACCTATCTTTCCAATCTTCGCCCAGGTGTAGGAATGAGTGCACATATACGTAATCTCAATGTTACCTTGACAGCCAAGGGCGAGAATAATACAACATTACGCAATTATAAAGATCCGAGCACACATTTCTATGCTAATGCCGTGACGATCTCTCCATCCATTACTTTACCAGACAGACACTCTGCAGCGACCAAACTCATCGATCTCATAGATGAGAACAGTACGGATATCAGTGGATTTGGCTTTGTAGATGGTGTAGCAATGCACAGTTATGCAGATGTTGGGTTTAATTATGACCGAGACCATCATATACCGATCAGCCCTTTTGTGGTGGATGGAAATGAGAGTTTTTTCAGGGTATATGCCGAAGACAGGCTCTATAATAGTGTCACAGGTGTTGCCCAGAGCGATTCGGATAACAATGTGACTTTCTTCTATGGGCGCTTAAAGACGCAAGACCTTATCACTACACTGATACCGTCATCTGCTTCGATGCAATATGAGGTTTATGATGCAGGATCCGGTATCTACACAGCAGGCATGAGGCAAAGTTCGATAAACTGGTATATCAATGATCTGCATGACAACTCTGATGAGGGGAGTGTGTATGAGGCAATTGCATCGAGTAACAGTATGATCGACAATGTTATTGCGGGGTTCAGTTTTAATTATAATGCCCCAAGTCTTGGAAAAGAGCTTCTTGATATCACCGCAAGTCCTGAATCAAAAGCGACCCTGCACCTTAAGACGCAGGAATGGCTATGGTATGTTCCTTTGGGATTTGGCAGCGCCTATGATGACACGGCAGGTTCAGATTGTACGATGCATCCGTGTTTGAAGTTTTCTTTGATACCGGCAAACTCTGCACTAAGGATAGAAAGCGGGGATTTCAACGGTACAATTGTCCCGGATGAGAACAGGAGTGATTACAGTAAGAAGGGAGTTAAACTCTTTAGATGAGACCGAAAAACAAAGCAGGATTTACCCTTGTTGAACTTATCTTCTCCATTGTTATTATCGCTATTGTCTTCACGGTAGTACCAAAACTGTTATTTACGACGTCCAAGACGATGGAGGTATCTATCAAAGAGGATGGACTTTTTGCTGCAATGGCATTGATGGGAAACATCATCCGATTACCCTGGGATGGGAATACGGTTTCTTCAGGGGGAAAAATCCTGGATACGGATGTAAATGATTGTGTCGATTATCGCCCCGGCGGTTTTTTTGGGTCACGAAACTGTTTGGATAGCAGTGCTGCAGCCACGCCAAAAGTAGATTTTGGCAGCATAGGAGGGTTGTACTCAGACGTGGATGATTATGATGCCTATGCGATCTCTACGATCAACGGGCGTGTCTCTTATGATCTGGATGTCGAGGTGAATTACGCTGATCGTAGTTTCCTGGCATCGGTGGGAAGCGATGAATTAAAAGAGGTTCAGGTCAATGTGGGTGCAACAGGCAAGAGTAATCTGTGTTCGAGCTTTTTTTACTACTCGGCTAACCTGGGACATACTCAGATCAACAGGCGGACATGGTGATGCGTCGTGCTTTCACATTGGTTGAAATCATTATGGTATTGGTCGTACTTGCAGTACTTTCAGCAGGTACTTTCAAGGCGATAGAAGCGATCTATATCCGTTCATCACAGGCTAAAGCCCTGACGGACCTCTCTTTGCAGTCCCAGATCGTCTTGGACCAATTGAGTATGTTTTTGTACAACCGCATACCAAACTCCGTTATCGGCTACACTCCCGGCGGTATCTGTGAACCTATTTCGGAGTTGACAAGCCCTCGTCCTATCTTGGAATGGCTTGCTTTGGCGGATGATGAGCTTTTAGCAGGGGATTATGATGGGTTTGTCGATATGAATGCAAGCTCGAAAGCAAGTTTGACCCTAGCCACACCAGGGAGTGCAGTGATAAACAACCCTGATCTAAACCTAGTCTTTTCAGGTGCCTTTGATGGAGGCAGTGAAGAGGTCAGTGCGTGTAAAGGAGCCTTTGGCTGGCATGGGGCTGCAAGTGATCTGAGTTTTGATGCGGATGTTGGTGCGGACAGTATTGTCATCACGGATGCCGTTGTTCCCGAGTATATTTATGAGAAGTTTTATCTTACCAAGACGGCATATGCCGTTGCAAGGGGGGCAGATATCAATCTTGCTTCAGCCTGCATCACGGATCTGAATCTCAGTGTGGATGCCAATACACTTTTTTTGTTTTATGATTATCAACCCTATCAGGGAGAGAGCTTTTGCGCGGACGGAGGTGTGGGAAAAGTAAGTGTCTTAGCCCAGGATGTGAGCGCTTTTTCCGCGGAGGAAGTGAGTGATGTCATTCGTTTGAGTATCGATATGCAGCGTGAGATCAGGGGGCGTAGCTGTGGCGTGCATGTCTCTAAACAAAAGGCTGTATTTTGATTCTTATCAAGATGTTAATGCGCGGGCATCAGACTTTCCTTGAAAAGGCTGTATTTTGATGTTTAAGTGTAAGAGAGATGAATCTCTATTAGCTAAAGCCTTCGGATTATGGCAGGCTCTGATGATCATTCTGATTATCTCGGGTATTATGCTGGTGACGCTTAAATATTCGCGTATCGCAGTGCAGCATACGGCTGATAGCTATGTACGTGAACAGTTGGAGCTTTATCTGAACTCTGTCATGGAAGCAACCCTGCTGGAGATCTCCTTGCAAGACAAGAGCAGCTGTGTCAGTACATATACGCCTCCGAGTGTAAGTAAAAAAGGGGTGGTGTATGCAGGAAGTGTCAATATTGAGAAGTATTACCTCTTAAATGGTGTCAGTGAGTTTGGATCATGCTCAGCGACAATAGAAAACATTCAGAGTGAAGAGAGTCACGGGATGGTCTTGATGCAGATTGAGGTAACGGCGACTCGAGATGGGAATATCAGCAACAGACTTTTACGAAGGACCCTTCAAAGACCATGAAAAAAGCATTTACCCTGCTAGAACTCATCTTTGTCATCGTGATCATCGGCATATTGGCCGGAGTCGCAAGCACAAGCTTCCGATCAGACTATTTAAGCGCGGATGCGGATTTTGTTCTTGCTAAAATAAAACAGGCGCAATATAGAGGAATCGGATATGAACATAAGGTATTTGGAAGTAGCGATGCTCCGGTGGATTATGAACATGGATGTATCCGTTTGGAAAAATCAGCCTTGCAAGAGAGCGCCAGTGAGGGGGATATTACCTACCGTTTGAGAGTGGATGCATTTGATGCCGGGACACTCTGTTTTGATAGCAGGGGTCGTCCCCATGATGATGATTTCAGAATATTAACACTGCGCAGTGAGAAAAAAGTGATCGATTTGTCCTATAATGGAGAGAATAAGCAAATTGTTGTACAAGCACAAAGCGGTTTTGCTATAATAAAATGTAATTGACGAATTATTGACGAAGGGATGAGTTCTTGAGTATGAAGCCGGTCGTATATCTTGAAGAGAATGAAGCATGGTTGTTTGATGGTGAGAAGTTAAGTCCATGTGATTTTTCCGAGGTTAAACGTTATCAGGCCGGTGCATCAATCCCCTTGTCCAAATTGCATCTTGGCAGTTTTAAATTTCTCTCTTCCCTATCGGAGACAGAGCTTCAGATCCAAACAGAGATCAAGATGCACGAGGAGGGGGGACTTGATTCAAATATAGATTATGAGATCACTTCCTTTCATCATGATCTGGAGTTTGAGAACAGTACCCTTGTCGAGGCTTTTGCAACGTCTCATGAAGAATTGAGTCTATGCTGTAAGGAGATTCTTGACAAGAGTAAAGTCATTGATTGGATTGTCCCCTCATTTATTACCTATGCAGCGTATTATGTGAATAAGGAGATAGAAGAGAAGACAGACCTTTTCTTCTATCTTGGAGAACTTGAATCTTACGCAGTACTGTTTCATAAAGGCCAGTACATTGCCCATCGGAGGATTCTGAGTGTAGAAGAATTGGCAAAGGAAACGGGACTTGACCCGGTTCGTTGCCGTGCAATGCTGAGTAAACAGGGTCTTTTAGAAAAGAACTACACCTTTGAGGAGAAACCATTTTTTGATCAGCTTCAACTTGCGCTTTCCAAACAAGTGGAGAAGATTGTACATACGATCAATCATAAACGAGGGTTGTTTGGTATTGAGGGGATCGATCATGTGTATGTGGATTTCAATGGATTCGCGTTGGAAGGCCTTGGGACGATCTTTGAAGCCTATGGAATGGCAGGAATCCCATTTGAGGCGTTGACCTGTAAAGTATCTACCAACCAAGATACGCACCGTTCTATCAAAGCCATGTATATCTATCTGTGTGCGAATGGAAAACTTGACAATCCCCTGAATCTAAGTCCTTATGAACGACAGCCTGTCTGGTATAAACGTCATTCCGGACATCTGATATTGACGACGGCTGCAGGAGTGCTGATCTCACTTCTTTTCCCGGGATATTTTTACGTCCAAGGCACTATTTTGGATAATGAGATACAAAGGGCTGAACTTCAGGTGGCCCAGATGGAAGCACAGAGTAAACGTCTGGGTGTACAGTTGAAGAAATTGAATGAAGAGGTCAAGAGCAGTAACCATAATGTTCAAAAGATCAAGGATATGAACAAGGTGTACGAGATTACGATTGACACTCTTCCTTTGCTGACAGATGCCCGTTATGTCAGACAGAAGATGATGTATGATGCCTTGGAGATATTGAAACTCTATAAGCTTTCGACCCTCTCTATCGAGCAAAATAGTACCAAGGGTATGAATATACATGTCATCGCTGATTACGGATCACGTGAGAATATCGCCAATTTTATGAAGAAATGGATGGAAAGGGGATATAGCGAAGCCCGTACGTCTGAGATATATCTGGATCAGAACATCTATGAGAGCAGAATAGAGGTCAAACGATGAGTATGAAAGAACAGCTAGCAGAGTTTGACCTTCAGCTTGAGGTGATGCCGCAGAAGAACCGGAAGATACTGTATGCATCCATTGTTGTCGGATTATTTATGTTTACCTATTATGTGTTTGGTCTGAACCTTCAAGAAGAATATACCCAAAAAGATCAGACACTGCGCACCTTGGAAGAAAAACTGGCGGAGAACACGGTATCGCTGTATAAAAAGAAGATCGCAAATGCGGAGAAAAAACTGCTGGTGCTTGCGACACATATGGAAGAGGAGAGTTTCAAGGCGAGATCGCTTCAGGTTAAACTGGAGAAGATGGATTACCTGAGTTCGGATGCTAAGGGGCTTGCCGATATGCTCGAGCGGATTTTGAAACACTCAGTGACCTTAGGGGTGAATATTGATAGAATCACTTTAGACAGTACGGAAAAGCCATACACCGGAAAGATTGCACAAAGCGGTACCATCAGGATCGATGGGTTGTCTGATTTCAAATCAGTCTTGAAACTGCTACGCTTCATCGAATCACAAGAAGCTCTTCTTGAGATCAAGAATGTCTCCTTTAATATCGAATCAAAAGAGTCCAAGCCGTCCTTTGTTATTCTGATTACAGGTTACAGGATCACCTTATGAGATATCTATTGATGCTTCTAATGATTCAGGCAGTATGGTCAGCGCCCATTGACAAGACTATTGATGAACTTTTGGAGGGGAATCAGGAGAACAGTTTGGGTGTGTCCGAATATGATCCTTTCTCACGTGCAAAGCCTCTTTTATACAAGAAGATGAGCAAAAGAAGCATCCAAAAGAAAGCTGCTTTAGCTCTAAGCGCTGTTTTGAATGACAGGGCCTATATGAACGGAAAATGGTATACCAAGGGTGACCTTACGCCTGAGGGAAGGGTGATAAGGGTCAAAGCAGACGCCGTCTATTTAAAAAAAGGGACAAAAATCAAAGTCTTAACACTACATAATCAAAAATCGATGTTTAGTATACGTGAGAAGGATCATCAATGAATCATATTAGGAACGTAATCTCTTTTCTTGTATGTATCGGAGTTTTCGTGGGGATACAACTGAATGCAAGTGAGTGTGAAAGTAAACTGTTTACACTGAATATCGAGTCGACATCCTCCAAACCGATCAAATTAAACAGTGTCTTGAACGATCTGGCAGCGACATGTAAGATTACGCTGTTGTACGCAGATAAGCTGACAAAGGCAAAATTGAACAAAGAGCTGGATATGTTGTATATCAAAGACTTTAGTCTTGATGAACTTTTGCAGTTATTACTCAATGAGAACAATCTGTTTTATAGCTATGATGAGACACTCTCACGCTTAAAGATCGCATATATACAGACAAAGTCGTTTAAAATAGATTATATCAATGTTACACAGATGCGTACCTATTCTGCCCGTGATGTAACAGTAGGTGCATCCAACAACCAAAATGAAGACCTCATTAATATTACCGGAGGTCAACAGATGCAGGGCAGTTCGCAGGAGTCATCAAGCACAGACCTTGTGGAATACAGTTCTATCAACTCCATTCAAAAAGGTGAGAACAGTGACTTTACATCAACGAAAACAATCGCAGATTTTACCTTCTGGGATGCGTTAAAGGGACAAATAGACGGGATGCTTCAACGCGATGGGGATGCCCATGAGGTACGTTCATGGTCAATGATCAACAGGGATGCCGGATTGATCACAGTGAGTGGTTCCTACAAACAGCTAAAACGTGTGGAAGAGTATATTCAAGAACTTCAGCGGCGAATGCATAAGCAGCTGCTGTTGGAGGTGCGTATTCTCGAAGTTACCTTCTCTGAAGGACAGCAATTGGGGATAGATTGGTCGAAGTTCAACCTGTCTTTGGCGGGTAACGCAGGTGCTTTTTATAACAGAGGAACCGACGCTACGGTGAGAAGCGGTGATTTGTACAGTGCCGGTTTCAACTTCACCATGGAAGGTCTTATGAACTTTTTGAAAAAGCATGGCGAGGTTGAGGTACTCTCTTCTCCCAAGGTAATGACCTTGAACAATCAGCCTGCGTTGATCAATGTAGGTGATCAGATCAATTACAAGTATGAGACAGGCCAAGTCGGTACGGTAGGAATAGGGACACCTTCGTCCTCGACAACGTTTTCATTGGGCTCAGTCTTCGTAGGTTTGTCGTTAAGTATTATTCCAGAGATCACGGACAGTGGACATATCATCCTGAGGATTAATCCTGTAGACAGCCGTATTATCAATGACCAGGATGAGACGGATGCTAACATCGATCTTGTAGAAGAGGATGTGACGACGGATATTCGTGCAATACCGCCGGATATGAAAGTAAAACAGTTGACCTCTATCGTAAAGGTAAAAGACGGCTCGAAAGTACTGATTGGGGGCTTGGTACAAAAAGAGAAGTTTGAGATCGATAATAAGGTCCCTTTGCTCGGAGATATCCCGTATCTTGGAAGACTCTTTCATTCGACAACGACGAAAAACATCAAAAAGGAGTTTTTTGTCGTTGTCGTACCGACGATCATCAAAGAGGACCGTATGCCGACGATAGAGGAAGAGGAAATCATAAAGCGCACTGAAGGTGAACAGTTTAAAGGTGAAGAGGAAGAAGAATTAGAGATGGAAGAACTGTAGATGTCAAAATGGTTGGAATACGCGGCACAATTTGAAGAGGGTACCCACAATCCTTATTTTGAAGTACGCTCTGCCTATCAGGCACAAAAGACGATCAGCAAGACCTTGAGCGATAACAAGGGACAGATGATCTTCTTGCTCGGTCAGCCCGGAAGCGGAAAAAGCTTTTTACTGAACCATCTTGTGAAAGAGGGGGGATTTGAACATTCACCGCTGCTTTTTGAAACACCGGTCTCCAGTGCCAGATCTTTATTAAACCGCCTGATCAAACATATGAATGAAGAGCCTCAAGGTGAAGAGATCGAAGTATTGAAAGAACAGGCAGAAGCACTTTACAGGGATAAGAAGACCCTAATCATGCTGGATGAGGCCCAATTGATCAATGATGAGACACTGGAGTTAGTCCGTATATTGAGTGATTCCCGTCTGTTTTGGTTTATCGCCGCCATGCATGAGGAAGAGGGACGGGAAATTCTGGCCAAATCACATTTTAAATCCAGGCCGCATAA
>JBFEXS010000007.1:0-36291 GCA_041562555.1 Sulfurimonadaceae bacterium
CCAAAGAGTAATAAGCTACAAGTGAATTCGTACGGATCAGGGATATTTTCGTAGCTATCATCGCAAAGACCAAAGAGATCGGAAACAAAATATCTAGCGCATAATAAGAGCGGAAAAGTGTATATAGAAGCTTCAAGTTGGCAGAATCGGGAAGTGAGCTCAAGTTATCCATGACATCAAAACCCACAAAGAAAAGTACGAGTGCAAGCACTATAATACCCACATATTTCAAATATAATAAGGAAATGTTTTTAAATGCTAACACCGGTTTTCATCCTTCTCATACATGCCATACAGACTGTTGAGTATACTATTGAGCGCAGTCTGACCTTTTGATAGAGTGCAAGGAAGCTATTTTTTCCCAATCGCCATCAATCATCTCTTCGATTGCATCTGCTGCCTTGTTGATCCATGACTCAAGACAAGGTTCTTCTTTTTGTGAAAAGGATGATAACACAAAAGAGGAGACTTCCCCCTTATTTTTCGGTCGCCCTATTCCCATTCGTACACGAATGTATTCTTTTGTAATGGCTGAATCCGTCGATTTAAGGCCGTTATGACCGCCGTGACCGCCCCCAAGCTTAAAACGAAGGGCACCAAAGGGAAGATCCAGGTCATCATGGATAACAATGGTACGATGCGTCTTGTAAAAATGCTTTACCTTGGCAATACTTTTACCCGACAGGTTCATATATGTTGTAGGCTTAAGTAAGATCGCTTTGGAAGTTTTATAGGTATCACCCTGAAAACTCTTTTTAGTCACTTCTTGATGGGGATTTCTGCTTAACAGCTCATCAATAACCATAAAACCGATATTATGTCGGGTTTTCTCATATTCTATGCCAGGATTACCTAGACCAACAATAAGTGTCATCTGTCTGTTTTTACGGGGGAAAGAGGGAAAAAGGGCAGAAAGCACCCCTTTAAGTTTCAAAGCGATGATTACTTCGCTTTGATGATACTTAGAACAGATACACGATCTGCGTCTAAGAACTGAACATTAGCAGGTGCTTCCAGGTCACGGATAAGAACTGAATCACCAAGGTCTAATGGTGCAACGTTGATAGCGATGCTTGACGGAAGATCTTCAACTTTTGCACGTACCGCAAGGCGTTTCTTAGCGATATGTAACATACCTTTGTTTTTAAGACCGATCGGGTCACCTTGTGCATCAACCGGAACCATATATCTTGTAACAACACCTGGTTGAGCAACCATAAGGTCCACGTGTACTAACTCACCGCTTAACGGGTGTGATTGATACTCTTGTACAACAACTTTAAGCTCTTTACCACCTACGTTTACATCAAATGCGATCGTTTCTTTATTTCTAACTGTACGGATATAATCATTTGATTTGAATGCAGCTTGGATGTTTTCTAAGCCTTTTCCATAGATGTTAGCAATAAGATAACCATCTCGGCGAAGTGCTTTAGCGTCCTTCTTACCAATACTCTCTCTAATAATGCCTTCTAGCATGTTGTGTCCTTTAAAAAAATGTGGCGAATTATAGCTTAATGGTTTTTAAAATAAGATAAAACTTAAAAGGAAAAGTGAGAGACGCTACTCTCACACCTGAAGTATGCTACTGCTTAATATCGAAGATCTCATCCTCATCAAAGACCTTCTCTACTTTTTCCGGTGCCTCTTCACCTTCGGCAAGTGGCGCTTCTTTGGTCATCGTTGAAGCCAGACCTTCCATGCGAAGTTTAAGGTCAGATGCAGATGTTGCATAGGTGAAGGCCTCTTCTTTTGAGATCCTTTCCGCCTGATACAGGTCTAAGATACCCTGGTCAAAACTTTGTGAACCATAAATCTCCTTACCTTCTTCGATGGCATCTTTGATCTCAACATCACGCCCTTCCATGATCAACTGCTCGATACGCGGTGTACGGACCAGCACTTCTACTGCCGCGGTACGCTTTCCATCAAGTGTCGGGATCAGACGTTGCGAAACGATTCCCTGGATAACCGATGACATCGTCAGACGTACACGGTTCTGCTCCTCACCCGGGAACATCGAGATGATACGGTTAATCGTCTCCTTTGCATCAAGGGTGTGCAGAGTTGAAAAGACCAGGTGACCCGTATCTGCGGCATGCAGAGCAATTTCAATGGTCTCAAGGTCACGCATTTCCCCGACCAGGATGATATCAGGATCCTGACGAAGAGCTGCACGGAGCGCAGAGGAGAAGTTATGCGTATCTTGCCCGATACTTCTTTGGTTAACAATACACTTTCGATCTTTATGGACGAACTCGATCGGGTCCTCAATCGTCATGATATGTTTACGTTTTTTCCAATTGATCTCATTGATAATCGCAGCCAATGTCGTCGATTTACCCGAACCTGTAACCCCTGTTACAAGGACTAATCCACGTTCCACCTCGGTAAAACGGCGAATGACTGAAGGAAGGTTCAGGTCATCAATCGAAAGAATCTTAACGGGAATAACCCTGAATACAGCCGATACCCCATCCATTTGAAAAAAGATATTCACACGAAAACGCGTCTTCTCATCATATGGATAAACAAGGTCAAGCTCCTTATTCTTCACAAACTCGTTAAAACGCCCGCGCAATAACTCCTTCGCAAAAGTAAGTGCGTCCTCTTTGGAAAGGATCTCTCCCGAAAGGGGAATAATATCCCCGTTAATACGTGCGCGTACCACCGAATTTGCTTTGATATGCAAATCCGATCCGCCTGCATCGATCATACGTTGAAGGTATCCACGGATCTTTTTGAGAGTCTCAAAGGTCAACTGCTGGACATTAGGATTTGCTGCCGGAGCTCTTCGCTCTACACTTGGTTGTTGTTCTGACATCGCTACTCCAATTCTTTTAAGATTTGTGCAAATGCATCTTTAAACTGTTCTAATCCATCCGCTTTCAATTCAGCAAGTGCGGCATCAAAATCGATATCTGCTTGCTGCAGGCTGTGTAGATGTGTATTTATCTCTTCCTCATTAAGCGGAAGCTTCTCACTCATATCACCATTGGAAACAACAGCATGAATTGTCTCAATCGGTGCCGTATTCACACAATTGATACCGATCAGTTCATCCACATAATACGAAGGGATATAGTCATCCCCCTTTACCCCGGTACTTGCAAAGAGTACACGGCATCTCGGGACATTCATCGTCGAAACAATATTATAAATACGTGCGGCATTATAGATGCCAAGTTTACCCTGAGCCAGACCTGCATTCTTCATCTTCTCATCCAGAAGTCTGTCAATACGTGAGACAAAGACAGAGATGACCGTATATACTGCCGTAGCTGAACGTTCAGCACCTTTGGCAAAGGCTTTGGCACACGCCATCGCATCAGCAAGTGAGAAAATAAGTGTAGCATTGACATGGATACCCATGGCTGTCAACTCTTCCATAGCTCTGAAACCAGCCTGTGTAGCCGGGACTTTGATCATCACGTTTTCACGGTCTATCATCTTATAAAGACGCTCACCCTCAGCAATCGTACCCTCGGCATCGTCGCACAGATTCGGGTCTACCTCGATACTGACAAATCCGTCATCGCCGGCTGTATAAAGAGGTTTCAAAATATCAGCCGCCTTTTGGATATCCGTAATGGCCAATGCTTCATATTTCTCTTTGGGTGAACCATCGAGAGTCGCCAGCTGTTCTTTGTACGCGGGTGATGTCAAAATCGCATTTTTAAATATTGCCGGATTGGATGTTGCCCCGTTGATAATCTTTTTCTCAATCAGTTCTTTAAACTCGCCATCGAGGTAATCACGCTCGATGAAATCTGCCCAGAGCGAAAAATTCAGTGATTCGATATACATATTTTTAATGCCTTGTCATTTTGTAAAAGTACGTCTATTATAACTCATTCTCGTTACATTATCTTTAAAAAAAGTAATCCAAACTCAATTTAAATGTATTCCACTCCTCTTTTTCAACAAGAGGAGCTTTCTGGACATAGTCATATTGCAGTTTTAACGCCAAATTATTAGCCAATCGAATATTTTGTGATACTTTTCCTAGCCACTGTTCCTCTCCATTATCATAGAAACGGTGTGTTCCTTCCATGCTCGTCTTGAACATCTTTCCTTCATATAATGCTGCTCCCGCGCTTGTACCCACAGCCGCATAAAATTTGGAAGTCATATAAAAGAGGGGATCAAGTGTGAAATAGACGTATCCATACTCATTCCCCCAACTCAAACCTCCTCCAACCGAGGTCATGAAACGACTTTTATCATCTAAAAAATCCGTATCCCAACCACTCTTCATACGCCAGGAAAAAGGTTGGAAGAAATCACTTCTTGGTGCAATGGAGACAATAGATAAGAGCGTGAGTTTTTCCAGCCTGAGCTTCTCATCTTCATAACGTACGAGCGTGTCTAAAAATTCAATCTGTGTCCCCCGCATATACCCTACATCACTGTCGTAGATATCATGATTTGCCGGTCGCCAGCCAAGGAACTGGGCAGCTGAACCGTTACGCCATCCCGTCTGTGCAGTAAGTCGTGTCGACTGATGTCCTTCCAAGGGATTCGCAGGCTCTTGAATAGGAAGTTTTTCCCCTTTTCCCAGTGTTGAACGCTGGGTTAAGATACTGCGTGAATATCGTAGATAATCTTCCTTGTTCACCGCTGCATTCATATAATAATATTGATTCAGTTCCGAAGCCGCCTCAAGGATATAGCGTCGTGTCTGCATATCAAGCATCTCATCTTTGCTGATCGCCTCCGGATCCAATATACCTTGAGCGAGTGAGACACTCTGTTCCCGTTCATCCGAATCAAGCACTTCCTCATAGGCCAAAAGCGTGGTACGCTTCGAAGGACGGTAATGCATTGCATCAACAATACCGCTCTTATAGATTGTATGTACTGTCTCAGGAGGGATCACGTGATAAGTAAAGTCCTCACGCAGATGAACACTTTCACGGGCAACTTCGATCAGCCAAAGCATATTGTATGAACAATTCTCATCAAAGAAATAATACCAGGAATAGGTGTCTTTCAATTCCCAGATGTGTCGTACCATCTGCATCACTTCTTCCGGCGTAAGGTCAAGATCATACTCCCAGATATCACGCTGATCACTATCCCGGTACTCTTTGAGTTTCTCATAATAAGGAAGTAATGAATAGTTCCCGTGATATCCTCCAAGGAGACCCTTGATGGCAAAGAGGAAGCCATTTTCCTTATCCGGATCTGCGCCCGCTGCATAGTTGATAGCAAACGAGAGCATCTTCGACTCATAGGAAGAATCAATACGAATAAATGTATGCCCGAACATCGATGCGGGAGAGTTTACATGGGCAAAAGGGAAAACAAGTGTCGCAGATTGAGGGTCCATCCGTTTAACAAGGGCGTCAAACGCTTTACATTCGACTTTCGGCAACCCCTCTAATCCCAACTCCTGTGTTAACCACTGCTTTCGGGCAGGAAAACGACATGCCGTTGCCTTATCATCAAACGAGGTCTCATTATACAGCGCCTCAATTGTAGCTTCCAATTCAGCCTTAGGGTTCTCAAAGCCCTCCTCTGAAAGGAAGAAATGTGCATCATCGATCTCACTTGTACCACCTATACTCGGTGTATGCAACAATAGGTGCCAATATCGATCTTCAAAGAGCTTCTTGTCATCCGCCAGGGAAATATACTTCAGACTATCAGCATATGACACCGTTATACAAAAGCTTATAAAAAAGAAAAAACGTAACAAAGAGGAGACCTTTGAAGATAAATAGGTGAAGGGCTTACAAACGGATTCCCGTTTGTAAAATGAAATTAGCTAGCAGAGATTGTATCTAGAACCTCAGCCATTTTCACATCATCTTTAGAGTAGATGCTGTTATAGTTTGCTTGAAGAGCAGATGCGAATGCTTCTTTGTCTTCTACCGAAAGTAACTCAGCCAAAGTGTCTACTGACTCACCGTGTCCCATTGCGATCTCTTTTGCAAGCTGATCCATGTTAGAAGCAACAAACTCTTCAGCACGCTCATTCATAACAATCTTAGTTTTCTTACATCCTGAAGTACCTGAAGTAATACCAAAAGTCTGGTTTGCTGATGTTCCGTTTGTTGTTGCCTGAAGTGCCAGCATTAGTGCTGTAGAATCATCTTTAATGATCATAGAACCAAGACCACAACCTGTTTGTGCGTTAACACCAGCCATTGCTGCTGAGCTTAATGCTGCTACTGCAGCAATACTTACGATTAACTTTTTCATTCATTTCTCCATTGATTAAGATGGAATCAGTTTAAAACTATTAAACTTAAAATCAGCTAATATTTATCAATATTTGATGACATTCATCAAACAAAAGCCTATAATCATCAAGATGTAACCTAATGCCATTTTTCCAAAGTAAACGGTTTGTTAACACTCCTGGTAAGATGCTGCATAAACTCTACACGACTGATCTCACGCGCGCCCAAAGATTGTAAATGCTTAGATGAAATCTGACAGTCGATCATCTCTACTCCATCTGCTTTCAATCTTTCTACCAGATCTGCAAAAGCGACCTTGGAAGCATCACTTACTTTGGCAAACATCGATTCTCCAAAAAACACTTTTCCGATACAGACACCGTAAAGTCCACCGACAAGCTTACCCTCCTGCCATGCTTCCACGCTATGTGCATACCCCATATCGTGTAATATACTATACCCTTCTATGACTTCGGGAATGATCCAGGTCCCTTCTTGCCCGTCTCTGGGGGCACATGCACATTCATGCATCACCTGTGTAAACACCGTGTCATAACGGACCTCAAAATGTTTTATCCGTTTTTTAAGGGATTTTCGAAGAATAAACTCATCGGTATAGAGTACAAGACGGGGATCAGGAGACCACCATAATATTGGGTCACCTGTATTGTACCAAGGAAAAATACCGTTTTTATACGCCAAGATCAATCGTTTGGGACTGAGATCTCCCCCGTAAGCCAAAAGCCCATCCTCAGTCGCAGAAGAGACAGGGGGAAAAGAGAGTTCATTGCGGATATAGGGGATCTGGATCAAAAGCCTTCTCTCTAGCTGACTGCCTCTTTTAAGACAACTTCACCTTCTTCGATATCAACTTCAATCTCACCTTTGATACCTTCAAACAACAGCTTGTCTGTCAACGGGTTTTTCAATTCGTCTTGAATAAGTCGGTTAAGAGGACGTGCGCCCATCTCTTTGTCATACCCTTTTTCAGCAAAATATGTTTTTGCCTTGGCAGTCAGTACAACAGATATCTTCTTCGCTTTGAGCTGTTCGTTCAACTGTGCGACAAACTTATCGACGACACCTTCTACCACTTCCAAACTCAATGGTGCGAATTCGATTACTGCATCTAAACGATTTCTAAACTCAGGAGTAAAGAAATCCTTCAAAGCCTCATTACGAGAAAGGGAAGAGTCTGAATTGAATCCCATCACCGAACGTTCCGTCGCTCCGACATTTGAGGTCATGATGATAACAACATTTTTAAAACTTGCCTTGAAGCCGTTATTATCTGTCAAGCTGGCATTATCCATCACCTGGAGCAAGATGTTGATAAGTTCAGGATGCGCTTTTTCGATCTCATCTAAAAGCAATACCATATAAGGATGCTTTCGTGCCGCCTCAGTCAAAAGACCGCCCTGTTCATATCCTACATACCCCGGAGGTGCACCTACTAAACGGGAAAGTGCATGTTTCTCCATATACTCACTCATATCGAAACGTTCAAAATGTACTCCCAAGGTCTCCGCCAGGCTCTTCGCCAGTTCTGTCTTACCAACTCCTGTCGGACCGGCAAAAAGGAAGGATGCGATAGGACGGTCATCCGGATTCAGACCGGCACGGGAACGCTTGACCGCCTGTGATACCAACTCGACAGCTCTGTCCTGTCCGATAACCATTTTTTTGATATCGGCTTCTAGTGTTTTGAGTTTTGATGTATCGTCTTCACTGATACGTGATGTCGGAACGCCGGTTATTTTTGAAATAATACGCTCAACATCATGAGGTGTGACCGTTGCACGCTTTTTCTTAAGCAGATGAAAGGATGCTCCTGCCTCATCGATCAGGTCAATTGCAACGTCCGGTAAAAAACGGTCCGTGATATATTTTTTGGACAGTTCTACTGCAGAGCGTAGAGTCTTATCCGTATATTTTACCTTATGGTGTTCCTCATATTTCGGACGGATTCCCTTGAGAATCAGTACGGAATCCTCAAAAGACGGTTCATTGATATCTATCTTGGCAAAGCGACGTGAGAGCGCACGATCTTTTTCAAAGATATTTCTAAACTCCGAATAGGTCGTCGCACCCATACATTTCATCGCACCTGAGGCCAAAGCCGGTTTAAGCTGATTAGAGGCGTCCATACTTCCACCGTTGACTGCTCCTGCACCCACAAGGGTATGAATCTCATCGATGAACAATATCGCATTAGGCTGTTTCTTGATCTCGTCCATCACCCCTTTAAGACGCTTCTCGAAATCACCACGATATTTCGTTCCTGCCAACATCGCACCCAGATCAAGGGCATACAGGGAAGAATTTTTGATGATGTCCGGCACATCCTGATTGACGATACGAAGTGCCAAGCCTTCGGCGATAGCCGTCTTACCCACCCCTGGTTCACCTACAAAAAGCGGATTATTCTTCTTACGTCGACATAAGGTCTGCACAACCCTTTCGATCTCCGTCTCCCGCCCTATAACCGGATCGATCTTTCCTGAACGGGCTGCGTCCAACAGATCCATGGTATATTTACTCAAGAAAGTCTCATCCTGCTCTTCAGATCCAGACATATTGACGTCTTCATGAGAGATAACTTCCAATATATCTACCCGTGAGATATCCTGCTGTTCCAAGAGCGCCAATGCATAAGAGTGCTTCTCTTCAAACAGTGCTGCCAACAGGTCTCCCACCGAGGCATGTTCTTTTTGTGCCGATTGAATATGACGTATCATCTGATCGATCATACGGGAAAGCGCTACCGTCTCAAAGGGTTCTTGCTCCACACCTTCAGGTAGGGGTTCCATATTCTGCATCAAAAAAGCTGCCAAAGACTCACGCATAGCATGAACATCTCCCCCGCACTCTTTTAGGATGCGGACCCCTTCATCTGAACTTAAAAGCGCAAAAAACACATGCTCAATCGTCAGGTATTCATGATGCTGATCTTTCGCATATGTCAGCGCTTTTTGAAAAATTGCATTTAATTCACTACTAATCATTATTTTTATTCCTCTTCCATGATTGCTTTTAGGGGGAATCCCTGTTCTCTTGATACTTTGGTAACTTGTGCAACCTTTGTCTCTGCTATCTCATATGGATAGACACCACAAAGTCCCTTATCATTTTTATGTACTTCAAGCATAATCTTTTCAGACTCTGCGTAGGACTTGTGAAAGATCGTCATTAAAATATCAACGACAAACTCCATAGGAGAGTAATCGTCATTTAAAAGCAACACTTTATACCTTTCAGGCTCTTTCAATGCCAATTCATCATCAAATTCCAATGATTTTTTCGTTGCCAAAGTCTATTTCCTTATAGTCTATAAATCTCTATTGTGTGTAATTTATCAAGTAAAGGGTGTGTATTTGCTTAAATGTGGAAATTAATGCATGAGACAGGGGTCTGCCTCAAAAAAACTATGCTTTTACTGCCTGAAGAAAGTCTTCGATAATGTCATCTGGATTTTCCAGACCGATAGAAACGCGGATCAGCCCCGGAGTGATCCCCAAAAAGCTTCGCTGTTCCTCATCGAAATCACTATAGATCGTAGATGCCATATGTAGAGCCAATGTGCGGCTGTCCCCGATGTTTGCCGTTATGGTCGGCAGTTTTGTCTTATCTAAAAAGGCAAAGGCTTTTTCCTTACTTCCCATGTCAATGGTCAATAGCGTCCCACACCCTCGCGCAAACTCCTTTTGATATCGCTCATGATGAGGATGCTTGCTAAGACAAGGATGATTGATATCCAATCCGGCCTTATCCAAGGCGATGGCTATCTTCTCTACACTTGAGACCACTCTGTCCATGCGTAGCGGAAGCGTCTCCAGACCCAACATTGTCAAATACGATGAAAAAGCCGATGCGCTCATCCCGAAATCGCGCATTGCACGTTTCTTGGCATTTGGGATCAATGCCATAGCACCCATCTTATTGATAAACTTATGGATATCTTTGTAACGCTCTGTTTTGAACTTATCTTCACCATCGACATCTATCGCACGAAAAACTGCTGCACCACCAAGTACCGAAGCGTTTCCTGAAATGATCTTTGTCGTCGAATAGACAATAATATCCGCACCCAATGCCAAAGGTTTGACACTCATCGGAGTAATCGTATTGTCTACCATCAGGACAACCCCGTACTTATCAGCGATCTGAGCGATTGCTCTGATATCCGGCAAGCGCATATTCGGATTTCCGACAGATTCCAAAAAGATGATTTTTGTTTTATCGGTGATGGCAGCTTCGATACCATTCAGTTCATCCACATCAAAAAAACTTGTTGAAACACCAAAACGTGACAGCGTTTCCGTGAAAAGTGCATAGGTTCCGCCAAAAAGTCCGCCTACACTAATGATCTCATCCCCGCTGGAGACGATAGACATGACTGCCAAAGTAGTTGCTGCCATACCCGAGCTTGTACAAACAGCCCCTATTCCACCATCCATTTTCGCCAGGATGTTTTCCAGTTTTGAACCCGTTGGATTGCCGACACGGGCATACAGAGGTTTCTTAACGGAACCATCGAAGATCCCTTCGCCGGTTGCCGAATCTCCATAAGCAAATGATGCTGATTGTGCAATAACCGGTGATATCGGTCCCTCTTTTGAACCTACTTCTTGGACAAAAAAGCTTGCATACTCTTCAAACCGCGTCGCTTCCGACGAAGTTTCATTAAAATTTTCCATATTTTTCCATTTCTAAGGATATAATTACGAAATTATATCGAAAGAATCTCATCATGGCGAAACGTATTTTTATAACTGCAACAAATACTGATATCGGTAAGACATATACTACAACTCTTCTTCTGAAAGAGTTGGCTTCGCAAGGATTTAAAGTCGGTGTATTCAAACCTATCGAGACCGGTGTTGAGACACTTCCCTTAGACGGTTCCAAGCTGTTTAACCTTGCCAAAGAGCTCAATCCCGCACTCGAGGCTCTCGACCTGGACACTATAGTTCCTTATCAGTTTAGACTTCCCGCCGCCCCCTACGTTGCAAAAGGCGATACAACCATAGACCTTGATTACATCCAGAAAAAATTGGACACGCTAGAAAAGTATTGCGACGTAGTACTTATAGAGGGAGCAGGTGGTCTTATGGTACCGATTGAAGAAAATCTCTTCATCGTAGACTTGATCGATCTCTTTCATGCATCCGTCCTGCTCGTCGTTCCAAGCAGACTAGGTTCTATCAACGACACTCTCCTTAACCGCCATCTTCTTGATAACAGAAACATTTCCTATACTTGGGCGATCAATTTATATGAAGACAAAGAGAGCTTTCAAGAGGTCACTGCACCCTTTTACAAAAATGATTTTTTGACGGTCCAAGATGATATGAAAGCTATTGCAAATAAGCTATAATTACACCAGTAACCCATACAGAAGGAAAACAATGCAGCATCTTATCACTACCAGAGAACTTAGCCTCGACGAGATCCAAGCACTCTATGATGATGCTGCACGTTTTAAACAGGGACATATCGTTCCACTGTTACAAGACAAGATCATCATCACGCTCTTTTTTGAAAACTCTACACGTACACGTTCCTCCTTTGAAGTCGCTGCCAAACGTCTTGGGGCGCAGATGGTTCACCTGGACGTCGCCAAAAGTTCCACTAAAAAAGGCGAGACATTAACGGATACAGCTGCTAACCTGGATGCTATGGGGCCCAATGCCATTATCGTCAGACATGCCAATGCGGGAGTCCCTCAAATAATCTCCGAACATACCAAGGCTGCAATCATCAATGCCGGTGACGGAGCACATGCACACCCAACTCAGGCACTTCTTGACTTTTTTACACTCAAAGAGCATTTTGGCGATCTAGAAGGGAAAAAGATCGCTATTGTCGGTGACATCAAGAACTCCCGTGTCGCAAACAGCAATATCGATCTCCTGACCCGTTTGGGTATGGAGGTCATTCTTGTCACCCCACCTCACTTTTTACCGAGCACCACACTGCGTCATACCCATCGTCTTGATGAGATCATTGATGATGTCGATGCCATCATGAGTCTTCGTACCCAGACAGAGCGACATGAACATCCTACCTATGCGTCTCTCAAAGACTATGCCAGCGACTTCTGTATAACGAAGGAACTTGTAGGAGACAGAGATATTATCCTGCTTCATCCCGGCCCGGTTCACAGGAATATCGATATTGATGATGAGATGCTCTCTGATGAACGCTGTAAGGTGCTTCAACAGGTAGAGAACGGTGTCTTTATGCGTATGGCTGTCTTAAAGAAGCTGACACTAGGCTGATGCACCGACTATCCGAACTCGCCGCACAAAAGGTCCCTTTTCTTTTCTATACTGATTTCAAGGCAGATGAGACACATCTCTTTACACTTGACGAACTGAAAGCTGAAGACATCGAGTTTGCCTTTGATTATACAGACTACACACCACATGATCATCAGTTCACCCTTTTTCCCCAAGACTTTGGCACGTACAAAAAAGGCTTTGACACGATCATAGAAAAGATCAAATCCGGTGAGACTTACCTCTTAAACTATACCTGTTCCACTCCAATGACATCAAAACTGAATCTCAAAGAGATCTTCACCTATGCCAATGCCCCTTTCAAACTGCGAGTAAAAGATCAATTTGTCTGCTTCTCTCCGGAGCGTTTTATACGGATTAGTAATAATAGTATTTTTACCTACCCTATGAAAGGCACTATCGATGCTTCCATTGATAATGCGGAGGCAAAAATACTTGCCAATGCCAAAGAGATGGCAGAACATATCATGGTCGTTGATCTTTTACGCAATGATCTTTCCATGGTTGCAGACCACGTCAGGGTCAATCGCTTTCGATACATCGATAAGATCCATGCAGGTTCCAAGGAACTCCTGCAGGTCAGCTCCGAGATTGAAGGCAGACTCAGAGATGACTGGCCTGCACAACTCTCCAAGATCATCCAGACCCTGTTACCTGCCGGTAGTATCAGCGGTACTCCTAAAAAACGTACTGTCGAGATCATTCAGGAAGTCGAAGGACACCAACGGGACTATTTTACCGGTGTCTTTGGTATCTTTGATGGAGAGAACTTTGACTCAGCTGTGATGATACGCTTCATCCAGAACACCCCTCAGGGGCTTATCTACAAAAGCGGCGGAGGTATTACCCTTGAGAGTTGTGCCCAATCCGAATATCAAGAGATGATTGATAAAATTTATCTTCCCTAAACCTATCTATTTCACAATTTAACAATTTATTTAAACATATATTAACTATTCGCCCACTAAGATAGTATTAGTTATCCTAATATATTATCTAGATAGGCATACCATGACAACAGAACTTGCATTGGCCTCAGGCACGATTATCTTTCTTTTGTTCTTTATTCCCTTTATGATCCATCTGAGCCGTAAACTCGGATACAGACATAGCGAGGGGAAAGCTAAGAACGAGGTATATGAGAGCGGTGTTCGCTTTATTGTCAAAGACAGTTTCGAACGATTTAATGTGAAGTACTATCTCGTTGCCATCTTGTTCATTCTTTTCGATGTAGAGACCCTGTTTATGTTTCCTTGGGCAGTTAATCTAAGAGACCTTGGCTATTTTGGTCTTTTTGAGATGTTCACTTTTATGTTACTGTTACTTGCCGGGCTCGTCTATATCTATAAAAAAGGAGCCCTTAAATGGGAGTAGAGCTCTTAGGGGATGCCGTAGTGACAACGCGCCTGGATGAAGCAGTCAACTGGGCTAGAGAATCTTCCCTGTGGCCCTTTGTCTTTGGAACTGCCTGTTGTGCTATCGAATTCATGTCTACCGCCTCCAGCAAACATGACATTTCCCGTTTCGGTGCCGAAGTCGTACGCTTCTCTCCCCGACAGGCAGATCTACTTATCGTTGCAGGGACGATCTCCTACAAACAGGCACCTATCTTGAAACAGATATATGATCAGATGCCCGAGCCTAAATGGGTGATTTCCATGGGTGCCTGTGCTTGTTCAGGAGGGTTTTACGACAATTACACGACGCTTCAGGGTATCGATGAGATCATCCCCGTAGATGTATATGTCGCTGGTTGTCCTCCCCGCCCAGAATCGGTATTGGATGCGCTAATGGTCATACAGGAGAGCCTGAAAGACGAATCCCTCTCACAAGAAAGAAAACGTGACTTTGTAGGTAGGCTGGATAATGATTAAGCGCATGCGTGAAACCTTTAAAAAAGCAGAGTTCATCTCCAAATCTTCTACACTTCTTTTAGATGAACAGGAGATTTTCAAGGCAGTCCAAAACTGTTTCACCTTTGGAGGGACCTACCTTTTAGACATCACGGTCATCGATTATTTGGATTATATCCATCAGCAGCCATCACGATTTGCCATCGCTTATATCATACGACACAAAGATTTCAAAGAGAAGATCATACTCAAGGCTTTTTTAAGCCAAGAAAGGTGCCAAAGCATCTGCAGTATCTATAAAAGTGCCGACTGGCTAGAAAGAGAGTGTTATGATCAATATGGCATTCATTTTGAAGGCCATCCAAATCTCAAACGCGTGCTCAACCATTCTCAATTTAAAGGGCATCCCCTCCGCAAGGATTATCCGACGACAAAAGGACAGCTGTGTACCGAGACGGAAGACCTCATGCCGGAGATGAATGCCCGTCTTTTGGAAATGGGACTTGTGACACAAGACAACAATGGCATCTACAGTGAACCCAGCAGGGATCTGATGTTTATCAACATCGGTCCTTCTCATCCGGCCACCCATGGTACTATCCGAAACTTTTGTGCCATGGATGGTGAGACGGTTATTGCCAATGTGACCGAGATAGGTTATCTGCACAGAGGCTTTGAGAAGTCATGTGAAAACCATACCTACAATCAGATCATCCCTTATACCGACCGGCTGGACTATTGCTCAGCTACGACCAACAATATCGCCTTTGCCAAGAGTGTCGAAGAGATGCTCGGTATTTCTCTTCCTGATCGGGCCATTGCTATCCGTGTGTTAGTCATGGAGCTCTCACGTATCATCAATCACCTCGTCTGCCTGGCAGCGCAACTGGTCGATATGGGCGCGCTTACCAACTACTGGTACCTTTACAATCCTCGAGAATCGGCCTATACCTTCTTCTCCAAACTCACCGGTGCACGCCTGACTAATTCCTACATGCGCATCGGTGGGATGAGTTACGACCTGTATGAAGGGTACGAGAGTGATCTTAGACAGATTATCAAAGAGATAGAAGAGGGAGTCTCCACGAGCCTGAGTCTGATAGAGCACAACCGTATCTTTCAAGACCGTACTCAGAACATCTGTGCCGTATCTGCTGATGAAGCAATTTCCAGAGGGCTTTCCGGTCCAAACCTACGTGCTTCGGGTGTCAATTATGATATGCGTACTGCACAGCCTTATTACCTGTATAAAGACTTGGACTTTGATGTGGTGCTCGGATCAGTAGGCGATATCTATGATCGGATTATGGTCCGCTTTGAAGAGATAAACCAGAGCCTTCGTATCATGAAACAGCTCCTTGGGAATATCCCAGATGGCAAAATCTGCGTTGATGATGCGTCCATTATCTTGCCTGAAAAAGAGAAAGTCTATGGTAGTATAGAGGGAGTAATGAATCAGTTCAAGCTCATCTATGAAGGAGTCAAAGTACCCGCACAGGAGTACTACAGTTCTATCGAAGCCACTAACGGAGAACTTGGATTTTATATTGTCTCAAACGGATCAGGATACCCACACAAGGTTAAGGTACGAGCACCAAGTTTTCTAGCTATGTCAGCCTATACCTCGATGGTCGAAGGCAGCATGCTGGCTGACGCGATCTTGAACCTTGGGAGTATCAATATCATTGCAGGAGAGATGGACCGATGAGTTTTTGTTTTGATGAAGCCAACGAAAAAGCATTTAATGCCCTGCTTCCACGATATCCCCATCCAAAATCCCTGGTTCTTCCAAGCCTATGGATGGTACAGTATCAAAAGGGGTATATATCATCTGAAGCGATGGATTATCTCGCACACAAGTTGGATGTCCCCAAGGCCCATCTCTATTCTGTTGCGACCTTTTATACGATGTTCCATCTTGAACCTATCCCTCCTTATCATATCCAGGTGTGCAAGACACTTTCATGCGAACTGTGTGGCAAGGCAGAAATCATCAAGACTATCGAAGAAGAGACCGGTCTAAAAGTCAATGAGAGTAATGCTCACTTCAAACTTTCTGAAGTCGAGTGCCTCGGTGCTTGCGGAGGTGCACCGATGTTGGCCCTCAATGAAAAGTATTATGAGAACCTGACTCCCGAATCGACCAGACAACTGCTGCAAAGGTGTATGAAATGATACAGAAGATCGTAAGCAGGCACTTTGACATAAAGGGCTTTCATATGCTCAGTGTCGCTAAGGAGCATGGTGCCTATAGCAGACTGGAGGAAGCTTTTGCAAAGAAACCCTATGAACTTGAAGCGGAGGTCTCAAAAAGCGGGCTGCGAGGCAAAGGTGGAGGCGGAGCGCCGACAGGAGCCAAATGGTGCTTACTCTCAAGCAGCGATGACCCCACCTATCTTATCGTCAATGCCGATGAGAGTGAGCCGGGTACCTTCAAAGACAGACAGATACTTGAGTTTGACCCGCACCTGCTTATTGAAGGGATCATCCTCACCTGCTACGCCATCGGTGCCCATGATGCCTATATCTATATCCGTGGAGAGTACAAGTTTTTTGCCGATCGTCTTAATGAAGCCATTGCCGAAGCCTATACCGAAGGGTTGATTGGAAAAAGGGTTAAGAGTTTTGACTATCGCGTAGATATTACGGTACACCGCGGAGCAGGTGCTTATATCTGCGGAGAGAAGTCTGCGCTCATCGAATCTCTGGAGGGTAATCGTGGTCATCCGCGTCTCAAGCCCCATATTCCATCTCCTGAATACTTTTTCAACAAACCGGCTCTGGTCAACAATGTAGAGACTATCGCTTCCATTCCTTTTATCATCTATGAAGGTGCCGATGCCTATCGTGCGTATGGAACAGAAAAAAGCCCCGGCACCCTTCTCTTTGGCCTCAGTGGGCATATTAACAACTCCGGTATTTATGAGCTGGCCTTCGGATCCTCCATGCAGGAGTTTATTGATACCATCGGCGGAGGCGTCAAGCAGGGGAAAAAACTTAAGGCCGTCATCCCCGGAGGTGCTTCTACGCCGGTATTGACAGCAGACGAAGTCAAAACTGCCAAGCTTGATTATGAATCCATGAGAGCTATAGGTTCTGCTTTGGGTACAGGGGGTATGATTGTCATGGATGAAGACACCTGTATGGTCTCTGCCCTAAAAAACCTTCTGGCCTTTTATCATCATGAGTCCTGTGGACAATGTACCCCCTGTAGAGAAGGCACTGCCTGGGTAGACGGGATCCTTGAGAACATCTTGCAAGCAAAGGGAAAACTTGATGACCTTGATCTGCTCAGTGATATATCCAAGACGATGAACGGCAAGACAATATGCGTCTTCGCACCGGCAGTCGCTATGGTCATCGACGGTTTTATCTCACGCTTTAGGGATGAGTTTGAAACCTATATCCAGAACACCAAAGGAGCAGAACATGCCTGAAATGGTCACCTTTATCGTAGATGATCAAAAGATTCAAGCTCCCGAGGGTGCTTTACTCCTTCCTGTACTGCTGAAGAATGGTATACATGTACCCCATTTTTGTTATCACGATGCTTTAGGACCCGATGGGAACTGCCGTATGTGTATGGTATCTATCGAAGGACAAAAGCGTCCTCAAGTCGCCTGCGATACACCGATCAAAAAAGACATGGTTGTCAGTACAAAAAATGAAGGTATTAATGATGTAAAACGTAAGATACTGGAGCTTGAGCTGCTTTCTCATCCTGTTGACTGTCCTATCTGTGATCAGGCCGGAGAATGTAGTCTCCAGGATTACTATATGGAGTTTGGTCTGCATGCGTCCCGTCGTCCAAAGGAGCAGAAAAAGCATAAAGACAAAAAGCTTGACATCGGTAAAAATATCATCCTGGATCAAGAGCGCTGTGTCCTGTGTGCACGGTGTACCCGTTTCACCCAGGAGATCACCCATACCAATGAGCTTGCCATCATCGGCCGTGGCAATGACGCCCGTGTCTCTACTCTCCCGGGTGAGGGGATGTACACCCCCTATGCAATGAACATTATCGACCTATGCCCGGTAGGCGCACTCACTTCAAAGGATTTTCGTTTCAAACAACGGGTCTGGTTTATGCATTCAGCCAAGGGTATCTGTCACGGATGTGCCAAAGGATGCAACATCTATCTGGACCATAATCAAGAAAAATACAAGAGTGACACTCTCTATCGTTTTCGTCCACGTATCAATAGTAATATTAATGGTCACTTTATCTGTGATGAGGGAAGACTATCCTATAAAGAGGAGAATCTGGAGCGTTTGGACGGGTACTATCAACATAATAAACCTATCTCCAAAGAAGCTGCCTTAGCACATCTTCTTCATGTGTTGAACGAGTTCAAACCTCTGCTTATAGTCTCTCCTTCCCTCTCTCTAGAAGAGCTTTGTGCCATCATGCTACTTGCTCAGCATTTCGAACTGCAGATCAATGCCTATGAAGATGGATACTATGATGAGAACTTTGGAGATGATTGGTTGCGCCGAAATGACCGATCGGCGAATCTCGCCGGCGTCAAGAGACTGGGGATTGACTCTTCTACCTCATCACTCATTAGCGCCTTGGATACAACAAAATTTATCATCAACTTCAATCATAAGTCCTTCATACACCCTACCCCTAGAGTACAAGGGTTTTTAGTGCATAAAAAAGAGATCCACATCGCCTCTCACACCTTTGACAACTGTAAACACAAAGAGCTCCTGATCCCAATAAACTCCTATAGTGAACATAAAGGAACGCTGATCAATGCTGACAATATCCTTCAGCGATATGAAGCAGGTTTGTGTAATGAACGCGAAGGGATATTAACACTGATTCATGAGCTTGTCGCCTCGCCGAGCAGTGTGGAAAATATCTGGGAGGAATACCTACACGAGAGTTTCGGCTTTCATTATGAGGATATCCCCCCTGAAGGCAGGGAAATCTGATGCATAACTTCATGATCCTTTTTCCTATTATACTGACTCTACTCTTCACACTTGCGACCATACCTCTGCTCGTGTGGATGGAAAGACGCGTCGCTGCTTTAATACAAGACAGACTGGGTCCTAACCGATGTAATATCAAGGGCGTACGCCTTGGAGGGCTGATACAACCTATTGCCGATATGTTAAAACTTCTCTTCAAAGAAGAGTTCTATCCAAAACATGTCAAACATCGTTTCTACTATATTTTGGCTCCGATGATCGTCTTCGCCTCTGCTTTTCTCTCTTTCATGGTCATCCCCTATGCCGACGACATCACCCTGGGTGAGTATACCTATCACATTCAAGCACTTCCGATCGACATGGGTGTTCTTTGGGTCTTTGCCTTTGCCGGGCTTGGAGTCTATGGTATCATCATTGCCGGTTGGTCCAGTCATAACAAATACTCTATTTTGGGAGCCCTTCGCGCCTCTTCCCAGGTCATCTCCTATGAGATAGCTATGGGCCTCTCCATCGTCTCATTACTGATAACCTATGGTTCGATATCCCTTAATGAGATGGTGACCTATCAGGGAGGACTCCTCTTTGGATTTCTCCCTGCCTGGGGTATCATACTTCAACCTCTCGCAGGGGTCATCTTTATCGTTACTGCCTTTGCAGAGAGCAATCGTGCTCCCTTTGATGCAGCCGAGGGCGAGAGTGAAATCGTAGCCGGCTACCATACGGAATACTCTGCGATGAAGTTTGCCCTCTTTTTCATGGGCGAATATATTGCGATGTCTGCGGCAAGTGCACTTATCGTAACCCTTTTGTTTGGCGGATATCAGATCCCTTGGCTTAACACGCAAATCATGCGTGAGCATATGCCTTTGATCATCATGTCACTGATATTTCTGATCCCCTTGATCAGCTTAAGCTTTATCTCATGGATGAAGCACAATAACAGCTGTGATCCAAGCAGGCAAAAAGAGACCCATTACGCCACAATCATCATCACCCTGATTGTCATCATAATGGAAAGCTTTTTGTTTTATCTGCTCTCATCGGGCATGAATACGGAGCAGAATGCTCTTTTTGTGATGATCTTGCAGATCCTTAGCTTTGCCATCAAAGTGATGCTTATGAATTTTGTCTTCGTATGGGTACGCTGGACGTTTCCTCGTTTTAGATACGACCAGACCCAGCATCTGGGGTGGAGGATATTACTACCGCTTTCCCTGCTGAATATCTTTATAACGGCTACAGTCGTCGTTGTCTTAGGAGTCTAACATGGGTATAAAAGTTGTTCCGAGATATGGAAACTCAATCAAAGACAAGACCTATTTATGGGCTCTTTTCTCTGGGATGAAGGTCACCTTTACCAAGTTTACCCAGAATCTAAATGACACCAGCTGTATTCCGACCTGCGAATACCCGGAATCCCAACCTCTGGATATCACCGATCGATACCGTGGCATGCATAGACTAACCCATAGAGACGATGGCAGTGTACGGTGTGTTGCCTGTTTTATGTGTGCTACAGCCTGTCCTGCCGATTGCATTTTCATCGAAGCCGAAGAGCGTCTGGATGGCATAGATGAAAAACAGCCTGCACGCTTTGACATTGATCTTCTGGAGTGTATCTTTTGCGGATATTGCGTCGAGGCTTGTCCCTGCGATGCCATTCGTATGGATACGGGTATCTTTTCTATTGTTGCCAAAAATAGAGAAGACTTTATCGTTAACAAGGACAAACTCCTCGAAAACCGCGGTGCCTTCGGTGAGGAGGACTCCCGTGCTTAGCACTGTTATATTCTTTATTCTGGCAATAACGGCATTAGGCTCTGCCTTCGGAATGATCTATTTCCGTCAGCCCATCAACTCTGCTCTAAGTATGATCGTCACTCTGCTGAGCATCGCAGGTCTCTTTGCCTTGCTTGGAGGAAGTTTTCTTTTCCTGGTACAGATCATCATTTATGCTGGAGCTGTCGTCACTTTGATCTTGTTTATCATCATGTTCTTGAATATCAAGGATGAGAACCTCCCACACGAACCCAATAAAGCCAAATGGGTACTCTTCATGAGTCTCCTGATATCTCCCTTTAGCGCTTTTTTGATCTTGGCAATCAATCGGGTTGATTTCGCACCTTTACGTCTTGGAAACTTTGGAGATATCAAGGCCTTGGGACTTCTCCTTTTTGACAAGTGGGTTTTACCCTTCGAGATGATCTCTATTCTTTTGCTGATCTCTCTTATCGGTGTGGTCATCCTGGCAAAAAAGGAGCATGGCCATGATTAATATTGGATATTTTATGATCCTCTCCATCCTGCTTTTCTCTATCGGTATTGTAGGTGTCATCAGTCGGCGGAATATCTTCGTCATGTATATGTCTATGGAACTTATGCTCAATGCCGTCAACTTGGCCCTTGTAGCCCTTTCACACCATTTCCTGGACCTCAATGCCCAGGTCATGGCTATTATGATCATTGCCATTGCTGCCGCTGAGGCATCCATATTCTTGGCTCTTTTTGTGATGCTCTTTAAAAATGCACGTTCTTTGGATGCCAACTTTTTTGAACTGCTTAAACAGGACAAACACCATGTTTGAGACTAATCTTCTCGGTTGGATTGTCGGTGCTGTCTTCTTCTCTTCACTATCCATCATGCTTATTTCTGTGTTTTCCAAATACAATAATGATGTTCCTAAGAAGATCTATACGATTATCGGCCTGGGCGGACCGGCTGTCAGTCTGTTCCTCTCCATGATACTGATCATTGAGTTTATCATACAGCAGACCCCTTTTAGCTATAGTCCTTATATCTGGCTGGACATCGAAGGCTTTCTCCTAGAAGCACGCTTGAGACTCGATGCTCTATCTGCTGCTATGCTCACTTTTGTCAGCTTTGTAGGCTTTATCATCCATCTATATGCCCACGTTTATATGAAAGAAGACGAAGGATATGCACGTTTTTTTGCCTGGTTCAACCTCTTTATGGCATCTATGTTCCTGTTGATCCTGACTGACAATCCCTATATGCTCTTTATCGGCTGGGAAGGTGTAGGGCTCTGTTCTTATCTGCTCATCAGTTTCTATTTTGACAATGAGAGGAATGTCCAAGCAGGGAACAAAGCTTTTATCCTAAACCGTATTGGAGATTTTGGGTTTATCTCAGGATTGGCACTGCTGTTTGTCTCTATCGGACATATGGGCTTGGACTTCAACAGCCTCGAGACCAACATCCATCTTATCTCCTCTGAGAGACTTAATCTTATTGCTTTTTTACTCTTTGTCGGGGCCATGGGTAAATCTGCACAGATACCGCTGTATATTTGGCTTCCTGATGCCATGGCGGGACCGACCCCGGTCTCCGCACTTATCCATGCAGCGACGATGGTCACTGCCGGAGTCTATTTGATAGCACGTTTTCATTTTCTCTATGCCATTACTGAAGAAATCGGTCTTTTTATTGCTTATACAGGTGCTTCCTCTGCCCTACTTGCGGCACTCATCGCGATGCGTCAGGATGATATCAAAAAGATACTCGCTTATTCGACTATGTCCCAACTGGGATATATGTTTATGGCCGTTGGTCTAGGTGCTTACTCTTACGGTATCTTTCATGTTTTTACCCACGCTTTTTTCAAAGCCCTGTTGTTTATGGGGGCGGGAGCTATCATCCTGGCCCTGCATCATGAACAAAACATCAAAAAGATGGGAGGCCTTAAAAACAAGATGCCTTTTGTCTACAGTATGATGCTTATTGCCACCCTCGCGATATCGGGTATACCTCCTTTTAGCGGATTTTTCTCCAAAGATGCAATATTGAACCATCTTTTCGCTTCGGAGCATTACCTTATCTTCACGATAGCCCTTCTTACCGCCGGTCTGACCAGCTATTATATGTTCAGACTTCTGATACTTGTATTTATCTCACCGACGCAGAAGGAGCATCACCTCATCGATCAAGGAAGAATGATCAAGCTTACACTCTTCATACTCGGCATAGGAGCACTCTTTTCAGGCTTTATCAACCTACCTGTGCTCTTTGGAGGGAATGAGACCTATTCCCTTTGGTTAAACCTGCCTGATATCCGCGTAGGCGTTTCTCATACTACGGAATTTCTACTCTTAGGGACAAATATTCTTGTCGCTTCAATAGGCATCTATTTTGCCTATGCGCATTACAAAGAGTCTTCCAAGGATCCTTCTTTAGGTTTCTTGGACAATCCGATCAAACATAAGTTCTACATCGATGAAATCTTTTATACCATTTTTGTCAGACCCCTTAACTGGGCAAGTATCTTTATTGTCAGAAAAATGGATGAACAGTTTATCGATGGGCTGATACATAAACTCAGCTCCGGATACCAAAAGCTTTCTTACTATAGCGATTACATACAAAACGGGAATGTGCGTTATTATGCCCTGTATATAAGTTGCGGTATAGTCGGCATCTTCGTTTATCTCTTTATTGGAGGATATTAAGATGGAAAACATCCTTTCCCTGTTGATATTCATCCCTATCCTCTCGGCAGTCTTCTTGTATCTGCTGCCCCTTAATGTACGCTATATCCGATACGCAAGTTTTGGGGTCACTCTTTTTACCACCTCCTTAAGCCTATGGATGTATGCTCACTTTGAGGTAAGCGAGCAGATGCAGTTCGTCGAACAGTATGACTGGATCAAGGCCTATGGTATCACCTACCATCTTGGAATAGACGGCGTCTCCCTGATTATTGTGATGATGACCAATCTTATCATGCCCCTGCTCTACCTCTCCTTCTGGCACCTGGACAGAAAAGGGTATTGGCTTAACCTGCTGATCGTCCATGGAGGACTGACCGGTTCAGCACTTTCACTAGATCTCATCCTCTTTTATCTCTTCTGGGAGACCATGCTGCTTCCGATCTTTTTTTTGATCGGACTGTTTGGACGGGAGAATAAGAACTTTATGAGTATGAAGTTCACCCTGTATACCATCTTCGGTTCCCTTATTATGCTTGTTGCGATCTTGTATCTTGGCTTTTCCTCCTATGAAAAGACACAGGTATGGGATTTTTCTCTCGCCTACATTCACACCTTGCATATTGAACCATCCCATGCCTTATTGCTCTTTGCCGCCTTTGTATTTGCCTTTTCCATAAAGATACCGCTCTTTCCTTTTCATACCTGGCTGCCTCAGACCTATCGAGCGGCTCCAATAGGAGCCATAGTGGTCATGTCCGCACTGATGGCAAAGCTGGGAGTGTATGCGATCTGGAGGTTTGTTTTCACCCTCTTTGAAGATGTCGCCTATGAATTGAGCAATTTCTTTGTCTATCTCGGACTCTTCGGCATGCTCTATTTCGGGATCGCTGCGATGCAGCAGCGTGAGCTCAAAAAACTTTTTGCCTACTCCTCTGCCTCACACCTTTCATTGGTCATCATGGGCATCTTCGCTTTTAACTATTATGCCCACTTGGGAGCCTTTTATATGATCGCATCTCATGCCCTATCTTCAGCAGCCCTGTTCATTATGCTGGGAATGATCTATAAACGTACTCAGAGCCTGCATATCCATACCCTCGGAGGTATCGTCCATCAGGCACCGATCTTTTCGATCTTTTTTGCGTTCTTTGCCTTGAGTATTGTAGGGATCCCCCTTACCGGTGGTTTTGTCTCCGAACTATTGCTGATAATCGGTGCCTTTAACTACAGCCTTGCTGCCGGTTTTATTGCGGCAACCACCCTTCTGGTCGCGATCTTATTCATTTTCAAAGTGATGCAAAAAGTCATCTTTGGGAAGAAGAAACGTCAAACATTTGCCGAATTGCATCCCTATGAGCTTTTATCTCTCATTCCCCTGGCCCTACTCATCTTGGCAATGGGTGTTTTTCCCTCATATTTTTTGCAAAAATTAAAACCGACGGCCGGTGAACACACCTATCAGGAGCGTATGCATGCTAAGCAGTAATATTATTATCTCTCTTCTCATCATTGGGGGAAGTGCTGTCATCATGATGCTTGTCGCTGCTTTTACCCGTCTGAGCAATACGGTTCTATCTTACCTCACACTGCTGATCATACTTTCTGCGATCTACTTTCAGATCAGTTATCTTGGCGAGCTTTTTGCCATCGATATCGCTCCTGAGCTTTTCAATCATATGCTGCGCTTTGATACCTTTGCCGCATTATTCAATATGATCTTCCTAGTCGGCAGCTTCTTGATGATCGCAACGGCCCGGGCCTTTATGCAGGCGACCAAGTTTTATATGGCAGAGACCTTTTCCTTACTCCTGTTTGCTCTGTTTTCGATGATGCTTCTTTCTATGGCCAATGAACTTCTTACAGCCTTTATCGCCTTGGAATCCGCTTCCGTCTCCGTCTATATCCTTGTAGGGCTCAATCGTTACAATGTCAAAGCATCGGAAGCACTCTTTAAGTATCTATTACTTGGCTCCTTCAGCGGTGCATTTTTTCTCTTGGGCATCGCCTTTGTCTATGCCCAAGTGGGATCGACCCATATCGGTGATATCAACACCTATCTGAGTACCCATGAACAGTATGAGCTTGTATTGATCGGAGGAGTGCTGATGATGATCACCATCATGTTTAAGATCTCCGCCGTTCCTTTTCAAGCATGGACCCTGGATGTGTATGATGGAGCTTCTCTGCCTATTACCGCCTTTATGGCAGGAACATTTAAGATCGCTATTTTTTCCATTGCCCTGCGTATCTTTTTGGTTGATTATCAGGCCCTTAACCCCATCTTTGATCCGCTCCTGATATTTGCTGCAGTCATAACCCTTGTCGGAGGTTCCCTACTCACCCTGGCGCAACAGAACATCAAACGTATGCTCGCTGCATCTTCGATTGTACATAGTGGTTATATGCTTGTTGCACTCGCTGCGACGGGAGCAATGCACACCTCTGCCGCCCCTTCAATCATTTTCTATCTCGTGGCTTATTTTCTTTCTGCCATAGGCGCATTCGGTATACTGAGCTATCTCTCCCATTGGGATACGGAACGCACGACTTATGAGGATTTCAAGGGCTTTGCCCATGAGCGCCCTATCCTTGCCGCAATGATGTCCATCTTCATGCTCTCTTTCGCCGGCTTTCCTTCGACCATCGGTTTTCTTGGCAAGTTTTATATCTTCACTGCTGCTATTGAGTCAGGTCTTACCTGGTTGGCGCTTATAGGTGTACTCGCTGCCTTTGTATCCATCTATTACTACTTCAAGGTGATCGCGATGATGTATTTCTATCCGCAGAAGGAGCGTTACAACCTCGCCTTCAGTTTTACACCTGTCGTCATCGGTATCGTCGCACTGTCAGTGCTCTGGGGTGGAATCGGAACAGGACTGATCTCTTATCTTCCAGGGGCGAATGTGATCATAGAGACGGCACAAGACTCTATCGCGTCATTATTTTTATAGGTATAGAAGAAGCTATGGCGCCGATGCGCCTGAAGTTTACCAACCGCGAACGCGTGAATGGCATGAGTTACATTGGCGCATAAGAAGGGATGCACTTTCCAAGGCTGCATCAAAATCTTTGGCCTCCATTGCAGTATTCAGTTCATTCGAGTATTCCATGATACGACGAAGACTCTTCTCACCAAACTTGTATGCATAAGCCGTATCCTCAGGAAGATAGCTCTTTAGATCACCCTTTTTATGGATGTTATCGACCCCCTCTTGAATGTACTTTACACCTGCGTTAATGTTGTCAGGATAGTTGTATAAAAGACCATTCATGATCAGACCCATCCCATCCGCCATATGTTTCATATCTGATATACGCTCTTTTTGTTCTCCGGCGGATATTGATGTCAAAAAACTCAGGCTGATTAACAGTACCACTATCTTTTTCATGTTCTTTCCTTTTATGTATGTTAGTAAGAGACTACTTCTTTGGTATATTCACTTATGGCCACCGTTTGTGCACTAAAAGAGACAATCTTCTTTGCCTTGCGTTTTCCACCCCATTGATCTTTAAATTCTGACTTGAAGCTTTTAAAGTACTCGTGGAACTTGTCTTGTCCCAGTACGGCCACTGCCCAAAGCGTATCGTCTTCAACATGTTCGAGCACAATTGATGCAAGAGGCTGTGTTGCCGGGCCGCTCAGATTTACTGCACCGCGTTTGGGATCAAAAGCGGAAAGGTGAGAACCGCAGACGATCACTCCCCCTTCACTGTAAGCCATCGTCTTGCCTGTCTTAGGGATATAGGAGATAAAACTGTCTTCTTTGTTCGTATGGGTAAGCTGATGTGGACATATTGCCGTATAGGCGACAATACTATTGTTCTTACCTACACCACCCTTCCATATATATTCAGTCCCGTCTTCGCTTTTGAGTTTCACTTTCTGTTCCGTTTTTTCAGGAAGGTTAAGTAAAAAACACGGAACTGCTACCTGAGGATAATTAAAGACATACGTCTTTTCTGTCTCAAGATCAGAAGCCTTGACCGGATTCCCATCCGCGTCTACCAACTGTACCTTTTCATATGCCTTATACAGCCGTCCATCATCTGCATACAGTGTCTGTCCTATCATTGAAGGGCAAACTGCCACGACTGCAGCACCTGTTCCAACAACACGTAAAAAATCACGCCTTTGCATCTGTACTCCTTATTATATATACCATCTTATGAATAGAGGACTTCCCGTCTTGAAGCAGATAGGCAAAACCTCTATTCTGCCAATGAAAAAATCATAACAGCCTCATCCTTAAGCGGTTTTTAACCACATTTTTCATCTACTTATATTTATTATTTGCATACCATATTTATCACTTTTTTATCACTGAACAATGTTCGAAAACCCCTGTTTCAAGGGATTTCTGTCTATTTTTTTTGCTTATATATATTTTTATCACAAAGAGATGTAAATCTAATGATCGTATATTTTTTACTTATACTCAAACTGTTTAATCACATACTTATCACATAAGTTAACTTTATCAAAACAGAACTTGCAATAATTACTTTTTTTGATGTATCATTGTTGCAATCAAAATTTAATACGGAGTAATCACATGGCAATTTCAAGACGTAGTGTATTTAAAATCACAGGTGTTGCAGCAGCGGCAACGGCATTATCAGGAACATCCCTTCAAGCTTCTCCTGCCCATACAATCGGTAAACATCAGGTCGTCATCATCGGCGGTGGTTTTGGCGGCCTAACCGTTGCAAAAGAACTGAAGAAGATCGATCCGAAATTCGACATCTTGATTATCGAAAAAAATGACACCTTTATGTCATGCCCTTTTTCCAATACAAACCTTGGAAAACTCAAAGGTGTTAATCTCGGTACTTTTGTATATGACTACGATCAGGCCATTGAGAAGAACGGATACGCTATGCTTCACTCCGAAGTGACATCCATTGATCGTAAGTCAAAGACAGTAACGACAGCAAAAGGTACGATTGCTTATGACTACCTTGTACTCTCCCCGGGTATTGAATACAACTATAGAGCGCAATTCCCAGACTGGTCACAAGAGAAGATCGAGCATATCCGCCGTGTTGCACCGGCAGCGTTGATCCCGGGAAGAGAGCACGTTGTCCTTGAGCGCCAACTTCAAAATATGGAAGATGGAGATGTGATCATTACGGTTCCTGCCGGAAAATTCAGATGCCCTCCTGCACCATTTGAGCGTGCTTGTATGATCGCTGCTTACATGAAAAAAGAGGAAATACAAGGTAAGGTCATCATCTTGAATGAGACTGGAAAGATCGCCAAAGGTGCAGCCTTTAAAGAAGCATGGGAAGAGCTGTACGGCGATTATATCGTACATCATGGCGGAGCACGTGTGACAGATGTCGATCCGGACAAGAAAACCGTCTCTTATACGATGGATGGCGATAAAGAGACGGCACAATATGAAGTACTGAATCTTATCGCATACAATAAAGCAAACCCGGTTATAGAGATGGCCGGTCTTGAGACAAGCCAGGACAACTTTGGTAAGGTTCTTATGAATGGGTGTTCATTCCAGACGAAAACCGATGCCAATGTCTATGCAGTCGGTGATGTTGTCGGCCATGCTATCCCGCCTTCAGGGCAGACAGCGGTATGGGCAGCTAAGCAGTGTGCAGCTGAGCTGGGTCACAGACTTCATGGAAAATCCTATACCTTACCGGTAAAAACAGCTACGATCAAGGCGGGTAATGTCTGCTACTCTATGGTAGGTGATCAACCTGAAGAGGGCATCATGGTAACCCATGACTTTTCATGGAACGGTACAGTGATCAAAGGTGCAGGACATGTACCAAAAGGTCCGGATGGTAAATTCAGATCCAAAACAACAGCGAAAGCGACCCGTGAATGGTTCCGCGGGATCATGGGTGATCTTTTCGCCTAAATACAGGCTTCTTCATACACCCAATCTTCAGGGAGAGAGTCTCTCCCTGTTCTTTATTCCTACAGACTTCCCGAACATCTTAATATAATACGGTCTATAACAATGAAACAGCGATCAAGTCCATTTATTGATAATGAATATCATTTTAATAAAATGTTAAGCTATGTTTTCCTACAATTTTGATATCCAATATCAATTAGAAGCTTCAAAGACTTCTATAGAAAGGATAACAATGTCACCCTCAAAACAATTAGAGGTCATTCAGAATAAAGATCAGATCATTGATCTTACAGGCCGCTCTTGCTAAACCTCCTACTTGGCACGAGCTCATCATAATTCTCCTAGAACTCCTCTGCCAGGGAGTTCGATCGATAAAACTCCACAGCACTTTGCGATGCAAATATAAAACTCTCTATCGGCCTGCGTGTTGCCAACAGACTTAAGCGTTGCGGTGAGATCGCCCGAGAAAGCGCCACATAAAACTGTGACGGAGCAAAGATCTCATCCAGATCAATCACAAGGTCAAGCAGACTCATGCCCTGTGACTTATGAATGGTGATCGCATAGGCCAAAGAGAGGGGATATTGAAACAGGTCGAAACGGCTTACCTCGATCTCCTGCTTCTTTCCATCGACAAGCTGTTCTTTCCACTGTTTTTTGGAATACCGCTCTTTTTCCACGCGCACAAGCTTACCGTTATCCTTAAGTACATGGATATACCCCTCTTCTTCATTGACACGTACAATCACCCCCTTTTCCCCATTGAAATAGTTCCAGGAGTTGCGCATAAAAAGTACCGGAGCACCCACTTTGAGTTCTAAAAATCGTGGAAGACGTGAGTCATTCATAAAACGCTCAATCTCCATATCTTTGGCACCCTTTTCATACTTCTCAACTCGGGTCTCAAAAGTATAAAGCTCTCCATCCAAAGCAGAAAGTTCTTTGATATTATGCCGATCGACAGAAACATTTTTTCCAAATAGAAGCGTATGGTTTTGCATGTCATGGGGCATTGGTCGGATAAGCGAATGAATATAGTGCAAAACCTCATCATCCCTTATACCATAGCGTATTTTCTCCAATACATGAACAAACTCCGAATCTGAACTTCGTTTGACATCTGAAAGACTATAGGTTTGAAAATCAAAACGTTGCCATGCCTCGGATTCAAAAGCAAAACCATAAATACGCTGTATCGGGATATCCGGATTTTCAAATGCAAACCGGTTTTTATCGCTTTCACGGATCACTGGAGGAAGTTGTAAGAAATCACCACTGACGATCAACTGTGCCTTTGAATCTGCCTGTAAGAGCCGAAGTCGGATCATGTCCATGACCCCTGAGCTCACCATGGAGATTTCATCGATGATAATCAAATCGATCTGTTTGAGCAGTTTGGAGAGCTTTTTATCGATAGTGATCTTTCCTGTACGTTCAAGATCAAAAGTATGATTACAGATGCCAAGATTAAAAAAGCTATGTAGAGTCTGTCCACCGATCAAGGAAGCAGCCATTCCCGTTGACGCGAGCTTCGCTATCTTTTTGCCTTCCACCTCATAACTTGCGATAAGTGAGCGTAACAGGTAACTCTTCCCCACACCGGCACCACCAGTGAGGAATATATGATTATCTTCAGTGACTAATGTTTTCAGTTTCATCAAATCACTTGGTGAGTCAGCTTCTTTCCCGTATCTATCCTGCATCTACTTGTATGTAAAACCCAAAGGCCTTTAGACTTCCCCCAAAGCACGTTTGATCGTATACTGCATATCTTCGTCAAGGTCCATGTTCTTTCGCATCCAATCGATATAGCCTCTGTCACTGATAACCAGATCTTCGATTGTCTTCCCCTTGTGCTTTCCAAAACGAAGCGGCTTGTTCAAATACACCGGCTGTTTCGTCAACTCGACCAGTTTTTGCATCGGATTATCTGAAGGATAGAGTTCTTTGACCTTTTTGGTCAATGCCGACATAAAAAGCTTAAGGATAAGTACATCCCCAATCGCATCATGTGCTTTGATCTCAACTCCCAGCTTTTGTGCCTCTGCAGCTTCCTCTTTATACAACCCCAGTGCATAACGCAAATACTGTAGTCTATGAAACTCCTGCTCCGTATAAAGATGTTTCGCACATCGCAGTGTGTCAATCAACTGCATCTGGTTCTTGAACCCCTCTTTTTCAAGCATTCCCAGATCAAAAGGGGCATTATGAATGATCATATAATTATCATCGGAATTAAGCTCGACAAGACGTCTATAGGCTTGCATATCTATACAGGCAGGTTTCCCGGCGATCATCTCCGGAGTAATATGATGTGTCTCCATGGCACCCAGGCCGATCTCGATCTCACTCGAGCAAAACTCATTATGCACCTCAACCCCTTCATTGGGTCTGCCCAGTACCATATACCCCAGTTGGATGATACGGTCCGATTCTCCGGTACCTGTTGTTTCTGTGTCTAAAATAATATATTTTGCCATGATTGTCCAGTAGGAAGGAAATTAAAATTCGAGGTAAGGGTTTGCGACAAATTTTTCAGTTATCGTCAGATAATCCAGATTGATTTTCAGCTTGATAACACCACCGCTCATCTCAATAGGTGCTAAAAGCGTGATGAAATCATAGGTCTGCCATTCGATCAGTTTGTGGTTGAGCTCTTTGTTGATGACTGCCACCGGCTCGCCCAAAATCTCATCTATCAATGATGCCACAAACCGCGCAGAATCCGCATTGCACTCTTTACCAAACATTTTACAGACCTTTTCCATAGGAAATTCCAGTTCAGGGTCTCTATATTCACTACCTTGGTAAGTGTGTAAAATAGCATTTGCCAAACGTACTGCATCATCGCTTGGCCATGCGATCTCTATATCTTTTTGCGCTTCTATATCCGGCTCCTCATCCTCGTATTAGTGATAAAATAAATTATATCACAATAACTATTTACTATGAAACAACTCATAAAAAAGTGCATTCAAATCAAAATGACAACGGATCTCATGAGTAAAAACGGAAGGGAGATACTCCAAAAAGAAGTAACCTAACTTGATCATAGGATAAAAGAGGATCACCGACCAGTAAAACTCTTCGTAGGTAAAATGCTCTTTTAACCACTTTAGGGCGAACTTTCCGCCACTGACTGCAGCAGTCACTTCAAATGCCATGATAAATCCCATAACCAGGTAGGTCAGGATAAACGCATAGGCAATATAGATAAACCATAAGAATAAACCTGTCATATCGGACTCCTTAATCAAGTCGTCTACTACTATTGTACTACGACATTGGTGCAAGTCATCTTAGAAGTAAAAATTAATTGAAGTGTTTAGGGGACGAAGCAGATAGACTGCTTCAGACGGGAGAGGTTACTCCCAAGAGGTTTCAACGACCTGCGCTGATTTATCGTAAGGATATTTTTTGACCAAGGCTTTGACATCAAGTTTCTGATCCCCTGAACGCATATAGTGCGCAAGCGTTACCGAAGCCCAATAATCTTTTTCATATTTGGTACCTTTCAACTGTACAGGGACCCCTTTGTCATTTACCGTATGACATGCAGAACAGGTCACCGGACCGGCATACTCTCCATCAGGACTGTATTGTAGTGCTTGTTCGTGGGTTGTAACATCCACACTTCTGGATTTACCGTCATAACGGGTTGAATAAAGTCCATGCGTTGACTCATGACATGATTGACATGCGATATCCCCATGTCCTTTTGAATAACGATATAGTGAATGTTTATTGTTTTGATCAATTGGGAAATACTCTCCTCCCATACTTTCAACGAATGGTGCAGTATGGCAATCTGCACAATGTGGTTCTGACGCACTTAACCACCAGTCATTACCACCCGAAGCAGCCATGTATGGAACTTCTCCACCCGTTGGGTGATTCCATGGTTTAAGATCCAGTGCACCATCTTTACCCACATTTTTCACCAGTGTCGCAGATTTATGCTCAGTATAATACGCTTGCACTTCATTATTGCCCGTTGTCTTTGGATCGATCATCGCATTGAAACGATCTTCATCCCCACCGGCTAACGCGTCAATCACCTCTTTAAGGCTCTTATCACGAAGTGTTTTACCCTCTTGTGTCTCTGCTACGACAAGATCATCATGGGCATATAGACCTTGGGCGATTTTAGTATGACAGTTCGTACAATATAGCCCACGAAGCTTTTCGACTTTATTCCCTTTTTCATCCTGTGTACTTACATTCTCAAGAAGATACTTACCCACTGAGTTCAAGAAGAAAGGCGGTTTTGCATCCGGGTTACTGTGGGCATCACGGCGCACATAACATCCACCCCCACTCGTACGGATATCCTTGTCACTGAAACGTCCTTCACCATATCTGTCTGAGACACGTAACGGATTCGTATCATTGTTCATCGATGGGTCCTGGAAGTGTGTCGGATGACATGATTGACATGACTGGCTTCTCTCTGCACCATCAGGCATCGGAACAACACCCAAGTGGAAACCATGGATCGCTTCGCTCAATGGTTTTGCCTTGACAGCCGTATATCCGGTAGCACCCGGACGTGGTTCCTGCAAGTTACCTGAGACATTATCCCCGTGACAGTCCGCACAGTTGATCTCTCCGGTCTTGCCCAGACGGTTTGAAGAAGCCGTGTGGTCATAATCGGATAAAAAGGTTGTGTTGTAATGACTGTCATGCAGACTCAAGATATTGATAGAAGCTTCTGACAGGCGTGCCATATATTCACTCTCATCCGGATAGGTCTTCCAATAGGCATACTCTTTATCACTCGCCGTTAGACCTTCATCCCTTGCCATTTGTGCTGCTTTTCCCTCTCTTGAGTGACAGGCATAACAATTAGGGATATCGACTGGATTGGTTCCGAAATATTCGACAATCTGACCGTTGTCAATGATCGGCTTACCATTTTGATCATGCAACTGTACGGTTGATTTTTGAAAAGGCTGGAAATCCTGCTCTGTCACTGAACGGATACTTCCCTTACGTGTAGAATCATTAAATGCGGTCAAAGGCAGTCCCAAAGCATCCCAGATATGTGAAGCCGTTAGTTTCAGAGGAATATTCTCAACACCCGGTACCAAGGTGTCCGTAAAGACGATATTACCACCGTCCTTACCGGCATATTCCATATATCCACCGGCCATATGCTTACCTGTCGGACCCGAATCCTGTTTGACTTTGATGTCTTTCCCCACATACAGTCTGTCTTTTTTCGTCGCACCCGCTGGAATCGTTCCCTCAAGGTCCTTATAGATATAAAGGTGTTTCCAAACATAGTTCGCGACATTATCGCCCGGATCATCCATATGACCATTTCCGTCCACATCTTTCATGACACCCCAATAACGCATCTTATTCCCTTCAGAATATGAATTATCCTTGGTGTAATAATAGAGTTTTTGATTGTCATCCGGGGTGATCAATGCCGGTAATGCACCCTGCTTCCCTGTTCTTATCGCTTGGGACTGGATCGAGTTGTATGGAGGAATCACACAACAGTAGCTCATCTCAAAGCCTACACAGTGCATACCTAACTCATAGTTGATAAACATCTTATAATCCGTTGACGGATCATAGGCCTTCTCTTTGCTCCCATCTTCAGCTTCAAAGGTTATGAGCTTTAACTTTGAAAACTTGAATGGAGGGTTCTTATCATATGCACTGGCGAACCCTCCCATTATCAGTATTACAGCTAGTAAAATTCCACGTAACTTAACCATTGTCATCTCCCTCTTAATGTAATATTACGACATATACTTTTGCAGTTTTACATAAGATTTATTAATACCATCTTGATATGTTATTTATTACATTATTTGATAATAACTGTGATAAATACTTGATAAATGAGAATTGATGACTGTTTTAGAGCTTTAATCCAAACTTTTCAAGAATGTAGATAACACTATAATACGCCATGATCGTCAATGCGATCGAGATGAACATACTTGGATAAAAACCCATGCCTTTTTTGATCAGAATCGGGAAACTGATAAACAGTGTCATAGATGGGGCAATCAACCAGACAATACGGTTAGAGAATGCTACAGCGCTTTCACTGTTACCCGTATCAATATACATCCATGTCATTGCCAATATAGACACCAACGGTATTGCTGCTAGAAGTGCTCCTGCCAAGCTGCTGAGTTTGGCTATTTCAGAGATCAAAACGATTAAAAATGTTGTAATAAGCAGTTTGATGACATAATACGTCATATCAGTCCTTTGTCCTTTTTTAAAATCGTAATATAGCATCTATCAGCTATTCTGTAAACCAAAATCTCACTGATCAAAGGCGCTTATTGGACTCTTAGAGTATAAGAATGTATGAAAGCTATAAAGTATATGGACAAAATAAGGTAAGCCAACAAAGAGTTATACAAAATTATTGATAGTAGTTAAGAAACTCAGTAATAGAAAATAAAAGATGGTGCGAACGGAGGGATTTGAACCCTCACACCCAGAAGGCACTACCCCCTCAAGGTAGCGTGTCTACCGTTCCACCACGTTCGCATCGTGAAGAAAGTTTGTTATATCAGTAAAAGTATGATTGAGGGCTTTAACTGAATAGATAAAGATGCGAAAACCGCATCTTTAAAGTGTCTTTAGATTAACCTAGGAATGGGTTAGCGTAAAGAGCGATAAGCGCGATTACTAGAGTATAGATAAC
>JBFEXS010000008.1:0-35843 GCA_041562555.1 Sulfurimonadaceae bacterium
CTTCATTTCCGTAGTGTAGAAAAGTCTTGGGATGGAGTTGACGGGATATGGGTATTCCCAAGAAAGTCTCTTGGGAAGAGGGTGTCTTATTCTTCTTCTTTCTCTTTTGGTGTACATCCGGTATCAATCCCGATCAGTGTATAAAGCGGACAGAAACTGATAAGTGAGGTACCCAAAGCAACGGCACCTATGATCGCCAACCACCAATATGGTGTTGAGAGTGCTGCAGCTAAAAGTACAAGGCCGATGACGGCACGAATGATTCTATCGATTTTTCCCATGTTACACATGTTTTCCCCTTTGTTTCTTTGTGGTGATACTATTATAGGATATTTTTTGATGAATGTAGGTTCCTTGGTTCACATTCGCTACAATTACTGTATGAAAAACACTACTATATATTCAAAACGACGTAAACAGATCTTCAAGCAGATATCCGAGGGTGTCGCACTTATTCCATCGGCACGGATGGTAACGCGAAGTAATGACACTGAATTTCCTTTTCGTCAGGAAAGTAATTTTTATTATTTGACAGGGTTTGATGAACCTGATTGTCTTTTACTCTTATGCAAACAGGGAAAAGATGAAAAGAGTGTTCTCTTTTTACGTGAGAGAAATCCCGAGATGGAGATGTGGGTGGGCAAGCGTCTTGGTGTAGAGGCAGCCAAAGAGACCCTGGGAGTGGATGAAGCCTATAGTATCTCTCTTCTGGAGGAGGAGCTTCCGAAGTTACTTGAAGGGCATGTAAACCTTTATCTTGACACCTTCAGCGACAATATCTACCTCAATCGTGTCAAAGAAGTCTGCCATACACTGATGCATACACGCAGTATTGATCTCTCACCGCGTCATTTTATGCACTTGAATACAGTGTTGGAAAAAGCACGTCTGATCAAAGAACCTTATGAGATCGAGCAGATCAGAAAAGCGCTGCTCATCACTCAGCAGGCACATCATGCAGCAATGGCTTTTGTTCAACCGGGTAAAAAAGAGTATGAGGTCCAGGCATTGATGGAATATATCTTTAAGAAAGAGGGTTCCAAACATGATGCTTACGGCACTATTGTCGCAGGTGGGAATAATGCCAATACCCTTCATTATGTCGATAATTCTCAAGGATTGAAGGCTGGAGAGATGATGCTTATTGATGCAGGTTGCGAGTGGAACTACTATGCTTCGGATATAACGCGTACAACACCAATAAACGGTTCGTTCAGTAAGCCTCAGCAAGCCTTATATGAAGGAATTCTCGATGCTCAGCTCAAGATCATTAATAGCATCAAACCCGGGGTGTCCAAACAGCTACTGCAGCAAAAAAGTGAACGTCTTCTCACTCAGGTGATGGTTGATCTTGGCATCTTGCAGGGTTCAGTGGACAGTTTGGTCGAGACAAAGGCGTTTAAAAAGTATTATCCCCATGGTATCGGACATTGGATGGGGCTTGATGTACATGACACCTGCCCGTATAAAGATGAGAAGGGAGATGAGATAGTATTTGAAGAGGGTGTGATCCTCACGATCGAACCTGCTATCTATCTGCCTGAAGATGATCCGGATATTCCCGAAGCATACCGGGGTATCGGTATTCGTACGGAAGATGACATATTGGTGACAAAAAAAGGATATGAGAACCTCTCATCCGGCATTGCGAAGGAAATTGATGAGGTATGCAGGGTCTGTGCTATGGATTATAGAGAGTTTATATGACAAATAGGCGGCAGTTGTAAAACGAATGTAATCATTTTGTATCCTTTATAGGTTAGAATTCTATTTTTAATAAAGGGTGAATGTGAAAAAAATTGTAGCGAGTCTTATTTGTCTTCTTGCCGGTAACGTGTTGGCAAATGAGCTATATTTTGGGGCTGATGTTGCTTTTTCAGCCAATACGAACAAATATACGGGGCCTACAGACCCAAGTCAAAATTATGATGTAGGCAATGATTACACTGAATTGAAGCTACAGCTTGGTTACGGGGAAGAGGCTGATGTGAAAATCCAGGGATACTTTTCCTATCTTGCATATGATGAAGGTATTTATGACAGTACGAACGAGGGATTGTATGAATTTGGAGCAGAACTGATTAAAGAGTTTGCCTATGATGAAGACATCTTTCCATTTGTAAAAGCCGGATTTGGTTTTGGATTTATGGGAGTCAATGGGTATACAAAGGACATGGCTACCGAAGTAGGGGGAAACCTGGGTGCGGGAGTGCGCTATAAACTGGATGAGGATATCTCATTAAAAGGCGGTTTGGACCTTGTATTCCGTCAATGGGACAGTGTATATGCAAATTCGACTCTGAAACAGACAAACCTTCAGACAGACTCAACAAAACTTTACTTCGGGATAGAATATACATTTTAGTATCAAAAGGTATATTTAAACCCTAGATAGAAGCGTGAATCATGATCTTTCGGTATCGTCGGGACATTCGGATGGTTTCGTCCGATTTCGGGAAGGTCTATCTCTTCATTGAGAATGTTGTTAGCGATCGCTTCAACACTTAAACCTTCCAGACTCTCAAAGGAATACTCCATAGAGATATTCATTAAAATATAGGCAGAAGCATCCCCCCATGAATCAAGATATTTTACTGCTGAGTTGAAGCGAAGGTTGTCAAAAGCATGCTGCGAGATTCCCCCTGTCAGCATGTGTTCGTAGATGAGATTCGTTCGGGAAGCGGCATTTCCCTTATCCTCTTTGGTATAAGCGTATCCAAGAAACCCTGAAAGACCTTCCTTTAGGGAAAACTTGGTGTTAAGCTCCAGACCATAATAGTAAATATTGTCAGTATTCTGATTCTCCTGTATACCACCGCCGATATCCACAAGGTCGATTTTCTCTTTTATGGCCGTATAAAAGAGATCGGCGCTGTAATAGAAGGAATCAAGCTTATGGATCAACACAAGGTCAAAGGATTCACTCCTTTCACTCTCGAGTGAAACGTTAGGCGATATCCCGGTGTCACGCACCTCCTTTTCAAGATATGTCGGATTGCGGTAAGCCTGAGAATAGAGGGCTTTGATACGAAGCTCGTCTATGGGTGCATAGAGCAATCCTGCCCGCAGGGAGACATCATGGTTATGGATCACTTCATCGTTGATGGTATCACGGTAACTTGAGATGGAATAACGCCCTCCATAGACAAGATCAATAGCATCATTGATGTGATAGTTCCCATTATCATACAGCGAGCTGTTATGGGTCTGTTCATCATATTCCCCGACATCAAAACCACCTGTTTCAGATCGATAGCGTTGGGCATTCGTTTGTTCTAAACTGATGCCTAATACATTATGGTTCTTGGAGTCTTCAAACATATGAAGCTCAAGCTCGTGATACCATGACCATGATTCATGTTCCCACTGCGCATATGTACGTCGTTTGTCCAAGGACCAGTCATGATAGGCGGTTTTAAACTTCAATGCAAAGTCACGATCAATCTCCAAATCGAAGCCGAAAGCGACCAGATACTCAAGCTCACTGTTGCCTTCTCTGGCATCGACAGAGGGAAATCCTTCGACAAAACCGCGGGTCTGGTAATTGTCTATATGCCGGTCATAAAACTGCAGATGTACCCAGAGGTCTTTATAGCTGGCTTTTGCGACAAGGGCATCTACCTCATATTCCTGAGCAAAGTCTCTGCTGCGATTGTCTTCATCATAAATAGAGTAGGTGGCTTCATCCGAACTTGTCCTGTCGGCAAAAAGACGAAGGCTTCCTTTGGTGAAATCATGTGCCATTGAAATCTCTGAATGTAGAGTGTTAAAACTTCCATAACGGGTTCGAAGCATCTCCTCCGTCTCACTTTTGACGGTAATGATATTGATGACCCCATTGATGGCATTTGAACCATATAAGACCGAATTGGCACCTTTGAGAAGTTCAATACGCTGGATTGAGCTTAAAGGGATTATATCAAGATTAAAGGTTCCGTTATAGGGGTTGCGAATAGGGATGCCGTCTATGAGTAAAAGGGTGTGTGTGTTGTGATTTACCAGGGTGTTTCCCCGGATAGTGCTTGTTTGAAATACATTCCCTTCTGCATTGAGGCTGGAGATACCGGTAGCGAATTCCAGACATTCGGAGAGACGATTACATTTAAGAAGTTCCAGCTCGTTTTTAGAGATGACCTCCATGGCAGAAGGGGAGTTCAAGAGGCTTTGATCCCTCTTGCTTGCGGAGTTGACGGTGATATTGAGTGGGTCTGTTGCAGGGTTGTCTAGCATCGAGTCTTTCGTAGGGTCAGCATATATGAGAGAACAGAGGAAGACTAAAAGAGTAACACGGTGCATCAGGGACCTTCAAAAAAAGTTATATTGATGATACCATATTTTACTTTTTGAGCTGTACGGGATGGGGAAAATGGTCGGATAAAGTAGTGTATAATTTCGATTTTAAGGAGAGATAATGATCAATAAAAATTTTTTGACAAACTTTTTTGCTTTAGTAATATCCCTAGGGGGGTATTTTGCAACGGAGCCCGTACATACACCTCTTTTATATATAGGCCTGTTCGCATTATCGGGGGCTTTGACAAATGCTCTTGCCGTGCATATGTTGTTTGAAAGAGTGCCGTTTTTATATGGTTCAGGGGTGATTTCTCAGAACTTTGAGTCTTTTAAATCCAGTATCAAAAGTTTAATGATGCGTGAGTTCTTTACACCGGAGAACATGCAGCGCTTTTTAGAACAGGAGGAAAAGAAGCTGGACTTGGAACCGGTGATTGAGAAGACAGACTTTTCACCGGCATATGATGCCCTGGCCAAAACAGTCATGGAATCTCCGTTTGGCGGGATGCTCGGGATGTTTGGAGGAGAAAAGGCGATTGAGGGTTTAAGAGCACCCTTTGAATCAAAGATGAAACAGGCTGTCAAAGAGATCGCGAAAAGTGATTCGTTCCAGGGAAATATTAACGAGGTCCTTTCAAACTCAAGTTTGAGTGAAGATATCAATAATAAGATCGAAGCGGCTATAGATGCACGTATGCAGGAACTGGATGCATCGATGGTTAAAGAGATGATCCAGAAGATCATCAAAGAACACCTTGGCTGGCTGGTAGTCTGGGGAGGAGTGTTCGGCGGATTGATCGGCCTTCTCTCTGCAATCGTTGTAAAAACTATCTAAGCCTTGATCACATAGGACAAGATATCAGCGACTTGTTTTGTCGTAGTCGCCCATGCCATGGCTTGTGCATCCACTTCCTTGAGAGGATGGATGATATTCTCATCATGCAAAGTGATATAGGGAATATCCATAGCAGCACACTGTCCCGCATCAAAAGCAGCATTCCACTGTTTGTATTCCTGACCGAAACGTATAATAGCGATATCACTCTGCTTTAACATCGTCTTTGTCCGGATTGCATTGACTTTGGCTGACTTGTGATCACGCCAAAACTGCTGCTGTTCCTCACCGAGATGATCTCCTGCTGCATCACTGGACTCATGATGGGTGACGGCTGAGACGTAGTTGATTTCCAAACCCGCTTCTTGCGTAGCTCGCTTGATCTCCTCACGCCAATCAGTGTGAATCTCACCCGAAAGATATACCGTTAGTGCCATTGACTCTCCTTTTGTATTGGTTAGGAGATGACTTCAAGGGTGACATCACCGATAGAGATGACCTCTCCAACCTTTATTTTTGCCCGTTTACGGGTCTCTTCTTCACCATTTCTGGAGACATACCCCTCCGCAATGAGTTGCTTTGCTTCGGCTCCGCTGTCAACGAGATCAGCTGCTTTGATCAGTTTATAAAGCTCTATATATTCATCTGAGATCTTAAATTGCATGTGTACCCATTTTTTATTTTAATGTAATCATAACGAAGAGCTGTTAAAATACTTGTTAATCGCTGTACAGAAAGGGATCAGATGAAAAAGTGGAGTAAAAGTTTCAGAATATGGCACTGGTTACATGCTTTGGTGGTACTCAGCCTGATCGGTACGGTATTATTACGTAAAACATTTTTATCGTATAAAACCAATAGTGAGATCCTGATCGGTCAGTTAGTCAACATGGATATAAATATCACAGTCGCACAGGCGAAAACCCTTGCCAAAGCAGTGCGTGCACCGATGTGGGAATGGCATATCTTATTGGGGTACGCTCTGAGTGTACTTTTGCTTATCCGATTGCTTCTGTTTTTTACACAAAGTGGCCGAAATGGCTTTGGTGCACTTGGAGGAAATGATCTACACAAGAAACTTGTCAGCACAGGATACATAGGTATTTACCTAGTATTAACGTTCATGAGCATGAGTGGTTTGCTGATTACATTCCATCAAGATCTTGGCTTGTCAAAGGCAGCGGCACATGATATCAAAGAGATTCATGAGGCGATCTTCAATGTGGTATGGATCTTTGTTGTGTTTCATATAGGCGGATTGATAGTAGCCGAGAACAGAGACGATCAGGGATTGATATCAGATATGATAAACGGGGGGATGAATAACAGAAGTATGTGAGATAGGAAAAGTCCTATCTCGAGGTGTCTTTACCAAGTATCTCTCGGAGGACGTGCGGGACGAGGACGTGCTTCATTCACACGCAGGGTTCTTCCATCAAATTCCTTACCTTCTAAGTCAGAAATCGCTTCATCTGCACAAGCGCCATCGGCCATCTCGACAAATCCGAATCCACGAAATCTACCTGTTTCACGGTCGTTAATAAATTTAACTGAATTTACTTCTCCAAATTCTGCAAATAAATTTTGCAAGTCCTCTTCGGTTTTACTATACGGGATATTCCCTACATAGATCTGTTTCACATTGCACTCCGTTGAATTAAAAAAATATTATTATAAAACTGTAAATAACAGAAATGAATAATATGACGATTATCTTAGTATAAGTTTTCTTAATCTAAACTGTAAATAGACCTATCAACATAAACAAAATATGAATATTCTTTTTTCTTATGTTTTATATCTGTTTTTCATTAGAATTATTGCTTTGTCAAGATCTGAGGTACAATACGACTAACTATATCTCAGTCTAAAAGAAGTATACGATGAAAACAGACAGCCTTTATATCTCTTCAGTCAAACCACATGCGGGCAGTTTGATCATCAGTATGGGGATGATGGAAATATTAAGGGCAAGGTTTGAAAAGATAGCTTTCTTCAAACCCTTCATCGAGACAGATAAAAAAGAGGATAGCGATATCCGTTTTATGATGGATCATTATAATCTTGAGATGAAATACGAGCAGGCTTACTCCTGTTGTGTGGATGAAGCCGAAGAGATGATCTCAAACAAGGGAATGCAAGGCCTGTTTTCAAGGATAATAACGGACTTTAAAGCCTTACAGGAAGAGTATGATTTTATTTTGTGTGAGGGACTGAATAAAGAGTGCTTCAGTATGAGTATCCTGCAGGATCTGAATATGTTGGTGAGTAAGAACCTGGGCACACCCTTCATCTCTGTATTGAATGCAAAGGACAAAAGCATTAAAGAGATCGATGAAGAATTGCGTATAGAGAATGAGGTCCTGAACAAACAGGGCTGCATTCATTTTGCCAGTTTCATCAACAGAGTGGATACACAAAACCTTGCAGATGCACAAGCGGCATTCGAGAGCTTAGACAATACCTTTGTACTGCCAGAGATAGATGAACTGGATTTCACAACGGTTCAAGAAGTGATGCAATCACTTGGATGTAAATGTCTCTATGGGACAAATATCGATCTGCATCGTACGATTAAACGTTCAAAGATTGCTGCGATGACGCTGGAAAATTTCATTACCCGAATGGACGATGGGGATTTTGTGATCGTACCGGGAGACAGGTCAGATATTCTTTTGGGTATTTTAGCCAGTTACTATTCTCAGCATCATCCTACCGTCTCCGGTGTTCTGCTCACAGGCGGTGTTGTGCCATCTACAGAGATCATGGACCTTATTAAGGGGATGAATGAGGATTTTACCATACCACTTATCAGTACCGGAGTCGATACATTTGAGGCAGCGATGCAAGTCCAACATGTGTGTGCCAAGATCCATCCTGACAGTGAGAGGAAGATCGCTTTGGCCATTGGACTCTTTAATACGCATGTCAATACGGCACTGTTAAGTGAGAGGTTCTTCCGTTACGAATCGAAGATCATGACACCGCTTATGTTTGAATACGGTCTTTTTGAAAAGGCAAGGGCAAATAAAAAGCATATTGTTCTGCCGGAGAGTTCCGATGAGAGGATATTGCGTGCTACAGAGATATTGCTCAGACGAAATGTTGTTGATATTACGCTCTTGGGCAAGCGAGATGAAATCGAGTTCAAGGCCTTATCCTTAAACCTCGATATTTCAAGGGCACAGATCATTGACCCGTATCATTCAGAGCTCTTGGAAGAGTTTATAGATGTGTTTTATCAACAGCGTAAAGAAAAGGGCTTGACGTTGCATGCTGCCAAAGATGCAATGGTACATTCCAACTATTTTGCCACTATGATGGTACATATGGGGTATGTCGACGGTATGGTTTCCGGTGCCAAACATACGACTCAGGACACAATCCGCCCGGCTTTACAGATCATCAAGACCAAAGGGAATATTGATCTTGTGTCCAGTCTGTTCTTTATGTGCATGGATACCAAGGTCCTGGTCTATGCGGATTGTGCGATAAACCAGGAACCAACCGCTGATGAATTGGCCCAGATCGCTATCTCATCGGCACATACAGCGCAGTCTTTTGGTATCGAAGCAAAGATTGCGATGCTCTCATATTCTACAGGTGATTCAGGAAAGGGCGAAGATGTACAAAAGGTCAAAGAAGCGACTGCGTATGTTAGGCAAAGGGCTCCTGAACTCTTGGTCGAGGGACCGATTCAGTATGACGCGGCGATAGACCCAAGCGTTGCGATGCAAAAACTACCCAACAGTGCAGTGGCCGGAGAAGCGACCATCTTTATCTTCCCGGACCTTAACACGGGTAATAATACGTATAAGGCGGTACAGCGCTCTTCCGGAGCTGTTGCAATCGGTCCTATTTTGCAGGGGTTGAAAAAACCGGTGAATGATCTAAGCCGAGGATGTCTGGTCGCAGATATAGTGAATACAGTAGCGATCACCGCGATCCAGGCCGGAGAAGATGAATGAAGATCTTGGTGGTCAATGCAGGGAGTTCCTCCTTGAAATTTCAACTCTTTAAGATGCAGGATGAATCGAGTGTCTGTACGGGACTGATCGAGAGTATCGGAGAGGAAACCTCGGTAATCCATTTTCATTTTGAAGAGAATGAACACACTAAAGACCTGCCTGTCAAAGACCATTTTGAAGCATTCAATATATGTTTTGACCTGTTGTTTGAGTTTGGAATCATTGTGGAGATAGAGGAACTTTCTGCTGTCGGCCATCGTGTCGTTCATGGGGGAGATGTTTTTTCCCATGCACGGGAGATCAATCACGAAGTGATTGAAAGACTCAAAGAGTTCATTCCACTGGCACCTTTACATAATCCGGCTAATATCGCCGGAATACTGGCAGTTGAGCAGCACTCAGCCAATATCAGACAGGTGGCGGTCTTTGATACTGCCTTTCATCACAGCATGCCCGAGAAGGCCTATCGATATGCAGTAAAACCTGAGCTTTTTTTTGAGGATAAAATTCGCCGATACGGGTTCCATGGAAGTTCCCATCAATATGTGTGCCATAAAGCGGCTGCTTTATTGGATAAAGCTCCGGAGAATACGAACATCATCTCTTTACATCTTGGCAACGGTGCAAGTGCCTGCGCTGTTCAAGAGGGAAAAAGTATTGACACCTCAATGGGCATGACACCTCTGGAAGGGCTTGTGATGGGTTCACGCAGTGGTGATATCGATGCAGGAGTGCTTTCGTATCTACATGAACATAAGCATTACAGTATGCAAGAGATTCAACATCTTCTCAATCATGAAAGCGGGTTAGTGGGTATCTGTGCTGAACATGATATGCGAGTGATCTTACAAAAAGCACAAGCGGGGAACAAGTATCAATTGGCGATTGATCTTTTTGTATACAGAATAAAAAAATATATTGGTGCTTATATGGCAGTCCTCGGTCAGGTCGATGCGATTGTATTTACGGGTGGCATCGGTGAAAATGCACCGCTTATCCGTGAGATGGTGTGTGATGGTTTGTCTCTTTTTGGGATTGAGATAGACAGAGAAAAGAACAAAAACACAAAGAAGTGTTTCGCTTTTGAATCAGAGGGTGCTTCGGTAAAGCTCTTTGTCATCGCTACAAATGAAGAGCTGGAAATAGCTAAACAGACAAAAAAAGTGTTGTTTGGTGAATAAAACAGGAAAAAGTATAGGATTAAATAATATTTCAAATGAGTTTTAGATATGCTCATAGCATGGAAAAAAAGTGTTTCTGTCAGAGCGGCCTTTTATATATGGAGTGCTGCGGAAAGTATTTAGAGAACAAACAGGAAGCTGAAGACGCTTTGGCATTAATGCGTTCACGCTACAGTGCATACGTGCTTAAAGATGGTCAATACCTGTATGATACGTGTTCACGTCGACTTCAAGACAGAGAAGATATCCAAGCAGTCAATGAGCAGCAGATCGAATGGATTGGTTTGACGATTGAATCGTCCAGCGAAGATGAGGTCACCTTCAGGGCCTATTACAGCGAAAACGGAGAGATGTCAGTGATGAGGGAACACTCCTATTTTATTGTAGAAGACGGAAGGCTTCGGTATGATAGGGGAGAGATGCTAAAAGCAGAGATCTCTCGTAATGAGGCATGTCCTTGCGGATCGGGAAAGAAGTTTAAACGATGTTGTGCTAAAGGCAGTGAGTGAAGATAAGTAGACAGTTCGATATCAAGCATGGGGTACATACCGTCAAATTACTTGATGATGGAAAGCTGGCTGTCCTTGATATAGAAAATGATTTTCGGATCTTTGATCTGGATGAGTACAAACTTCTTGACGGTTTCAAGAGTAAACTGGCAACGAATATCTTGTATATCAACAACATGGCGATATCGAGTGACGGGAGGTATCTGTGCCTTTATAACAGAGAGACCAAAGTGGTGTCGCTTTTTGATCAGGTCAAACGCCAGTTTTCCCATGAGGTCTCTTCGCATCCCGGTGGAGTGGAAACAGTAGAGTTTTCTCGGGATAATAAGTATTTTATTACGGGTGGTATGGAAGGCCGACTCTATATGTGGTCGGTGGCTACGGGAAAAAAAGTCGATACCTTGTCACATCATTATGACTCTGTCTCTGCTATTGCAAGTAACGAGAACGGACGTTGGATCGCTACTGCGGGCTATGACAAGGTTATCAAAGTTTTCAATCGTTCTTTTCGAAAAAATCATTATAAGCTGATTTCCCACCAAGAACCGGTAACGACTGTTAGTTTCTTATCAAAGCAGCGGCTTCTTTCTACGGATAAAGAGGGTACGATATTGATTTGGGACGTTGTCAAGTCATCGGTCATCGGCAGATTGCCAAAATTTGGGTCACATATTACGGCGGTCTGTTTCGATAAAGAAGAACACTATCTCTTTGTCGCCGGTCTTGGTGGAATGGTCGGATTGTATGATCTGCAAGAAAACACACTGCTGAAGATCGATTTCTTGAAACAGCTTGCAGGTATCACACAGATGGCATATTGTGACGAGCGGCAATTGCTTATCTTTGGTCTGAGTAATGGACAGATACCAATTTATGAACTGAAGCGTCAGGAAGAGATGTTCACAGAATGTATGAAGCAAAAAGATTTCAACGGCTGTTATGAGATGGCTGAACTCAATCCAATCTTGATGCGCAGTGAGATATATGCCAGTCTAGAGAACCTGTTTCATACCGCCTATGAAAAAGCGAAGGTACTGCTTCAAGAGAGTAAGACATCCGAGGCAAAGGATCTGTTACAGCATTTTACAGCCTCTTCTGCCAAGCGTTTAATCATCCAAAAGCTTTTTCATGATTTTGCACTGTATCAGACCTTCTCAACGGCAGTTAAAAATAAAAAATACATGATGGCTTATTCATTGGCAGAGGAATATACAACCCTCAAAGAGACAGCAGAGTTTGAACAAATGGAGACGGAATGGAGTAAGATACTTCTGGTCATTCGGCGTATCATTAATGACAAGTCCAGCGAGGAAAAGATAAAACAGCTCTTCAAACCTTTTATGGGGATACCCGGAAAGAATCTTATTATCAAGTCTTTATACAGTAATCGAAATGTGTTTATCCTGTTTCAAAAGCATGTCAAAGACAGAGACTATTTTAATGCCTTTAAACTGATCACCGGGCATCCTTTTTTGGAAGAGTTGGATGAGTACGAGAAACTGATGCAAGTGGGCCGGATTATGAAGGACAAGACATTGGAGACCTTTAATGGGGGTATCTATTATGATGCGGTCAAACTTTGTGATACGCTGGCGTATTTTCCCGAACAAAAGGAATTTGCCGAAGGATTAAGGGCCAAAGCCAATATCTATGCAGAGACGATGCAGTATTTTGCAGAGAAAAAATATGCAGCGGTCTATAACATGATCGAAGAACATCCTTATCTTGAAGACGCAAAAATAACTACGGACATTGAGAAAGGTTTTTTGAAATATTATGAAAAAGCAGAGAACTATGCTGCAAACGGGAATGTGGCTGCAGTCAAACAGGTCATGCAGAAGTTTGAGAAAGTCAAGTCGAAACAGCCTTCTATCTTTCATCTGATTAAAATTGCCTATTGGGCACAGATAGAGCAGGCAGCTGCTGCCAAGGCAAGTGACCAGGTACTTATCGGAGCCTTTAAAGCATACGAGAAGGTCTTTGGATATGAGAGTATGCTAGAGGACCTTCTAAGGAGTATCAATCAAACCCGTTCCTTAAAGGTACAGTTTGATGTCAGTTCGACGAAAAACTATAAGGGAAGTGTAGCGGCATTGGCCGACAAGATCACCTGAGCCTATTTACATGTCAGCAGAGGCTGCATACTAAAGTCTTCCCAGTTTTCTTCAAGGGTCTCGTTATAGGCATAAATCATAGAGATAAGCTCTGTTTTAAGCAGGCGTTTTTTAACCTGTTGGGTTGCTTTTTTGCTAAAATCCTTACAGGTGTTTAGTCGGGTGTTGGCATGAAAGCTTGCAAGCATGTATCCCAGAGCTGCTGCATAGTTTTTATACGCACGTGTCTGTTCAGATTGGGGTCTGAGCTTTAATTCCGGTGTGATACGGCTGACGTAGAACTTCTGTTTGTTCATTGTCAGCAACCCGGCATAGGTCTTTTGATTAAAACTTGAGACCGCCTTTGCCTTATCCAAAAGACTTTTGTGAAAATATTTATTTTTCATCTTTGTATTGATCTGATAACTCACAGGGAGTGTGTTCAAGGAGAGCTTGAAGACCATATCGTCATTAATGGAGTCACTTTTACCTTCACTGAGAAGAAGATAGTCGCCCAAAGAATCCAAAGCGACAGCTTTAACCTTTAAGAGGCCGACATCGGCAAGATAGGCATCCATCTTTTGTGTGATCATTGCTGCTGTAGCGGTATCTACTTTGGAAAGATTATGCGACTCTGTTTTGAAGATACGTTTTCCATGCTGGACCTTGGTGTAGTTGACCAGGACATCACTGGCCTTTACCTCACTTAAGGCCTCGTCAATACAGGGACACTGCAACTTGTCGTTTTCTAAACGCTCGAAATATCCATCGATGAAGGTATTTAAAATCGCTTTTTCCTTGGAACCTGAGAAATCGGATTCTAGTTGCATTTGCAACAACAAGTCCGACAATAAGGTAAACATATCATATCGGTAATCCCCCAAGTGAGTAGATTTCTCATTTTTAAGTGCAAGGCGCATATAGGGGTCTTTTGCAGCACTCATCGAAGCGAGATTGAGGTTGCCATGTATCCAGGTGATAAGGCCCTGCGACTTTAGTGAGGCACTCCTCTCATCAAAAAAACTGTAGGCCGACAGGGGTGTTTTGCGCAGATAGGTAGTGATGTCTGACTGCATCTGGCAAAGGAGTTTGGCTGTTTCACTGCTATTTTGAAGGGGATAGACTTTCTTAATCTGGCTCGTCTCGTCAAGAGCAAACGTCAGGGAAAGACTCAAGATTAAAATGATAAAGGACTTCATGGGGACTCCTTAGTTATTTGTAAAACTGTAACATAATAATAAACAATAAATAATAATAAACATTAACAAATCATCGTCTGTAAGATTGTTTTAAGCAGTAAGTAAAGCGTACTTAACCTCGACTTGGATATAATCGCGATTTAATTCACCCACAGAGTTTCTTACAGAGCATTTGAGAGGCAAAAAGCCACAAATCTTGTCTAAGAAACTATAAACCAAGGAAATAAACAGATGGTATCAGTAAATAATTTGACTATGCGTTTTGGATCACGCGTCCTATTCGACAATGTAAACCTAAAACTTGATAAAGGGAAGCGTTACGGCCTTATTGGTGCAAATGGTGCAGGTAAGACGACATTTTTAAAGATCTTGTCCGGCGAGATAAATGAGTACGAAGGGGATATCTCTATCGGGTCAGGACTTAAAGTAGGTGTCTTGGGACAGAACCAGTTTGCCTTTGAAGATTTTACGATCATGGATGCTGTTCTATACGGAAACCGCCGTTTGTACAACGCGATCAAAGAGAAAGAAGACCTGTATGTCAATGGTGATTTCGAGTCTGATGAGACGAATAATCGTCTGGCTGAACTTGAGACGATCTGTGTCGAGGAAGACCCGACCTATGAGTATGACGTACATATCACAAAGATTCTTGAAAACCTGGGTATCCCGTCAGAATTGCATAATGACCTTATGTCAACGGTAGAATCATCGACAAAGATCAAGGTTCTTCTTGCACAGGTTCTTTACCCGAAACCGGATGTTTTATTCCTGGATGAGCCGACGAATAACCTTGACATCGATACGATTGGTTGGTTAGAGAACGAACTGAAGCGTCATGAAGGTACGTTGGTTGTTATCTCTCACGATAGACACTTTATCAACTCCGTTGTGACACATATCCTGGATGTGGACTTTCAGAAGATCCGCCAGTTCACCGGAAACTATGATGAGTGGTATATCGCGTCAACCGTGATGATGAAACAGCTTGAGGCAGATCGTGCCAAAGCAGAAAAAGAGAAAGCAGAACTTGAAGCCTTTGTGCGTCGTTTCTCGGCAAATGCTTCGAAGGCAAAACAGGCGACTTCCCGTCAGAAGCAGCTGGAAAAGATCAATATCGAAGATATCAAACCATCTTCTCGCCGTGATCCGTCTATCGTCTTCAAGGCAAAACGTCAGATGGGAGATGAAGCTCTTGAGATAAAAGATATCTCTCATGATTACGGAGAAGGTGACGGGAAACTGCTTAACGGTATCTCTTTACGCTTTGAACCGGGTGAGAAGGTAGCGGTAATCGGACCAAATGGTATCGGTAAGACAACACTTCTCAAGATCATCATGGAAGAATTAAAACCGACAGAAGGAACAGTCAAATGGGGTGCTACGATAGAGCCTTCATACTTTCCTCAGGATACGGTCGAGACGATTTCCGGGGATGGAACTCTATACGACTGGTTGCGCGCTTTTGATCCAAAACGCGAGATTGCAGATATCCGTAACTGTCTTGGACGTATGCTTTTTAACGGTGAACAGCAGGAGAAGTCTGTCGTAAATATCTCAGGGGGTGAGAAACACCGTATGATGCTCTCTAAGATGATGCTCGAAGAAGGGAACTTCCTTGTACTGGATGAGCCTACCAACCACCTTGACCTTGAAGCGATTATCGCACTGGGTGAAGCCCTGCGTGACTTTAAAGGAAATGTTATCTGTACTTCTCACGATAGAGAGTTGCTTGATGCATTTGCAACCCGTATTATCAGACTTGAGGAAGATGGTTCTTTTGTCGATTTCAAAGGGACTTATGAAGAGTTTGCCGAGTCACACGGACACTAAATATGGATTTTAAAAATATTATCGGGCTTGGTATTGCTGGGAACTTTGCCCTACATCTTGATCAGGCAGGCGAAGCAGAAGACTTTAAAGATGTGAAGGTCGATGATGAGAATGCTCCCAAGGGGATCTTTCCATTTTATCTTCCCAACGCAGACAAGGGTATGCTCTCTGAGTATCCTCTCTCTTCTACGACACAGGCTCTGCATGGTGTAGAGGACAAGATCCAGATGGAACCTGAAATAGCACTGCTGTGTGACATAGAGTATGAAGGCGAAAAGGTCGTCAACATCAGACCGACGCATTTTGGTGCCTATAATGACTGTTCTATCCGTCGCAAAGGGGCTAAAAAGATATCAGAGAAAAAGAATTGGGGAGCAGACACAAAGGGGATCAGTGAAAACCTTGTAGCCCTTGATACCTTTGAAGAGGGAGGGATGCTCGACCATTGGCGTATCTCTTCGTTTATCCGCCGCAACGGAGATATTTTCCGATACGGTGAGGATGTGGAGATTTCGGGATACAGCTATTTCTACAAAGAGTTGCTGGATTGGATCGTCAATAAACTGAATACCCAAGAAGAAGAGGGTCCTTTGGAAGATATTTCTTCGTATATCAAGGCCTGTGATTATCCGAATCAGATGTTGATCAGTATCGGGGCGACCCGATATACGACGTTTGGGGAAAAGCTCTTTTTACAGGAGGGAGACGAGGTCTATGTCGTCGTTTATGACAATGACATCCACTGTAAAAACCCTATTCTCTGTAAGGTCGTAGCGGACAAACTGGATGAAGAGGGGATCTGCTACCTTCATCAAAAGGTTGTGTAAGCTTTACATATAAAAAGAACAGTTTTCACTTTTTAGTTCTTTTTGTATTTATCTTAGTGTAAAATATAGGACTTTTACATCTAAGGGTCGATTATGTTTGATTTTTTCCGTAAACTCTTCAAGGCGTTAAATTCTTCAGGTAAGGCGTGGCAACTCTCCGTAGCGGTCATATTGGCAATGTTCGCTGGTTTTTTACCGGGTAGCTCACTGATTCTTTTTGATATTCTTTTTATTGCACTTGTACTTAATGTCAATTTTGGATTATTCCTTCTATTCTCGGTGATTTTCTCGGGGATAGGTTATATCTTTGATCCCTTGTTTGAGTCTTTAGGGTATATGATCCTGACCAATGAGGCGTTCAACGGACTGTTTACGATGATGTATAACTCGACATTGATCCGTTGGTCTTCTTTCAACTACACCCTGATTACCGGTTCTTTGGCAGTTTCTACTGTATTGGCTTTACCTATGTTCTTTATCCTGAATAAAATCGTGACACTGTATCGTGTGCAAATCGGACAAAAGCTGAATGAGTGGAAACTGACGCGCTGGATGAAACTCTTCAATGAAGAAGCAAAGTCAAGCGCACTCTTTCGCTGGTGGGGCTTGGGTGTCTTTGGTGCCCTGACAACGGCAATCGTACTTTTTTTGGTGTTGCTGTTTGATCCTTTGGCCAAAATGACCTTGGAAAAGACACTGTCATACAGCTTACAGACTGAAGTGACGATAAAAGAGTTCAGTTCTTCTTTAAGCGATCTCCGCATCAAAATCAGCGGGGTTGAGATTGCAGACAGGGATAAATTGACGCATAACCTTGTAGAGTTTGACAGTATGGAGTTTGATCTCGGTCTTTCAGCTTTGATGGAGAAAAAAACGATGATCGAAAAGCTGAGTTTGAATGCACTGGCCTTTGATCAACAACGGGAAAAAGCTGCCCATGCCTATGCTGCATCGGAAGAAGAAGCGACAAGGGAAGATGAAAAAGCGGAAGCCAAGAGCGAAGGCACTGATACAAGCTTCAGTATGCCTGATGTCGATGATATTTTGGCCAAAGAAGAGTTACGCAGTATCAAAGAGGCTCAAGACTTCAAAGCAGATGTGGAACAGACCCAGAAAAAATGGGAAAGGATATCGAAAGAGCTTGAAGAATCCGATGATCTTGATACGATTCAAGCTGATGCCAAAGCCCTTGAAAAACGACTTAAGGGTGCTTCGTTAAAGGATATCCTCGCAGCCAAAGGAGAAGTAGATACACTTAAGAAAAAAATTGATGCATTGAAGTCCAAGTATAAAACACTCAAACAGGAATACCGGGCAGACAAGGAGCGTCTCGCACTTAAAGCCTCAGAGCTTAAGGAGCTGCCGGATAAAGATATCAAGCGTCTTATGCAGAAGTACAGTCTGGATGCCAACGGCGGAGCAAATGTAATCAGTACCTTAGTGAATGATGAAGTTGCTTTATATCTAAAAAAGGCCGTAAAGTACTATAGCCTTGTAAAACCTTATCTCAACAGCAGCGCAGATACACAGGCAGAAGAAGAGACGATACCACCGCCTAGAGGCGTAGGAAGATGGATCCATTATACAGACCACTCAAAGATTCCGAGTCTTGTCATCAAAAAGGCTGAAGTGGGGATCATATTGGCAGAGGACAGGATACATGTAAATATTCAGGACATCTCCTCTGATCAAAAGCTCTATGGAAAACCTATGGTCGCTCACGCCGATGCAAAAGGTGAAAAATATCGTTCCCTTGTCGCAAACCTTGTGGATGACAGACGAACTAAGCAGGCAAAGAGCGAGTTTGAACTGAAGCTCAGAGATTACAGTGAAAAGAGTATAGAGATGAGCGGACTTACGATGGATGAGAGTCTGATCAACGTCGATCTCAAGGGAGGAGTGGTGGATGGTATTATCAATGCCAAGAGTGATATGAACGTACGTAAAGCCAAGCTCACAATGGGATCGCAAAAGATGTTGAATACGATTTTGGAAAACATTCACAGTTTTAATGCGAACATAGCTGTCAGAGGTGACGTCTATGCACCGTCAATCAATGTCAAAAGCGATCTGGATAGACAACTTTCAACGGCGGTAAAATCCAAAGCGACAGCAGAGGCGAAGAAGTTTGAGAGAGAACTCAAATCAGGTGTTTTGAAGAGGGTAAATGATCAGACTGGTGGATTCAATACGAATCTTGGAGATATTGATTCACTACTGGATGGAAAAAATGATATGCTTTCGGGCATAAATTTGGACTTCTCGGCCAAAAAATCACTCAAAGGATTATTGCCATTTTAACGCCAGGAAAATATAAACATTATAAGGGACCGCTGTATGAGGTCATTGATATTGCAAAGCATTCGGAGACGGAAGAAGAACATGTAGTATATAGAACCCTTTACGGGGACTTTTCTTTATGGATACGCCCCTTGAGTATGTTCATCGAAGAGGTGGAATATGAGGGAAAGAAAGTCAAACGTTTTGAGTATATAGGAGAGATGAGTGAGTAGAGGGAAAAAACTGGATCTGAACATCGGTGCATCTTTTGAAGACGAATGGAATGTGGTGGAGGGAAAAAAGGTCTTAAGCAAGAAAGAACTGCTTCCTGCGGAAAAACATTTCCTTGTCTTCAAGTTTGAAAAACGAAAGGGAAAGCCTGTGACCCTAATCGGTCCGTTCCATATCAAAAAAGATGAGGCAAACGCACTGCTGAAAAAGGTGAAGAAATCCTTGGGCAGTGGGGGCGCATATAAGGATGAGTTTATGGAATTTCAAGGAGACTGCAAAGAGCGTCTGCGTGAGCTTTTTACCAAAGAGGGGTTTCGTTTCAAGAAATAGGGAGTATCGTTCTGTTCTATTGCCGATGCATATATTTGGATCTAGGCAGTCTGCATGAACCTATCTTCCGTGAGTTCGGATGAGATAACACGGTTTCTGCCTTTAGCCTTGGCTTCATAAAGGTTTTCATCTGCCTTGTGCAGGATATAGTCAGCTTTGGTGTTCTGATCGGCAAAAAGTGTTACGAGACCGATGGAGACAGTGACAGAACTGTCTACTTCACTCTCTTTATGTTCGATACCAAGACTCTGTACTCTTTTTCGTAACTTCTCTGCCATCTTATGGGCTTTGATATGTTCGATATCTGCAATCAATATACCAAACTCTTCACCTCCGAGACGAAAGAGATAGTCCCCCGGACGCATAAGCGTCTCTTTCATTACGGTTGCCACTTGTTTAAGTGCCTTGTCTCCTTGTAAATGTCCATAGCTGTCATTGTATCCCTTGAAAAAATCGACATCAAGCATCATGAAGGCGATAGATTTTCCCTCCCGTATGGAACGTGTCAGTTCACGGTTATATACAAGGTTGAAATAGCGGCGATTGTATAGATCCGTCAAGGCATCTGTGATAGAAGCAGTTTCAAGGCGTTTATTGGCTACCTGGAGCTTCTTTGAAGCCTGAATCAATGAAGCTTCATTGTTCTGAATACTTTTAAAGATCGGTACAATGGTGATGACAGCAGCAGCGATAATGAAGACCAAGATTGCGAGGAGTTTATAGTTTGTCTCATCATAGGTCTCGATAAGGTTCCTACGCTCAAACTGCGCGACTTGTTTCTCATATGTCAGGATGTTCTCGATGATTTGGTTGATGTGATGGATGTGACCAAGAAGCGAACTTGAGGAGAGTTTGCCAAGATGTTCTTTATCCAGTCTAAGAATGGCTGAGTTCAGACGTTTGAGATAATGGGCAGACTTTTCTATCTCTGAAGTGGCATAGTCAATATAAGCGGTTTCATAATCACGTTTGAAGTGTGATTTATAGGATGCCCAGTTTTTAAGGACCTCTTCACGGGCACTGTTGATCGTGGCGGCAGCATTGGCAGGTGCGATATACTGATCCTTCAACTGATAAAATGCAGTTGTGACTTTTTTGTTGTAGGTGTTTTGGATATTGGTAAGTTCGGTAACAGGGATCAGGCTTCCAAAGTAGAGTGAATCAAGGTTCTGTTTCATCTTTTGCATATTAAAATAGCCAAGGGCTGCCGTGATGATCATACCTGACAGAATCAAGGCCAGGAGCATATAGAGTTTCTGTTGTAAAGAGAGCGCATCCACAAGTTTCATCTATAGACTCCTTTTTAAGTATAATTAGGCAAATCAAGCAAGTTTAGTACCAAGGTACGAGAACAGATTACTAAGGAAATATGATGGAAAACGAACAGATTGAACTTAACTCGCAAGAGCTTTTTTTGGGGTTGGCAATGGTATTGCACTCGACAGCGGGGAATATTGAAGAGGGTAAACTGCAATATGAGGATGCAAAAGAGATCTATATCAAGGTGCTACCGGATATTGCACGTATGATTTTACAAGAACACAGTGATGAAGAGATGATTGAAGCGGCCAAGAAGATGGGCGGTCTTCTGAGTGAAATTGCTAAAGCAAAAGGGGTTGAGATCAGTAGTTAGAGCGGCTGATCTCTAGAAGTGTCTCATGGGGAGGCATGGCTGGATGAAGATGATCTCCTTGAACCAGCTGCACATTTAACTTGCGTAGCTCTTCGAAGATATCCGATGAGTCGACTGAGGAGGCGATGACTTCTGTTTTAAGGGTATGTGCAAGTTCGATCAACACTTTTAGCGTGGCCGCATCCTCTTCAGTAGTGTGATGGACGAACTTCTTATGGATCTTAAGGCCATGTAGAGGCAGTTTATACAGATCGGCAATCGATGATACACCCATACCAAAGTTATTCACGATCAGTTTGATACCCAGTAGATGAAAGCGTTGGACGCTCTCATACAGGTTGCTTTGCATTAAGGCATCTTGCTGGACTTGTATATGCAGTAATGAAGCATCATAGTCGATGGTCTCTAATGTTTTTTGCAGCTCTGTGATGAACTCTTCGTTCAAAAGCTGTTTGTTAGGCAGCATGAAACTGAGACTGAAGGGTCTTTCAAATTTCTCTTGCCATTTTTTGACTTGACTCAAAGAGGCATGCAAGAGCCAGGAACAGATTTTATTAATGAATTCACTCTGCATGGCAACAGGTAAAAAGACCTCGGGTTTGACAACACCGTAGGTCTCATTTTCCCAACGTAAGATCGCCTCAAAGCCAATGATCTTTTTGGTATGAAGGTGTACACGGGGCTGGTAATAGATCTGCATCTCATCTTTTTCCAAAGCATGTCGCAGTTCCATCTCGAAGATCATCTGGTTCACCGAATCGATATTCAGCTCTTTCGTGAAATATTGTACATTGTTTTTGCCAAGCTCTTTTGCACGGTACATGGCATTATCGGCGTGTTTGAGGACAGATTCAAGATCCAGAGCATCATCGGGATAGATGCTGATACCGATACTGGTGGTGATACTGACAATGGCTTCTTTAAGCCGGATGTCTTGAGAAACAGCGTTGATCATTTTTTGAGCGAGTATGTTTAAAGAACGGGTCTCTGTCTCATTCTCGATAATAACGGTAAATTCATCTCCCCCAAGGCGTGCAAGCATATCTGACTTTCGGATAGTCTTTTTAAGACGGGATGCGGTTATTTTAAGTACTTCGTCTCCTGCATTGTGTCCATAGGTGTCATTGATCGCTTTAAAGCCATCCAAGTCCATGAAAAATACAGCACATTTTTTCTCATACCGCTTTGCGCGCGCTATACTCTCTTCCAGACGATTTAAAAAAGCATGACGGTTGGAGAGTTTGGTAAGGGGGTCGAAGTGCGCGAGTTGATACAGTTTTTCTTCACTCTGTTTTCGATAGGTTATATCATAAAAGATAGAGATATAGTGTTTGGTGTCCTTAGACCTTTCTCCTTCGATAACACTCAGGTGCGCAGGGAATTGGTGGCCGTCTTTGTGACGTTGATGAACCTCTCCCTGCCAGGAACCTTTAGTGAGGAGTTCAAACAGGATATTATTGGATTGGTCGGCCTGTTTCTCATCACTACACCAAAGCAGGTTGAAATCTTTACCGACGACCTCTTTCTTTGTATAACCCGTGATATCGGTAAAGGCCTTGTTTACCGTTAAGATCTTGTGTTCTTCATCACTGATGACCACGGCTTCAAGGGTGTGCTCAAATACGATACTGTTGGTTTGTAAACGCTCTTCAGCCCGTCGTTGTTTCGAGATGTCTTGGATCGTGGAGTCTATCCAGACCGGTAAATTGTTTTCATAATGAACGGTCGAACTTACTGCGATGGTTAAAGGTTTTTTATTGACTTTTTGCATCTGTAGAACAGCATGATTGAGTTTCCCGTTACGTAGGAGTTTTGTACGGTATTTTTTCCGGTCTTCGGGATGTTTATAAAACTCCGTCACAGAAGTCTGCATAAAACTTTCCAGATCATCAAAGCCAAAAAGATGTGCAGAAGCGGGATTGGCTTTGATGATCTTTCCTTCATTGACAGTGGTACGGATCAATCCGACCTGGATACCGTCAAAGAACATCTGATAGGACTTTTTTCGTCTTTCAAGCTCTTCATGTGCTTCTTTTAGGGAGCTTATATCATTAAAGATAGTGAGGAAAACACCTTTTTCATGGGAGATGATTCGTACTTGATAATACCGCTTTAAGATATCCGAATAATATTCGGTACATATATCCTTTTGATTGAGTGCAACATCTGCACAAATCTCTATCCACTCCTGTTTTGTCTCTGGCATCAGATCCAAGATCGTCTTGCCTATTACCTGTTGCCGGGTAAATCCGGTCAATGCTTCAAAGGCACTGTTGACTTCAAGAAAACGGTAATCGACAGGTTCGTGTTTATAATCAAGTATGATCTCATTAACAGCATAACCGTTAAGCATCGTCTCAATAAGTTGATGATATTGAGGATTTATACTTAAAAACTGCGAGAAATCTTTACGTTTCATAACACCCTTCTTTTATTAGGTATTATTATACTTTATATTTCTTAAAAAGTTTTTGTCTGTTGGATTTAATTGTATAATAATATTATGATAAAACTTCAAGCCTCTTGATTACAGGCTAATTGAGTAAAAAGTCCAATAGTAGGTAGAGAAGATAGGTAAAGACTCCTATGATGCCGAAAACCAGTGTCAGTCGTATAAACAGGGCGAAGAGAAACTTTATCAGGGTATGTGGGCTGATCTTCATTTGGAAGGGGAATATTTTACTGTCTTATAGCCCAGTTTCTTAAGATGATCCATACCCCCTACCAGGTTGATGACACGCATATTGAACTCTTGGGACAAGAAGTGCGAAACTTCTTTTGTACGTGTCCCTACATGACAGATAAGTGCAAAGGTCTCATCTTTTTTGACATGTTTTTGAAGCTCTTGCATAAACAGGGGGATATTATAGCTTCCGTCTGAATACCAGAAGGTGATGGGGACTGCGCCTTTGATGAGGCCTGTCTCTTTCCATTCCCCCTCAGTACGTATATCAATGATCGTTATGCCCGAATCGATCAATTCTTGTGTGGGATATTTATTGATGACCTCTGCATTAAGCTGAAGTAAAAAGATACATAATAAGCAAAATAGTTTTTTCATAAATAGTGCCTCTTTAAAAATTACGATAAGATTATACTAAAATAATACAGAGGCTTCATGGCATCGGCAAAAAAAATAGAAAATGCACAGCGTTTGCGTTACATTCGTCTGCTTGAGCGTTTTTTCAACAGTATCATCTCCTATCTTTCCAAAAGTGAGGCACCCAGCAAGGAACAGTATGCCAAGCGAATCGAGAATAATTCGAAGTATCTTGACCGGATCGAACCTGTACCCTTGTATAAAAGTGAATTGACTGACCTTGAAAACCTTGTAAAGAAGATGAAAAGCATGGCTGGGAGTGAACTGAGTATAGAAGAAATAGCAGATGAGATACTGCATGCTGCTAATAAATTAGAACAAAGCAACAATAATCGACGGTATAAAAAAGACAAGCACAAGAGTGATCAGTTTAAAGATTGGGAATGAGGTTTACTCGAAAGCTTGAACATTTTTTTATCCTGATGATCCTTTTATCCTTGGGAGTGATGGGCTACAACTGGTATGCGCAGAGCTCTTTTGAGAATAATCCCCTTAATCCCCGGATACAAAAGCGTATAGATTCGGCACAGCAAAAGGTAGTGTCGCTCATTGACAGACATTATGGACTCCGACCGCATATCCTCTTGATCGTCTCTGATGAGTTCGACAGCCGTTTATACGGCCTGACATCCTATAAAGACAAACAACTTAAGATTTATTTGAATAAAAAGCGTTTTAAAGAGAGCGAAGAGTATATGATAGAAGAGGTTATCCCCCATGAGTATGCCCATGCAATCCATTTTATCTCAGAAGGTATAAGCAGTAAAGATGGACATACCCCGAAGTGGCAAGAGATATGTAAGGTGCTCGAAGGAGTCCGGTGCGAGCGTTATGTTGATAATGAAGATATCGTACGACAGAAGATGGGGTTATAAATGAAGTACATTGTTATAGTTCTGGTAGTCTATATATTCCCTGTATATGCACAGATGAGCGAGTTTGATATCTTTCCAGGGAACTATCAACAAAGATCAGATGCCATGTTGAAGATATTGGATGTCAAACAGCTGCAAATTGATGAGGTCGACGGGATAGAGTTCACTGAGATCTCTGCCCTGGCTTATGATAAGCATGAAGGCCTTTTTGCCTTGAGTGACAGGGGGCGGCTTTTTCGGTTTGAGCTTGAAATCAGGGATAGAAAAATACAAAAACTTAGACCTTTAGGGGGATATTATTTAAAAAACAAAGAAGGGAAAAAGCTTAAAAAGAAGAAACGGGATTCCGAGGGTATGGTCTTTACCCAGGGAGGGCTTTTGATCTCTTTTGAATTAAAGCCAAAAGCCTCATTGTTTGACCTTGAAGGGCTAAAGCTGTCAAACTATCAATTACCCCCTCAGCTGAAGGATATCAACAACTATCGAAGTAAGAACAAGGCCCTTGAAGCAGTTGCCTACCATAGGGAGTTTGGCCTGATAACGGCTCCTGAATCACCCTTGAAACACAGGGATGAATCCTACCATACGCTATATAGTCTATCCAAAGAGTGGAGCTTTCCGGCCAAAGGCCAGATAACTGCCTTGGAGGTTTTGGAGGATAATCATATATTGGTACTTGAGCGTAAGTTCTCTCTCCTCAGTGGGCATAGGATCAGTTTACGAAAGGTAGATATCGGGAACTGCAGGACAAAGGTCTGTCCGGTAGAACCCTTACTTCTGCTGGATAGCCAACAGGGATGGAATATTGATAATTTCGAGGGACTGACACATGTCAGAGAAAATCTTTTTTTGATGATCAGTGATGACAATACAAATCCGTTCCAACGCTGTCTTCTGGTATTGTTTGAACTTACACTTTGAGAAAATGACACAAAAGTAGTATTGCCTTAAGCAGTGTAGATGAATATTGTAAAAATTTGTGGGGAGTTGATAAAAATGGTGACCCCACGGAGACTCGAACTCCGGTAACATGGATGAAAACCATGGATCCTAACCGCTAGACGATGGGGCCACATTTATAAAAGATATCTTTTCTCAAAGGTTTAAGAAAAAATGGTGTCCTGTGATGGACTCGAACCATCGGCATCCTCATTAAAAGTGAGATGCTCTACCAACTGAGCTAACAAGACGTAAACAATCACCTAAGTGTTTGTGGACGGGAATTATAGGAGAATTTGTTTCTATTGTCAAGAGTTTTTGGGATAAAAATCGAGAAAAAGTTGTAATTACCTTTTTCACACAATTATTTTGCTAGAATCAAAGTAATGATTTTATTTGAGACGAACTATATATTTTTATTACTGTTCCCGATACTCTACTGTTTGTATAAGTGTCGGGAGGAAATTGTCAAGCGTACTTTTGTCCATTTGCATCTTTTTGTCCTGAAACGTCCGAGAATATGGATACAAGACCTGATGAAAATAGTTATTGCATCTCTTATGGTTCTGGCTTTGGCTTCGCCGGTATTCATCGACAAGACAAATCCACTTAACCGTAACGGAATCGATATCGTCTTATCGATAGATGCCAGCGGTTCTATGCGTGCTTCGGGACTGAGCGAGAAGATGGAGACTCGTTTTGAGACAGTACAGCGTGTGGTACGTGAGTTTATTGCAAAACGTCTCAATGATAATATAGGGATAGTCCTTTTTGGTGATTTTGCGTTTATCGCTTCACCTGTGACGTATGAGAAAGAGGTGGTCTCACAGATGCTTTCTTATTTGCAGACAGGTATGGCAGGGGATAATACGGCTATCGGGGAAGGAATTGAACAGGCCATACGAGCACTCTCTTTTTCCACGGCAAAGAGTAAAGTCATCATTCTACTCTCAGATGGTGAGCATAACAGCGGACGGATTTCTCCCAAAGAGGCGGTGAAATTGGCACAGGCAAGGGATATTAAGATCTATACCATCGCAGTGGGAGATGATTTTGATCCGGCCATCTTGCATGAGATCGCTGAGCAGACAAATGCGAAATCCTACGCGGCGGTAAATGAAGAAGAATTGATGGATGTATATGAACAGATCAATACGCTGGAAAGTTCACAGATCAAGTCTCAGCAGTTTTTGAAAAAAGAGTACTATTATCAATATATCCTATCGCTGGTTTTTGTATTACTGATTGTGTATATCCTTCGTCGTTTCAGGGGGATGGCATGAGTTTTTTAAGCCCGGAATTCTTATGGCTGTTTGTTGTCGTGTTGGGAACCATCTGGTATCGAAAAAGCAAGAAAGAATATACCATCGCGAAGAGTACCAGACAGAAACTTGTGTTGCTGTATATCAGTCTTATGATGCTGATCCTGTCTCTTGCCAGACCGGTGCTTGAACAGGCTCCGATCAAACAGAAATATGAAGGAGCCGAGGTGGTGATTGCTCTTGACCTTTCATATTCCATGCATGCACAGGACTTAGAACCTGACAGACTTGAAGCTTCGAAAGTCTTCATAAAGGAGCTGATCAGAAGCAGGGTTCATGAACGTTTTGCATTATTGGGGTTTACCAGCAATGCGATAATTCTTTCGCCTTTGACCTCTGATGATGAACTGCTTTTCCATCAGCTTGACCTCATTGAGAGCGAGCTCGTGATCACGAAGGGAACCAACATGAGTTCGGTCCTGGAGCTAAGTACGCGTTTGTCTCAGGTGAAAAAGAAAAATCTGATCATCATAGGAGATGGGGGAGATGCAAAGGATTTTGATAAGGATATCTCCTATGCAAATGAACATGGTCTGTCTATATCGATGGTGATGATGGCAAGCAGAGAAGGCGCACGACTTCGTACCAAACATGGCGCATGGCTTAAAGACAGTTCAGATCATCTGGTTATCAGCTCATCCAACAGCAATGTTTCTCAGCTTACGGATGCTACCGGAGGGGTGTATATAGACGGTATGTCAGATGATGCGTTGTCCGAACTGTCTAAGTGGCTCGATTCACGGGAGAAAAAGCTCTCTTCCGCTGATGTGATCATGTACAAAGAACTTTTCTATTACCCGCTCTTTTTAGCCTTGCTCTTTTTTATGTTAGGTACGACGAAGTTACATCTGTATGTCTTTCGATGGGTATTGGTACTTCTAGCTCTTGCAGGGATCAACCTTCAGGCTGATATGCGGGAGTTCTCTACCCAGAGTACGGATAAGGTAGAGGTAGAACAGAAATATATCGATCAGTTGAACAAACTGAAAAAAAGAGCGTTTTACTCTCCTGAGGACCATTATAATCTGGGAAATGCGTATTACCAGGCAGGACAGTATGAAGAAGCGATTGATACCTACAAAGTGATCCGTACGACTAAACCCGGTCTTAAAGCAAAACTCTTGCACAATTTGGGAAATGCTTATGTCCGGCTTGAGATGTATGATGAAGCGCGCATGGCCTATAAGCAAAGTTTGATTATTGCTTATGATAAAGAGACAGATGAGAACCTTTTGCATGTTTCTCAGGCAAAGAAACACGAGGGGATGCAGACGGGACAGCAAAAGGGAAAAAAGAAGAATGAGAGTAAGATGATGGATCCGGGTTCAAAAAAAGATGCTCAGAAAAAGAAAGGCGCTGGGTCATCGAACATGAAGGTATCGGCACAGGCAGGAGCCGGTGCCAAAAACAAAGGCAAGAAGGTGAAAAATGAAGGACAGATACAATTTAATGCGAAGCAATCAGGCTTGTCTTACCGCCAGTATGAACTTATCAATGAAAGGAAGATAAATGAAGAAACTCCTTGGTAGCCTTCTATTACTGAGTATGAGCCTCTTTGCGAAGAGCAGTTACGAATGGCAAGTCTCTCTGAGTGAAAGGGAATTGTATCTTCATCAGTCAACGGTACTGAAGATGGTCTGTACCTTTTCGAAGGAGGGGAAAAACGATGACATCGAGTTTGTTCCGCCATCCGACGGCGCTTTTGAGTATATCCTTTTGAGTGAAAACCGTTCTTTTGAAGGGGCGATCCAGACATTGACCTATCAATATCTTTTGTTTGCCAAAGAGACGGGTACACATCAGATCATCTTGAAGCCACAGATGCTTTTTACAACACAAAGTGCCATTGATAATGTGATTATCGGAAGGGATAACGTGAATGACCTGGAGGTGGAAAAAGAGATCGCGAAGATCACTCCTATCGAGGTTGTAGTAAAAGAAAATGCATATGGATTAGCCGGACGACTACAGATCACATCCGATCTTGATCTTCGTGAGGTGTCTGCCTATGAACCGGTACACCTGGCCATACGTATCGAGGGAGATGGGAACCTTCATGACCTTGACAATATCCAGATCAAGATCGATGGGGTTGAAGTCTTCTCAGATGAGGCGCAAAAACAGTATGCGTTGAGTGAAACAGGTTATATCGGCAGTTGGTCTCAACGTTTTGCCTTTGTCTCCCAAGAGGATTTTGTGATCCCTTCTATAGAGATAGGGTATCTTGATCTTACACGTCAGCAAGAAAAGGTTCTTAAAACAGAGGCATTCCCTATCAAGATAAAAGCAGATGGCATCAAGCGAGAAGAGCTTATAGACAAGGTGGATCTACCCTCTGAAGGTTTTACGATAGAGAAGTATATTGACTATCTCTATTACTTTCTGAGCTTTATCAGCGGTTTTATTGTCGCTAAACTGGTAAAACTTCCTCAACGGACAGCACAAAAACAAAAGGGAGAGAAAATCAAAGAAGCCAAGACGCAGAAGGAACTTCTGGAGACCTTGATTGTCTGTGACAAACATATGTTCGCATCGGAGATACAGTTACTTGAAAGCGCTGTGTACGGAGGTAATAGTGTGGATATCAAAATAGTGAAAAAACAGGCTTTTTCTAAGTTGTAGAAGGGTTCACACTTTTTTTACACATCATGACAATAGTGTTTTGAAAAATTCTTTCAGGCAAGCGAAATATGATCTTGTCTCGCTATAATAAATATAATAATTCATTAGGACTGATAGGTATGAACGAAAAGATTACTAAGATTAAGCAAGAGGTGGCCAAGGTCGTCATTGGTCAGGAAAAGATGATTGACGGTCTGTTGATCGGACTTTTATGTGAGGGGCATATCCTTATTGAAGGGATCCCCGGTCTGGCGAAGACGACAACGGTTAATGCACTTTCAAAAGCACTTGGCCTGAGCTTTAAAAGGGTGCAGTTTACTCCCGATCTACTTCCTTCGGATATCTTGGGTGCAGAGATCTACGATCCGCAAAAAAATGAGTTTAAGATCAAACAGGGTCCTGTCTTTACGAATCTTTTGCTTGCAGATGAAATCAACCGTGCCCCGGCAAAAGTACAGTCTGCCCTTTTGGAAGTGATGCAAGAGAAGCAGGTGACCATCGGTGAGGAGTCTTTTAAAATCTCTCCTCCTTTCTTTGTTATGGCGACGCAAAACCCGGTGGAACAAGAAGGGGTATACCAGTTGCCGGAAGCTCAACTGGACCGTTTTATGATGAAACTCGTAGTGGGGTATAACACGAAAGAAGAAGAGCTGCAGATTGCGAAGCGTATTGCCAATAAGAGTAATGAAGAGGTCCAGGCAGTTATTACATTGGAAGAGCTGGAAGGTCTTAAGCAGGAAGTTGCAGCGGTGCATATGGATGAAGAGGTTGAGAAGTATATGATCGAACTGGTCTCAGCGACACGTGATCCAATGGAATACGGTCTGGATGAGATCAAAGACTATTTGCAGTTCGGTGCAAGCCCCCGTGTGAGCATCGATATGTTCAAGGCCGTGAAAGCGATGGCCTTTTTGCGCGGAAAGGATTATGTCTCTCCCGTTGATATTGCCTATATCATCAAAGAGATCATGCGCCATCGTATCATCCTGACCTATGAAGCAGAAGCAGAAGGCATTACGGCAGATGAAGTCATCGATAAGATCGTACAAACCGTAGCGATCCCTTAGAGAGCTTGGACATAGATGGCGACACAAGCAGGCAAGAACCCCAAAAAGGATCAGGCTTTAAAGCTGAAAAAGATCCTTGTACGGGCGCGGCGTCAGGTTTTTTCTGAACTTATCGGTAACAACCCTTCTATCTTTCATGGTGAAGGATATGATTTTATTGAGTTGCGTGAGTATATGCCCGGGGATGACATCCGTCATATTGATTGGAATATCACGGCAAAAAAGCAGCAGCCTTATATCAAGGTCTTCAAAGAAGAGCGTGAACTCAATGTTGTATTGGCCTCTATGCTCAATGGCTCGGTACATTTTGGTTCCAAGAAGTTCAAACAGGAACTTATCGCCGAAATCAAGGCTATGCTCTCGTTCTCCGCAATTCGTAATGGCGATCTCCTAAGTTCTTATATCTTTGCGGACAGGCTCTATAAAGAAAACAGACCAAGCAAAAAGGTCCATGCCGTTCAGTCACTTGTCTCGGATGTATTAGATTTTGATGCTTTACACAAAAAAGCAGATTATGGGTTTTTGAGTCAATATCTGATGCAGCGTTTGAAACGCCGTTCTTTGGTGATCGTCCTGGCAGATTATTTTGATCTTCCTGATTTCAAAGTATTGGCACGAAAGCATGAAGTCATCGCCATCATTGTCCGTGACCGTCTTGAAGAGCAGCCGCCTGCATTTGGGTTCTCAACCCTTCAAGACCCTGAATCCGGCGCTGAACTGGAAGGTGATTTTAACAAGACGACGATGAATGCGTACAAGGCAAAGGTGGCGGAGCATGATCATAAACTTTATGAGCGCTTGCGTAAAGACCAGGTACGGTTTGTGAAGATTTATACAGATGAACCTGTTGTTGTAAAACTGCGTCGGCTTTTTGAAGGAAATATCTGATGAAAGACATCCCTTTACATGATATCAAACCTTTGGTAGAGGTTCCTGACAACTCCTATATCTACCTTGTCGCAATGGCTGTGGCGCTTACAGTACTCCTGATCATTGCCGGAATATGGTTATGGAAGTATCTGTCCAAACAGACAGAGGAAGACGTGCACAAACTATACATGAAAAAGATCCATGAGATCGATTTTTCCAACGCGAAGCAGGCTGCCTATGAGATCAGTGAATATGGACGATATCTGGCGCAAAGTGAGCGTGCTCTGGAGATGCTTGCCAATCTGGATGCCCGTTTGCAGAGTTATAAATATAAAAAAGAGGTGTCCTCTATAGACGATGAGACAAGAGGGTATTACCAGCTTTTCTTAGAGGTCTTGGATGCATCTTGAGTTTCCTTATCTTTTAGCACTTCTTGCACTCTTTATCTTCTGTGCCTATAAATGTCAACCACGACAGGAGAGCCTCATATTTCCCCATATGAAACTGTTTGGTTCATCCTCCATGGCTTCTTCAAGTCTGTTGAGGTTTCTTAAATGGCTGGGTATTGTCAGTATCGTCATCGCGATGGCTTCCCCCTATACTGAAAGGGAAATAGAGCTGGATCCCAAAGAGGGATATGACATCGTACTATTACTGGATGCGAGCGGATCGATGCGTTTTCAGGGGTTTGATCAAACCAATATGGACCGAAACCGTTTTGAGGTGGTTCAGGAGATCGTAGACGACTTTATCCAAAAACGTCAAAATGATAATCTCGGAATGATCGTTTTTGGTGCCTATGCCTTTGTCGCTTCTCCGATTACGTATGATAAACATATCCTTTCAAAATTGTTAAAACAGCTCTATATCGGTGTTGCAGGAAAGGAGACTGCGATCTTTGATGCGATCGCCCAGTCGGTGACATTGATACATGAGAATGAGGCAAAGTCAAAGATCGCGATCTTATTGACCGATGGGAAAAACACAGCCGGCCAGATGCCTTATGATGCGGCTATCTCTTTGGCGCAACGAGAGGGGATGAAGATCTATACCATCGGTATTGGAAGACCGGGTGAGTTTTCTTCGGGGGTTTTAGAACGCATTGCCAAAGATACGGGAGGAGAGTTTTTTGCAGCGTACTCCGCAGAGCAGCTTCAGCAGATCTATGCAGAGATCAACTCCCTGGAAAAGTCTGAGTTAAAAGGAGAAAAGTTATTGCATAAGCAGCATTACTATATTTATTTTCTCTTTGTCGCTTTTCTCTCTTTACTGCTTTATCTTGTAATACGTTCGAAGAAGGGATGGGCATGAGTTTTCTGTATCCTATCTTTATTTATCTGATGTTGCCTGTGATACTTATCCTCTTTTATTTTCTTATGACCGGGAGTAAAGAGAGTTTTGCGATGTTTGACAAGGTAGTGCTTGACAAACTGCGTATGCAGAGTAAAAGTCTCAGCAGAAATGCCCGGTATATGCTTTTTTTGATGAGCTTTATCTTCATGATCTTCGCTTTGGCTCAGCCAGTGCTTAAAGACGGGGAGATCGTCGTTGAGGCAAAGAGTGCAGATATCCTTGTGGGGATTGATATTTCAGATTCTATGAGAGCCGAAGACCGTTATCCCAACCGTTTGGATTTTGCCAAGGCCAAAGCGATCAGTCTGATCAAGCAGGCTCCCCATAATCGCATAGGTGTATTGGCTTTTGCGAAACATGATTATATTGTCTCACCTTTGAGTTTCGATCACAGTTCCGTCGCATTTCTACTCTCCAAGGTCAAAACGGAAAATATTACGGAAAAAGGAACGCGTTTGGACTCGATGTTGCACTCCGCGGTCTCCATGCTGGAGCATGCCAAGCAGAAAAACCTTCTGCTTTTGACCGATGGGGGAGACAGTGATGACTTCTCAGATGAAATCGCCATGGCAAAGGAGAACAACCTTCGTCTTTTTATTATGGGGATCGGTACGGGCAAAGGAAGTCCTGTCCGTGATACTGAGGGTGGTTTCATCAAACACAAGGGAAATATCCTGATCTCCAAACTCAACCCTGCGATACAGTCCCTAGCGACAAAGACAGGGGGTGTTTACATCGAATCCGTATTAGGGGATGAAGATATCAAGATGATGCTTGAGGAGATTGAGTCCATAAGTGAAAAGTCGACCCTTAAAGAGGAAAAGATCCCGCAATATATTCAGCTCTTTTACTATCCCCTGGCTGTGGCAATCCTCTTTTTATTTTTGGCCCTTTCCTCATTTCCTCGAAACATGGGGAAGAACCTTGTCCTCTTTATAGCACTGTGTACCGGTTTTAATGATGCAAAAGCAGGTCTGCTTGATTTTCAAAAGCTTCAGGAGGCCAAAGAAGCCTATAGTGCTGAAGATTATAACCGAAGTAAAGATCTGTATTCCGAGTTTGCGATGAACTCTCCTGAGGCCGTGTATAATCTTGGTAACAGTCTCTATAAAAGCGGAGAATATGAACAGGCATTGAAAGTCTATGGAGAACTCTCGGAAGATCAACCGGAGCTAAAAGCCCAAGCATTGCATAATAGTGGGAATGCCCAAGTAAAACTGCAGCAGTACCAAGAAGCACTGACATCTTATGAACACGCCCTTGAGATCATGGAAGATAAAGAGACAAGAGAGAATTATGAGGCAGTTAAAGAGTTTTTAGACGAACAGGACCAAGAGAAGAATCAGTCAGAAGATCAAAAGAGTAATCAAGAAAACAAAGAGAAGCAAGACAGTGACCAGAATTCCGAGCAACAGAACTCATCTCAAGAGAAGAGTGAACACAAGAATAAAGATAATGACAAAAATAGGGATCAGCAAAAAAGTGATCAGCAGCAAAAAAGTTCCCAAAGTAATGGTGAAGACCCGACAGAACACAAAAACGATGACAAGCAAAACAGCGTAAACGAGGCACAAGAAGAAAAAGAGCAGGAAAACAAGCCGGAAGCAAAATCTTCTGATCCGCAAAGAGAAGTGTCTACACAGACGGAAGCAAAACAAGAAGGCGCAGTCAATATGAAACAGATGAGTGACCTGGAAGCAAAAAAATGGCTAAAGATCATGCAACAAACCCAGCAGGGACATCTATACAAGATGCGTGAAGCTGAGCACGATGAGGACGAAAATGAAAAACCTTGGTAAAACAATACTATTTTTATTGATAGCTTTACCTGTGTATGCAGGTTTGGAAGTAAGTGTTGACAGAGATCAGGTCACTCGGGGTGAAAGGGTGACCTTTACACTGAAAGTGACAGGGGAGGGCACCTTGAGAGTACCTCCGTTGGATACCCTGTGTGGCGTCGACATAGAGGGACGGATGCAAAGTCGCAAAGATGTCTTTTCCAATGGAAAACGGGCACAAGAGATCTCATTGATGTATGAGTTTATGCCTCAGAGAAGCTGTGTGATCGAGCCCTTCAGCGTCAGTGTCAATGATGTTGAAGAGATGACAAAGCCGATTAATATCACTGTCTCAAAGATGTCCATACAAAAAGATGAACCGTTTATTGTCGGATTGATGACAGATAAACGTGAGGTGTATGTAGGTGAGCCTTTTGAGATGCGTGTAGATTTCAAAGAGCGTCAAAACATGGACTCACTGGCAGAATCCATCTCCCTTCCCGAAAGCAAGAACATCTGGATCAAAAGTGAGCAGAAAGGACAAAGCTATCTAAAAGAACGGTATAAGAATCGTACGAATCGCTATGCTCTGAGTGCTCAGCAGAGTGGAAAGCTTACCCTTGGACCCTTGCGTTGGGATCTGAAGGTACGTTCCAAAGGCAGAGATATCTGGGGAACATGGCTGGCGACATCGAAAACACATAC
>JBFEXS010000009.1:0-35826 GCA_041562555.1 Sulfurimonadaceae bacterium
AGCTCCATTGAAAGCGTAAATACTCTGATCATAATCCCCCACACAAAACAGTGAAGGGGGATTCATCGCATCAACTACAGCGCCCTGAAGTGCATTGGTATCTTGATATTCATCTACAAGCACTTCTTTGTAAGGCATTTGGAAACTTTGGACTTTTTCACGCATAAGAAGTAACAGGTCATTGAAATTAACAAAACCATATTCTCTTTTTAATCGCTCAAACTCTTTACAGATATCTACATAGATATCGATATAGGGCGAATGATCTTCATTCCGTTCTTTCATCCATACATCAAACCCCCGTTCGATTTCTGTATTTTGATAGAGAGAGTAAACATCATATAAATAATTTCCTCCATATGGAGAAGTCTCATGTTCGAATAGATGAAAGGAGCGTTTATCATACACTGAACGGAACAGTGTCTTCAACTCTGAGGTCTGTTTTAGTACAATTTTTTTATCAAATTTTTTAAGCCAGCGGTAACTGACCGCATGAAAGGTTCCCGCCTCAATCTTATGTGCGATCTCTTTGGAAAAATAGCCGGCGAGACGCTCTACCATCTCTGCTGCAGCCTTATTCGTAAAGGTCAACAAAAGGATCTCTTCAGGTTTGACACCATTATGCAACAAGTGGCCAATACGTCCGACTATAGTGGATGTTTTTCCTGTTCCAGCAGAAGCAATGATAAGGTTTTGTCCACTAGGAGCGGTAGCAGCGTCAAGCTGCTCTTTGTTTAGACGAGAAAGGGGCATATTTGGTAGTAATCTTCTTTATATGGAGAAAAACTCTCTAGTTTTTTAACGAGATTCTACCTAGTTTTCACTCATAGAGAACTAAAACTATACATTTGCAATAAATGTTTTCAGTGTTTCATCTAATCCATATTGAGGATAGTTTTGCATACCTAGAACTTCCTGAGCAACAGTACCGTTTGCCATATTAAAGACGAGTGGTGCTAAAAAGTTAATTTTTGATTCATCCAGAGGGTTTTGAATGATGACGATATTACACACTCTTAAGTCGTTTTCACTTTTTATATCGAGCAGTGTTTCAGTCGCACTGGAAACCTCAAATTCATATTCACGCAAACGATATGGATTGACCAATGTAAAAGAGATAGCCTCGTCCTCGCACGAACGTAAAGTACAAAACAGATCATCCACTTCACTCAACTCAACTTCTTTCACATTCTCAAATCCCAAGATATCTGACTTAACTACAAACTTCATACTACACCTTTTTCATTACAGTTATTTTTTACAAAAGCAATTAATATTCCATATCACTATAAGCCATATTTTACCCCCTTTCAGCTATAATCGCGAAAAATTCTAGGGCAAACGGTTTTTCTGCAAATTGTCACTGGAATCAAATTATATGAGCGATTATCCGTTCATAAATAAAGAGAGTTTAAATGGCTGAGGCTAACAACAGTTACAATCCAAAAGAAATAGAAGAGCGCTACTATCGAACATGGGAAGATCGCGGTTATTTTGAGACAGATGGAAACAAATCCATTCAAAAAGAAGACAAATATTTTTCTATTATGATGCCACCGCCGAATGTAACAGGTCGTTTGCACATCGGCCATGCCTTAACCTTTACCCTTCAAGATATTATTGTTCGATATAAACGTATGGATGGGTACAAAACCCTTTGGCAGCCGGGAACAGACCATGCAGGTATCGCGACGCAAAACGTTGTTGAGAAACAGCTCCTGTCTGAAGGCACCACAAAAGAAGAACTTGGCCGTGAGAAGTTCTTAGAACGTGCATGGGCATGGAAAGCCGAATCAGCTGGTATCATGACAGACCAGCTTCGTAAAATGGGAGTATCTCCTGCTTGGAAACGTGAGCGTTTTACTATGGATGATGGTCTGCAGAAGTCTGTTAAAGAAGCTTTTGTACATCTCTACAACAAGGGCTTGATCGTTAGAGGAAACTATATGGTCAACTGGTGTACCCATGATGGGGCGCTGAGTGACATTGAAGTAGAACATGAAGACCATGAAGGTAAGTTTTACCATATCAAATACCCGTTTGCAGATGGCAGCGGACATGTTGAAGTAGCAACCACACGTCCTGAGACTTATTTCGGGGATACTGCCGTCATGGTGCATCCTGAAGATAGCCGTTATAAAGACCTTATCGGTAGAAAAATCCGCCTGCCACTACTGGAACGTGAAGTTGCAATTATTGCCGATGAACATGTTGACATGGAATTTGGAACCGGTGTTGTTAAAGTCACACCTGCCCATGACCAGAACGACTATGAAGTCGGAAAACGTCACGACCTTGAATTTATCACTGTCTTTGATGAGAAGGGAATTCTCAATGACTATGCCGGTGAGTTTAAAGGGATAGAACGCCTTGAAGCACGTGAGATCATCGTTAAGCGTCTAGAAGAAGAAGGATATATCGTCAAGATCGAAGACCATCAACATCAGGTCGGACACTGCTATCGCTGTAAGAACGTAGTCGAACCATACATTTCAAAGCAATGGTTTGTAAGAAACGAAGTAGCAAAAAGCTCTATTGAGAAGACCAATAATGGTGAAGCACAGTTCTTCCCTCCACACTGGATAAACTCATATAATGCCTGGATGGGTGAACTTCGAGACTGGTGTATCTCTCGTCAGCTCTGGTGGGGACATCAGATACCTGTCTTTTATTGTGATGATTGTGAACACGAATTTGCAAGCCAGGAAGACAACCCGGGTGAATGTCCTAAATGTGCTTCAAAACATATCACTCAAGACCCGGATGTTCTAGACACCTGGTTCTCATCCGCACTTTGGCCTTTTTCAACCTTAGGCTGGGGAAATGGTGACAGTGAAATGGATAGACTCTTCAAATCAGAAGATATGAAAGAATTCTATCCTAACTCACTTCTGATCACTGGATTTGACATTCTTTTCTTTTGGGTGGCAAGGATGATGATGATGGGAGAAAGCTTTCAAGGTGAACTTCCGTTTAAGCACATTTATCTTCATGCTCTTGTACGTGATGAGCACGGACAAAAGATGAGTAAGTCAAGGGGCAATGTCATCGACCCTCTTGATATGGTTAACAAGTATTCTGCCGATATCCTACGTTTTACTCTTGCCATCTCTGCTGCACAGGGTCGTGATATCCGTATGAGTCAGGAGAAACTTGAACTCAACCGAAACTTTACCAATAAACTTTACAATGCTTCGAAGTTTTTACAGATGAATGTCAGTACCTTCCCTGATATGAAAGGGTTCTGTGTAGATACAGAACTTGGTAAATATATGATGTCCCGTCTGAACGTTGCAACAAAAGAGGTGCGTGAAGCACTCGATGAATACAAATTCAATGATGCTGCGACCGTTATCTACCGCTTTATCTGGAATGAGTTCTGTGACTGGGGAATCGAGCTCAGCAAAGCCGATAAATCAGCTATCGTCGAACTTGGTGCCATCTTTAAAGAAGCGATGAAACTACTTCATCCTTTCATGCCGTTTGTAACAGAATATCTGCATCATGAACTCTCTGGGACTACCCTTGAAGAAGGTGAGTCTATCATGATACAAAGTTTCCCTTATAAGACCAAGGTAAATGAGCCGATAGAGAAAAAGTTCAATGTCATTATGGATGCCATTGTCTCAATCCGCCGTGCCAAGGTCTTGGTTGATCTTGCCAACCAAAGAATTGATAAAGCTTTTGTGAAAATCGATGGAATCAGTGAAGAGGATCAGGAAATGATGTTGCCATTTATCCTTAAACTTGCTAAAGTTGATACAATAGAATTCACACATGATAAAGTAGATAATGCCGTAAGCGATATTGCTGATCATTGTGAGACATTCATACCGACAGACTCTATTGACCTGACACCTATTATCAACAAGCTTTCGAAACAAAAAGAGAAACTCGAAAAAGAGATTGGCAAACTCAACGGCATGCTTAACAATGAAAAGTTTGTTGCGAATGCACCAGAGGATGTTATTACGAAAAACCGCGAAGAATTAGCAGCAGCACAAGACAAAGTTGCTAAAGTCAATGAACAGCTTGCTTCATTACAAGCCTAAATCGACGATTTAGTACATATAAAACAACAAGGAAAGCGTTTGTTTAATCTCAAAAATTATGCTTCTGATAATATCAAAAACGACATCTTATCGGGACTTGTCGTTGCTGTTGCCTTAGTCCCAGAAGCTATTGCATTCTCATTTATAGCCGGTGTAAGCCCTATCGTAGGTCTCTACACTGCCTTTATCCTCGGGCTGATCACTTCTTTGATCGGCGGAAAACCTGGAATGATCTCAGGTGCTACGGGATCTGTCGCTATCGTCTTTGTTGGTTTAGCTATTAAGGCAAATGAAGAGTTGACCAACGCAGGTGTTACAGGTTCCGCTGTAGCAGAAGGTATTTTGCAATATATCCTTTTTGCGACAATCATTGCCGGATTGATACAGATTGCTGTGGGTCTCTTTAAACTAGGAAAGTTTATCCGTTTGGTTCCTCAGCCGGCGATGTACGGATTTGTCAATGGACTGGCTATCGTTATTGCTATGGCACAATTCAAGTTCTTTGAAAGCTCGAATATCAACATGTATATCATCGTCGTGTTAACAATGCTGATCATGTACTTCTTGCCTAAGGTCACAAAGGCTATTCCTGGCGGTCTTTTCGCTATTATTGCATTAACCCTCATTGTCTATTTCTTCAAAATAGACACGTTGACTATCGGTACACTTAGCTCTATCCCACAATTTTCGGATATGCCTGATTTGAGTGAATTCAAAGGTCAGCTGCCCGACTTTGCCATTCCAGAAATCATTTTCTCCCTGGATGCTTTCTTATTGGTCCTGCCCTATTCTATTCTTGTCGCACTTGTCGGCCTTATCGAATCACTGCTGACACTTTCTGTACTGGATGAGATGAGCGGTACGCGTGGAAGTGGAAACAAAGAGTGTATCGCCCAAGGTGTCGGTAATACGACATGTGGTCTATTTGGCGGGATGGCAGGTTGTGTGATGATCGGTCAATCTATCATCAACTACACTTCCGGCGGTCTTGGACGCCTTTCATCATTTACCGCAGCAACCGTACTCATTCTACTTGTCGCTGTCATGACAGACCTGATTAACATGATCCCTATTGCCGTGCTGGTCGGGATCATGTTTATGGTAAGTGTCGGGACCTTTGAGTGGGGAAGTATCAGTCGTATCAAACACATGCCACGTTCTGATGCCACCGTCTTGATCCTCGTCACTGTCATCACTATTATGTTTGATCTTGCAATCGCCGTTATCTCAGGTGTTGTCATTTCTGCGCTTGTCTTTGCCTGGAACCATGCACGTATCTATGCCCGTGAAAGCATGGAAGCAGATGGTACAAAAGTATACGAACTTGAAGGTCCACTCTTTTTCGCTTCATGTAACAGTTTTATGGACATCTTTAATCTCGAAAATGATGCGCCAAAAGTCGTTATTGACTTTAAAAACACCCGTGTAATGGACATTTCAGGAGTAGAAGCTATCGATACACTTATCAAAAAATATGAAGAGAGCGGTCGTAACATTCTTCTGCGTCATCTCAGTAAAGATTGTAAAGCGATTCTAAAAAATGCAGGTCCCTATTGTTCCTTTGAAGAAGACGATCCGACCTATAAGGTTGCGTATAACTATTAAGTCAAAACCATACTTTCTACAGATACGGAGTTTGCACGCCGTATCTAATATTCATTCCCTACATTTTAAAATGTTTAATTAATTTTTTTTATATCAAAATAAGTCATAATACGTTATTTTCTAATAAAGATATCAAAAAGTAGGGACAATGTTTGAATTCAAAATCCTCTATATAAGCTCAGACATTGATAAAGCCAAAACCCTAGTCTCAGAGTGTGAACTTTCAGATGAAATCAACTTTGTATTTTCAGATAGCGGAATAGAGGCCCTCTCACTTGTCTCCGACTACACAATCAAGCTGATTATCATCCATAAAGAGCTCTCCCATAAAATGAATGGTATTGAGGTATGTGAGTTGCTAATGAAAAACTCGCAAACAGCCAATATCCCCGTTATTCTGATCAATCAGGGTGATGAAGATATCACCACCTGTAAAAATGTGGTTAAGCGCCTTGATATAGAACCAAACCCCGAAATGTTGCAAACACTTATCCGTCAACATTATCATATTGGTGAAGAGAAGCATCAGCTACAAATTGAAAAAAACCTGGTTTTATCTATTGTCAATAAGATTCATGCGCCTATCTTTATCATCGACCATTCCAAGATAAGTTTTGTCAATCAATATTTTTTAGATTTCTTCCATCTCTCCTCATTGAATGAGCTTCCAACCCAGTACCCTAAAGTTCAGGATCTCTTTTTACATGAACGGGAGGAACAGGACTTTTCCCTTATCGAATGGTTAAAAGAGCTGCTCTCTTCACAGGAAGAGCAAAAGATCGTGATGCAAAACAATAACGGTGACATCTTACAGTTAAAAATACGTGGAGAGTTGCTTGAGCACTCCAATGAGTACCTGATCATTACCCAAGATATTACCTCTGAAGTAGCCCATACTAAAGAGATAGAAGAGCTGTATAATATCGATCCGCTTACCAAACTGCCAAATCGGCTCAAACTGCTCAAGGACCTTGATACTTATGATGAATTAGCACTGGCTATCTTCGATATTGACGATTTTAAAAACATCAATGATTTTTATGGCCATATCATAGGTGACTTTATCATCACAGAAGTTGCAAAACGTATCTTGCACTATATTTCCCATGAAAACCTTATCTTATATCGTCTTCCTTCCGATAGTTTTGCTGTGATCAATATCAATCATATCGAAAAAGAGTATTTTGAAATCATTATTCTTTCTTTAATACAGATCATCTCGAAGACACCTTTTATTTATGTAGGTGAAGATGAAGAGATAGAGATATTTGCCAATGTGACTGCCGGGATAGTTTTTAATGAGAAAAATTCTGCTCTTGCCCAAGCCGACATTGCTTTGATCGAAGCAAAGAACACGCACAAAGACTATATGGTTTATCATAATGAGATGCGCCAGGAAATCGTTTATAAAAACAATATGGAATGGGTCCATAAGATCAAACGCGCTATTACCAATGATAAAATCGTCCCCTATTTTCAACCTATCATTAACAATGAAACTCAAGAAACTGTGAAATATGAGTGCCTGATCCGTCTTATAGATGAGCAAGGAGAAGTCATCTCTCCATTTTTCTTCCTCGAGATTGCAAAACGGGCAAAACTGTATGAACCTCTGACTAAGATCATGATAAAAAAATCTTTTCAGACTTTTATCAGCAGTGACTATGAGTTTTCTATCAACCTCTCCATTGAAGATATCACCGACTATAATCTCTCTGGATATATTAAAAGTATGCTAAGTATCTATCCACTTGCGGGCCGAGTCTGTTTTGAGATCTTGGAAACAGAAAAGATCATGGATTATCAGATCATTGCAGACTTTGTCAGTGAAGTCAGAGACTTAGGATGTAAAGTGAGTATTGATGATTTTGGTTCAGGTTATTCCAACTTCTCGCATCTTCTCAATCTGAACTTTGATTATCTCAAGATCGATGCTTCTTTGATCCAGGATATCCATCAGGACAAACATAAACAAATCATTGTAAAAACCATCGTTACCTTTGCAAAGGAACTTGGGATCAAGACCATTGGGGAATACGTAGAATCAAAAGAGATCTACGACTTTATCACCAAGATGGGAATCAACTATTCACAGGGATACTATTTTTCCCCTCCGGTTGATACGATCTCGTAAGATTTACTTCCTATAAACTGTGGCATACTCATCCCGACACTCGCGTTGATATAAGTAGGATCAGCTACAAGATACGAACGATTTCCAGCATACACATACTCACCTTTTAGCTTTTGCTCAACCTTGACCGCCGTAGCCATATGATTTGGATACTTTACACCGACTATATCGATTCCCAAAAGTGTTTTAACCATATAAGAAAAGAGTATTGCTCTATCCTCACAATCCGAATATGGATAGAAAAGCGTTTCTGATGGGAACATGACCTTTTCCTGGTTAAACTGTTTATTATCCACTTGGTATTTAAAGGCATTCTGCACAAAGTTCAAAATAAGATCTAATGACTCTTCCTGGCTTTTCCCTTCCAAAAGTGGTTTGAAAGAGGAACGAATACTCTCTTCGAGCAGTATCGACTCAGGTGAAGAGAAATAGTTTGCATAACCTACTTGAGGATATGTCTGAAAGAAATTCATCAAGTTGGTATTATAGTTCAGGTTCACAGAGGTGTTTTTTCTGTCTAACTTAAAGACCAGACGTTTCTGAGTTCGTGCTTGAGCAAAACGAGGTAATTCCATCACTGAAAAATCAATTGCAGCATTTGCCCCTTCATACGTGTTGTCATAGGTCATTATGGAGCCCAAGTTACCTTTCGCATAATAATCGATCGCATAATATTTTTTACGATTAAGTGTATAGTAAATCGTGTTATACAGATTTCCTTCAATCGGCAATAAAAGCACTACTTTTTGTGATTGGTAAGCAATATGTGCATCATATCCCATCTTTAACAATACAAACCAGGAAAAGACCCTAGCCTCGTTTTCCTCATGATAAATACCCGATGCGATCTTCTTGACCAAAAGATACTTCGCCCAATCGTTCAGTCTTAGCTTTGAAGAGATCTCTTTTATCTCTTTGATTGTCGATTCGTATTCACTTTGTGCAAGTGTGTCCCAACTGTTCGCAATATCGTTCTTGTCTATGGCCCCGTCAATAGATATAAGGATAGAGCGATCATAATGTATTTCCAGGTCTACTCCAAAAAAGTTCAAATAAAGTGTTTTCAGGTTTTGGGACTGAGGAGGGATGACAATCTTAGTATACTGTTTCGGAGTCTCCTTTTTCTTGACTACAGGAGGAATGATTTTTTCCTTAGGTCTTTTAATTACAACCGGGGGAACCGGTTCTTCGATAGGTTTTTGGATGATAGCGGGAGGAGGTGTCACTGTTGTAGGTTTTGTGATTACAACCGGTTCCTTTTTTACTTCCACAGGTGTTTCAATAGGCTTGACAATCTTCGGTGCAACCGGTTTAGGTTTGGGTGGTGCCTTAGGGATAATAACCGGCTTTTTCTCTTCATATGCCTTATATCCCTGAGCCTCTTTAAATGCCTTCCACTCTTTGTTCAAAAACTCGGAAAAGGCTTTATCCCTTGCTTCCTTATAGGATGAGAATGCCTGTTCCTGAGCACGCAGATACTCTTCATAGGTTTCTGCAAAAAGAGATGAGACTAAAAGTGTTGATAAAAAAAATAGACGCATAAAAACTCCTTATATTGTAGATATATTACATAAAGAGAAATAAAAGAGAGCTAATAGACAGGCTTTAAAACGGCCAAATTGCCTGTATCATCTTACTACCCCAACCCTGTTCTGTAGAACGTTTGATATCACCTTCTGTCTTATACATGATCTTCGCATCTGCCATCTGAGCAGAATTGATCTGATTGTTTTGATCAATATCAAATGGTCGTATGACCCCTGACAATTGAATAATCTGTTTTTGCCCATCTACCAGGATCTCACGACGTCCTGAGATAAAATAATTTCCATTGGAGAGTATCTTGATCACACGTGCAGACACTGTTGTCGCAAAAGTGTTATTTTGTGCGGCATTACCGGACCCTTGAAAACTTGAGGTACTGTTGGTATTGAATCCGATTGCCGTTGCACGGTTAAGCTCATTGGCGATGCTGTTAAGTTGTCCCCCCGCTTCAGGTGCCGCACCGAAGACACCGCCACCGAGTGCCGATGTATCCGTCTCCGCCAATTGCTTCGTATTGGATGTCGATGAAGTCGCTGTCTCTGAGATCACGACAGTCACAATATCATGTACATGCATCGCCTTATGATCAGAGAAAAGCGGATTATCCCCCTGCCCAAACAAGCTGCCTTGTGATGCCATATTCTCATGGGTCTCTTTCGCAGGAAGCTGTTCTACATACTCTGGCGGTTGGAACTCTATTTCAGGGTCCATCAGATGTTGTGAACAGGCAGAAAAACTTAATGACAGTAATACTATTGTGAGATATGTTTTATTCATGTATAATTCTAAGCAAATTAAGTACCATATTTAAAGGAAACAGATGTCAGCACTACGTGAACAGATCAACAATGATATGAAAGCAGCGATGAAAGCCAAAGAAACAGCAAAAAGAGATGCTCTGCGTCTGCTACTTTCTGCCTTTAAACAAGTAGAAGTTGACGAGCGTAAAGAACTGACGGATGAGGATGTCGCAAAGATTATCCAAAAACAGGTTAAACAGCGCCAAGACTCTGCAGCTCAATACAAAGATGCAGGACGTGATGACCTGCTTGAGAAAGAAGAGCTGGAAATAGCGACCTTTATGGTCTATATGCCAAAACAACTGGATGATGCGGAGCTTGAAACAGCCATTAAAGGGATTATTGAGCAAGTAGGCGCCGAATCGATGAAAGACATAGGCAAGGTAATGGGAGCAGCTTCAAAACAGCTTTCGGGCAAAGCCGATGGCAAGCGCATTAATGAATGCGCAAAAGGTTTACTAGCCTAATAATCTCATTTATTTAACTAGAGACACTCTCTTTTGGCACAAAGGATAAGAGCAATCTCACTGCTCTTATTTTCCAGTCTTTAACTTACGAATCGCACCCTCTACATCATCCTGACGCATAAATGATTCACCCACCAAGAAAGCATCGACACCGACTTTGTTCAATTCTTCAAGCTGTCCATGTTCATAGATACCTGACTCAGCGACAATAATCTTTCCATTTGGGATCAATGGAATAAGTTTGTGACACAGTTCCATGTCCATTTCAAAGGTCTCAAGATTACGATGGTTGATGCCGATGATATCTGCACCGGCGAAGATCGCCTTAGTCAAGTCTGACTTATCATGAATCTCGACGAGTGGTTCCATCCCCAAGTGACGGGAGTAGTTCAACAGTTCTTTAAGTTCTGTACGAGATAAGGCCTTGGCAATAAGCAGGATAAAATCTGCTCCGTAAACCAGTGCTTCCAAAATCTGATATTTCGAGACAATGAAGTCCTTGCGTAAAAGCGGTGTGCCTACATAACGACGAATGCCTGCAAGATACTCCAGGTCTCCTTGAAAAAAATGCGGTTCGGTCAATACTGAAATAGCATTAGCCCCGCCTCTTTCATATGCCTGAGCGATGGCTAAAGGATCAAAGTCTTCTCGAATGACTCCTTTTGAAGGACTTGCTTTTTTCACCTCAGCGATGATTCTATAAGGTTCATCTTCTGTTGAACGCAAATGTTCATGTACCGGTCTTGGCTGTCGTGCATTAAATGCAAGAGAACGGCCTAACCAATCCAATGTAAACTCTTTTTCTCGGATTTCCAAATCTTCTTTTGTCTTTTTTATGATGTCATCTAAAATCATTATTACGTCTATTTTCCTTTTTTCTTAATACATTTTTGAATTGCTTGAACATGTGAGGTCACTTCAGGGTCCTCTCTATCCATACCCTTTTGCACCCTACGTATGATCTTCAATGCCTGATTACATTTACCTTGCTTATAATACCCCCATGCCAGAGAATCAAGATAATATACGGAATCTTCCTCAGCCTCCAAGGCCTTTTGTACGTACTCCATACCCTCTTTGACATTGATCTCATGGTCAATAAGAAGGTATCCGAGATAATTCAGATACAGCGCATCATCTGAGCGGGACACCACATCTTCCAGTTTTGTCATAACCGACTCTACTACCTGCGGGTCCCGCTTGTCCTTAGCACCCTCATATTCGAATATTGCACTCTGCCCCAAATAATATGGATCACCATCCTGCGCATACAGACTATCACCTAAACTTACTACCTTCGCATAATTACGGGTATTGATATACATCTGTAGCAAGAGAGCATCATCACTGCCACTTTTTTCAAGGAACTGTATCAATGAGATCGTATCTTTTTTATAATTATAAAGCTTTATCACTGTTTGCGCATATTTTTCATCTTTCGTGTTCTCATACATCTTTGTATAAATACGCAACATCCCATCTATATTGTTCTCTTCACTGTAAAAACTTCCCAAGCGAAGACATATCGTTTCGGAACATCCATGCAGACGCATGTGCGTCTCAAGATAGGAAAGTGCTTCAGACTTTCGGTCAAGATTGACATATAAGATGATTGCCATCTTGTCCAGGATACTCTCATTATAATTGATTGCATAGGCACTTTGCAGATAACGCAAGGCGAACTCGTAACGACCCTCTATCATATAGATAGCTGCGACTTGCTGATACTCCTGCTCTGTTTTGGACTCTTCCACCAGATCCAAAGCAACCTCTTTTGCTTCATCATAACGTTTTAATTCCATCAGTGCGGCGATCGTGTAACGTTCCAGGTCCACATCGAGCACCTCATCATCAAGCTGATCTTTATAAAAGTCAATACGTTCCAACGCACGTTCATGCTGCGCAGACTGAAGCATCGTGATTATCTCTTCGTTACGATACTCATTTTTATGTGACTTCTCATACAGCACCTCAAAAAGAGAGATCGTTGAATTAGCATCCCCTTTGCTTTTTGCATAAAGCGCAAAGAGAACCAGCTGATCTTCTTCCTCAAAACTTTTGGCATTGGATGCAACCGGCATTTCATGGGAAGAACATGCACTGAAAAACAGTATAAAAAGCGTCATGACAAAATATGCTGTTTTAGACATTTTCTTCCTTTATATCATCTGTCAAATTAAAGACAATTCCCGGACACTCTTCTTTGAGTTCTTCCTCATGGTCTCTAAAATAAGGCCAAAAAGGGAAAGTCCTGCACTGCTTTGGTCGTACCGGATAGATTGAACACCCTTTGATCTCTCTGTCAAAAAAGACACAGTCATGGGATTCATCCACTACGCGTTCTTTGATTGAGAACTTATACCCGTTCTTATACAGATACTCTTCTTTGAACACAGCCATCGGAAGTTCCAAATGTGTAGCAATGGCTTCCATCTCTTGCTGATTCAGATAGATATAGCCGCTTTCTCCCGTACAGCAATTGCCGCCACAACTTTCACAGGCATTGGGATCAAAGCTATAATTATAACCTGCTTGATGCATTAAAGAGTACATTTTATACTATGTGTCCTTGCTTTTTTATAGATTTCTTGCGTATAGGATGCGAATTCATCTCCGTCAAAGGTAATAAAAGGCTCCCGTATCTTCATCAGTGACCGCGAACCCTTGCGTGCCTGCACCATAACCAAAGACGCTTTCCTGTCTACTTTAGGATGAATGAACTGAACCGTCTCTATCGTCAGTTTTGCCGCATGCAGCTCCACGCAGATCTCCTGAAACTGCTGAGGATCATAACAAAAGATGAAATGCCCCCTCGGACCCAAAAGCTTTGAGACTTTCTTGAAAAACTTGTCCATCGGAAGATGTACATTGTATCTCGCCGTATGACGCATCTCATTTTCGCTTTTGGATGAGCCCTCATGGTAAAAAGGAGGGTTAGAGATAATAATATCAAACCCCTTCTCATCATGAAACTCAAGAAAATCACTCTGGTGCATGACGTAATCGATCCGATTCACCTCAGCATTCTTCTTCGTATACTGACAAAAAGCCCACTGTTTATCCACACCCTCGGCCTGCACTTTGTTATCACGTGCGACTAAAAGTCCAAGAACGCCACAGCCGCTTCCCACATCAAGAAGCCTTCCTCTGAGATTAAACGAAGAGATAAAGTCATATAAATATATCGAGTCACTATTATAACAGTAGCCCTCTTGTGGCTGATATAGAAGCAGTTTCACACCTTTTTTGCTATACTTTCAAAATTAAAAAGATTATATCCTATTTCTTCCATACAAAGGTTAAAAATGATTATTATCCCTGCGCGTCTTGCTTCTTCTCGCTTTCCTAAAAAGGTCCTAGCCGATATCGGCGGTCTTCCGATGGTGATCCGAACAGCTAAACAAGTGGAACACCTGGATGAAGTCGCTATTGCGACGGATTCACAGGAGGTTATCGACCTGTGTGCCGAATACGGCTACAAGGCGATGATGACCTCAGAGACCCACAAAAGTGGTACTGACCGTATCAATGAAGCAGCACAGATCCTGGGACTCAAGGATGATGACATCATTGTAAATATCCAAGCCGATGAGCCCTTCATCGAGCCGGAAGTAGTGGATTCTGTCATCAAACGCCTCAAGGAGCTAAAAGCAAATAAGGCTCCTTTTATCATGGCTTCATGCTATAACGCAGTCAATAATGAAGCAGCTCAAGACCCGAATCTCGTAAAGGTCATCATGGATGCTGACCATAATGCGATCTACTTCTCACGCAACCCTATTCCTTTTAATCGCAGCGGTTCGGCGACCTATTTCGGTCATATCGGTATCTATGGATTCACTAAAAAATCATTGCATGATTTCTGTGCTCTTGATGATGCACCGATCGAAGACATTGAAAAGCTTGAGCAACTCCGAGCCATCTACCACAATAAAAAGATATCAATGGTTAAAGTAGCCAGTACAGGCTTTGGTATTGATACGCAAGAAGACCTTGAAAGAGCAAAAAAAATATTCTTGGGAGAGTAATCTAATTTAAGATCTTTCTCTCCAACACATAGAGGTTGTTACTACTATGACAAGCGTTTTTGAAAAGTTCTTTAAGCTCCCTGTCATAGGTGATGACATAAACATCTGAATCCCTTGGATCTAGGTCTTTGAAGTTTTGTAAAAGCACCCCGTCTGCCACATTTTTTCCGTGATCACATTTGGTAAAATTGAACGAATTCAATGTTTTCGAAAAATCATAGAGGTCTGCTTCCCATTCTGCTTTAAAGAGATACAGGGAATCGGGATTACAGGCAATATAGATATCCTCATCCTCGATCTCAAAAGGCTCTATGATATGAAAAAACATTGGGGAGACATTCGAAAAGTTCTCTATATCCCAAAAGAGGTATGCACGTTTAGCCTTGGAAGCTTTTTGCTTATTAAAAAGGGTCAAGCGTTTTGAGATATTAAGATTTACATGGGCGTGATCGTTGACAAACTCAATATGTTGTTTCAGTTCCAGAGCATCCTGGCTCGGTTTTTTGAAGATGTCACAAAGTTCAATATACATTTCCAACTCTAAAAGTTCGTTTGCCGATCCTCCAGACTGATAGGTATCAAAACTTTTTATCTTTTTGGGTGAATAGAGCAGATTCACACTAAAAGGCTCTTTGGCCTTATAGGCACGAATGACACGGACGAATAGATTGTAAGCATTTCGCGTCTTGGGCAACTCAATCGAGCCATAATATTTTTTATGGATAATGATCTTTTTCATGAAGAGATTATATCCAAGATTTTCATACTCACTTGATGAAAAAATGGCTACAATCACATATGCAAAACAACACTCCCTTACGCCTGGCTATTATCGGTGCCGGTGCATCCGGTCTCATGGCTGCGATTACTGCAGCACAATCGGGTGCACATGTTCATCTATATGAGCAAAACAGCAAACCTGCCAAAAAGATCCTAGCTTCAGGTAATGGACGTTGTAATATCTCCAACCGTGTCGTTACGGTTTCTGACTACTTTGGAGAAGAACCCGAATTCGCTCAATTCGCACTTTCTGCCTTCACCTTCAAGCATTTACAAAAATTTTGTAAGAAGATTGGTCTTTTACTCAATGTTTTGGAAGATGGCCGTGCATATCCTCTCTCCAATGAAGCCAAATCTGTTGCCCTTAGTTTTGAGAGCTATGCACAAAGCTGCGGTGTGGAGATCTTCAATGAACATGCTATCACAAGAATAGAGCAGCAAAAACAGAAATTTTATCTCCATACTGCCCTCAATGTCTCTCAAGCATACGAAAAAGTATTAATTTCAACCGGAAGCGAGGCGGCACCGCAACTTGGAGGCACAAATCTCGGATATGAATTGGCAAGTTCCCTAGGTCACTCCATTATTCCAACCTATCCCTCTTTGGTGCAACTGCATACTAAGCAGACACAAGCCTGTATACAGATGTCCGGTATCAAACTTGATGCCGAAGTAAGGCTCTATATCAATGCCCAAAAAGAACAGCAGGTCAAAGGAGATCTTCTTTTTACCAAATACGGAGTATCTGGTTTTGCGATTCTTGATATATCCCAAAAAGCTTCTCAGGCCCTGCTTCACTACCAAATGGTCGACATCGGTATCGACTTGATCCCATCCTTTGAAAGGCAATCATTAAGTGCACAATTACTGAGTATGTGCCAGGAACTACCGAAACATCCCATACAGACCCTTCTCTCTGGACTTCTTCCTCTCAAAGTTGTCAAAGTCCTGCTTGATGAGCTGAATATCTCCCAGGACACACTTGCACAAGACATACATACCAAACGTGCCAAGCAGATCGTATCCAAGATGAAAGATTGGCGTTTTGAGATTACCGATACCCATGGTTTTAAACACGCTGAAGTGAGTGGTGGTGGGATAAATACACAAGAGGTCAATCCAAAGACGATGGAATCAAGCAAATGCAGTGGCCTCTATTTTGCAGGTGAAGTGCTGGATATTGTAGGACGGCGTGGGGGATTCAACTTTCAGTTTGCCTTTGCGAGTGGCTATCTCGCCGGAAACGAAATGAGTCGGGTCTAACGGATCTCAAACTCGCCGGAAAACTCTTCATTACTTTGGAACTGTTCAATATTATCTACCCGCGATCCTAATGAGCCTTCCTCCAAAATAGCAATGAACTCAGCAAAGTCATCATCCTCCAAGGCAGCTCCGGCCTCAACCGTGCCATCAGGAAGATTTTTGACATAACCACTAAAACCTTTCTTATGTGCCTGTTCACAAACACTTTTACGGTACCAGACCCCTTGAACTTTTCCTGAGATAATAAATAGATAATTTCCCATCTTACATTCCTTTTGGTTATGATATCACATAAGGTAAATGATGACAAGTACAACGTTAGGTATTGACCTTGGTGGCTGTATGAGCGGAAATTCTGCCTATGCAGTCGTTCAATGGGACAACAGTAAAGCCAAGGTTATCGAACTGATAAAAGAACCAAAGCACTCAGACCATATACGCTGTGCCGGTTTTTTAAGATCCATCTTATGCAAATATCCGGTAGATAGCATTGCTGTAGATGCGCCTTTTTCTTTACCGAAAAAACTTATCGACCCAAACTTCATTTCAATACCCCGTGAAGCAAAGGGTGAGATTGCCAATCCCTACCTGTACCGCTATACCGACTATTGGCTATATAAGCAGTATGGACTTAGAGTCATGCCTCCTGCCGGTGATCGTATAGGGAGGTTGACGGCAAGGATGATAGAGATTCTTGATCATTTTGATTACGATGGGACACACTTGAATATCAATGAAACAAGGCTCCCTGTCTATGAGGTTTATCCAAAACAGATCGCTTTGGCTTTAGGCTATACGGATTATAAAAAACACTCAATGCAGCTACTGCGACAGTTTTCATTGAAAGATATCGGTGATGAACATCTGCTCGATGCTCTTTTATGTTCATATTGTGCCCATGAGATTATTCATGACAACACCATCCCACCCCCGATTGAAGCCCAAGGTGAGGGATGGTGCTATCCTCTGGTCTTAAACTAGGGCATTAAACTCTCACTAATATTATGCTTGTATAATGACCTTCATTATTTGATAGCGTATGGAGCCGATGATGCGATACCTTTTACTTCTATTGACAGCCTTCTCTCTTGGTCTTGCTCTAGAGCTTGGAAAACTTCCCAAACCGATCCTTTTAGAGGGAGAGAATGGAGCCATGATCAACGGGGAAGCATTTTCAAGTGATATGCTTAAAAACAAAGTTCATGTACTCTTTTATGTCGACCCTGACGAGAAGGAACTGAATGAACACGTCAGTGCTGCCTTGAAAGAACAACAGTTTGACAGAACACACTACGCTTCGGTTGCCGTGATCAACATGGCCGCGACCTGGCTGCCAAACTTTGCCATTGCCTCCAAACTCGAAAAGAAACAAAAACAATATCCCGACACCCTATATGTCAAGGACCTCAAGTCTATACTAGTCAAAGAGTGGGAGCTGCAAGATGACAGCTCCAATGTCCTTCTATTCGACAAATCCGGAAAGCTTCTTTTTCTTAAAAAAGGAAAGCTTACCGATGTAGAAATCAACAACCTTATTTCTCTGATAAAGGAACATATCTAAGATGCACTTTCCCTTTAAACACATCTCCCTTACACCGGGAAATTTTTCAGATGCTTTAAAGGGACTTCGTATTGCACAGCTTTCAGAACTGCATATCTGCACAAAAACAGACCCCAACTATCTACATCAGCTGATAACAAAGCTCAATGAACAAGAGGTAGATCTCGTCGTATTCACCGGAGATATCATCAAAAGCTTTGCATCCAAACTACGCACCCAGTTGCATGCCCTTAAAGGACTCGAAGCCCCTGCCTACTATGTCAGCGGGAATCATGACACCTTTTTCGGACTCGAAATACTAAAGAAAGAGTTAGCTCACTGCCATATTTACTGTATAGACAATAAGTGTGTTCACCTTATCTTCAATAATACACCCCTGCAAGTCCTTGGACTGGCCGATCGTTTTTCCATCATCAAAAGTGACAAACGGCCCGTAAAAGATCTGTTCTTGAATCTCGATGAGAATATCAGCACTATCTTGTTGGCTCATCAACCAAAGGACGTCGAGCTCATCGGCCAGTACCGCGTTGATGTTCAGCTAAGTTCGCATACGCATAACGCGGATGCCTACCCCTTTGATAAAGTCTTAAAAAAATATCAGCCCTACTACAAAGGGCTATACATCAAAGGAAAGACATTGCTTTATGTCACCAGTGGGCTCAGTTCCTCACTGTTTCAACTCAAACGAAAATCCATTGCAGAGATTCCTATCTTTACTATAGAATAATTTTGGAGAAACCATTATGATGAAAAAACAGAACCTTTTTAGCCTGTCGCTCAAAGACTTTTTTACCCCTTACTTCTTAAGCCTGGCTCTTTTGCCTCTTGTGATCACTCTTGTGATCCTTTTTGGTGTCTTGAGCTATGGAATGCAGGTTCTCAACGACAAAATAAACTCTGTTCGTATTGAAAAGACGACCAATGAATACTCCACCGGGACACAAACACATTCACAAAGTTCCATCAACATCAGTTTTGATGATAATGCAAGTGAATCTTCCCTAATGGACATCAATCCTGTAGCACTCTTTGAGTCTTTACAAGGTTCTGACATTCTTGCGAGTATGCTGGAGTACGAATGGCTCCGCTGGGTCATAGAAAAGGTAGTCTTCCTCGTCGCCTCATATTTTATATTTATCCTCGCAGTGATCATTGCCGTTACCATCATCGGTTTTTTTACACCCCTGGTTGTCAAAAAGATCAAGTCCCGCCACTACCCGCCATTTGTTATCAAAGGACACGGTTCTGTACTGGGAAGTATCTGGTATACTCTCAAATCACTTCTTTTCATGGTCCTGCTCTATATCGTACTCATACCTTTTTACTTCATCCCTTTTATTAATATTCTTGCTTTTAACCTGCCTGCATATTATTTCTTTCATAAGATGCTGGTATTTGATGTAGGCACGACGATCAATACAAAAAAAGAGTACTTACAGATCAAAGCTGTCGTCTCAAACCAGATCCGTTTACGTACATTTTTGATGTATTTGATCACCTTGATCCCTTTTGCCGGTATTTTTTTCCCGTTACTTTTTGTCATCTATCTGAGCCATATCTTCATCAATGAGAGCCTGGAGCTTAGAATCGTTACAGACAAATAATTAATCTTCGCAAAAGACAGACTTTTAAGTTGACATGATTTAAAATAGGACATTGATAAAGGAAACATATGAAATCAGTTTTTGGTATTTTACTCTCCTCATTACTCTTTTTAGGATGTAGCAGCGATAGCGGCGGGGATGTTTCGACACAAGAAGTCGTTACACCCTCCGAGCCCATTCCTCTAAAAGATCTGAATGTCACGTTTTTATCTGCACAACAATCCGCTTCACAGGTTCCACTGCTTGTCGTCCAAGTCGATTTTACGGACTATAGTATCTCCGCATCTGAAACACTCTGGAATCAACAGCTCTTTGGAAACTCCCAAGGTCAGCTCAATCACTATTTTTTAGAGACTTCTCAAAACAGTTTTTCTCTTACACCTGCAGCAGAAAGCTACAATAATGTTAATGATGGGATCATCAAAGTCTCCCTTCCTATAGCCCATCCGAATCCGGCAGGTGGCGTAGGTAATTTTCAATCAGACATTGCGCACCCGGCACTCACTGCCGCCGATACGTACATTGATTTTTCTGCCTATGATTCAAATGCAAATGGGCGCATTGATCGAGATGAACTGCAGGTCATGTTTCTTACAGCCGGGGGAGAACAGGCAACCGGCTTGCGTCCTGGGTACTGGGCACACATGTCCTGTATAGACGGGGAGAGTTTTGACGGGATCGAAGTCATGCAGTGTAATAATGGCTCGTATACAGTTTTTGGTGAGCGCCATTTCAGTTTTGGCAGTGATGGGAGTGATGCTTCTATAGGTATCATGGCCCATGAACTTGGGCACGGCATCTTTTACCTACCTGACCTTTATGATATCGATGGAACTTCTTCAGGGATAGGAGGCTTCGGCCTGATGGGGTCCGGATCATGGGGATATAAACCGAGTGAACTTCCAGGAGAAACCCCTGTACCTATGTCCGCCTGGTCCAAACATCAATCCTCTTTTTTGATAGAAAGTACAACCGAGATATCCAATAACAATATTCCGATCAATGCTACGGGTACACCTGCTTACAAAGCTATTAAAGTCAAAACAGCGAATGCCAGTGAGTATTTTCTCATTGAGAACCGTTCCTCTTCAGGATATGATGCCGGATTGTATGTACTCGATGACATTCCTCTCAATGGCAGCTTCGGGGGAGGAGTTACAATCTGGCACATTGATGAGACTCGATCAGTTAATTCAAATGAGACTAGAAAACTTGTAGACCTCGTAGAAGCAGATGGTTTTTATCTCGATGCAGCTGACAATTATGGAAAAACCACCAATCTCTTTTATGCCGGCAATTCTGCTGCAGCCTATACCGGCGAACTCACTCCGACAAGTACACCGTCCACAACAGATCTCTATTCCGGTGCCAATACAGGCATCTCTATTGCCAATATATCAGCTCCCGGCTCGATCATGTACCTTGATCTTAATTTTTAGATCATGGTCTTAGGAAACTGCCTTAAATGCCGATATAGTTCTAATACACACTATAAAAGGATATGATGTGAATGTAAACAATGCGTTAAGTGCCTATTCACAGCACTCACTTTCCATTGACATCCGCACCAGTAGCGGTGATCTTATCGAACTTGATTTCACCAATGAGAAGTCACTTCAATACAAACAGAACGATGCACAACGATCCTTTGCTTTTTCCTCTTTGGAGTCCTTTAGCTTCCATTATGAAGGAAACGGTATTGATGCTCAGGACCGTAAGGAGATCGAAGCTTTTTTAGAAATTGCTCAACCGAATATTGATAATTTTATGGCCGGACTAAATGACGGCTCTTCGTTGAAACAACCGATCAGTAAACTTGCCAATGACATCACTTCACTCTTTGCCCCTATCAAAGAAGGAGGCAAGACAGATCTGCTGGATTTTGTCAAAGAGGGACTGACCAATGGTGTTGACAAGGCACTTGCACAAAACATAAACCCTCTAAAACAGACGGAGGAGATATTGTCTCATGCACAACGTTTTTTAGAGCAGATGCTCAAACAGCTTGATAAAGCAGATACACTTTTATATGGCTAAGAGGCCTGTGCATATTTTATTTATTTCGTTATAATCTCCCCCAATCAATTTCTTAGGTACTACATTCTCATGAACAAAGCACTTCTCTATCTACTCATTTTAGCACTTACATCAACCCTGTCTTATGCTAGACAACCCTCAGAAACGACAATCAAGAAATGGTTAAACCAAGACAATTTTTCTATTATTCATACACAAAGTGTCTATCTATTAGATAATGAACGTGCTTACTTGGTCAAAGTACGTTTTACAGCGACACCCTTGAAAGAGGGATTGGTACTGGTGCGTCCGGAACTGGACGAGGCCCGGTTTATCCCTGATTTTGCAAAAGAGTTTATCGTGACCGACCTGGATCACGACGGGGTATCCGAGATCGTCTATACACAAAAATCCGAGAATGATACACATACGATATATAAACGTTTTCTCATCCAACTTCATGATTACGATCCTTTTGAGCTTTACAGTGTGAGTTATCAAGAAGAAAAAAAGTGCAGACTTTGTGTCACTGAAGACATTCAGTGGGGATTTGAAGATCTGACCAATAACAAGATTAAAGATCTTAAACAGGAATATACCCTGCATATCCAGGGGGATGAGACGAAACTTCTGTTTAAAGAACGCACGCAAGAGATTGAGTTTAACAAAAAGGGCTTCAATCTGCCTGTTAGACCTACACACTTCCAACTAGACATATTGGAACTTTCCAGAGATGTTATAGACAGAGAACCGATATCTCCGACGCAAAGCTTCGCACTGAATGACGAAAGGGTCTTCTGCTTTCTTGATTTCAAGGATGTGACACACGAAGACACAATCGTCTATCACTGGATACATGAGACCCTTGGCGAGGTTGTGAATGTAGAGCAGAATATCCATCCCGCCAAACGATTTAGGACATGGATATACAAAAGCCTTAATGAAGATCAAAAGTATTTGGGTAACTGGAGAGTGATCGTCACTGATCGATATAAAAATATTTTGGCCTCAAAAGAATTTACTGTCGTCGACAATCTCCCTGGGGCGTCACACCCTAATCAAGATCAAAAAGAGAATCTTTAAGGGTTGATTGCCCTTTTGTCGGGATACCAAACAGTTCTTCTTTCATCTTGACATGACAATCTCTACACCCCTGAATCACTTCATGCTCTTTTATTCCGAGCCCGTTGATCTTGGATATAGGATGACAGGCAAAACAGTCTGAACCGCAATCCGCCATCGTATTAGCATTGGCGGAATGGCAATTGATACACTCAAGCATCGGTTTATGCCGCTGATCTTCCTCAATCGTCGGTACCAAGTTGGGATGACAGGTCATGCAATCACCTGTACAGGCCCACAATATAGAACTCAAAACTGCTATTAGTATAAAAAATTTCATGGGCTAATTATACATCACATTGGTGAACTTATTGTGAAACCTTCGCAACAAACTCATCATTTACTACATCAAATGCCACACTATATCCTTCATCCACTTCACCAGACAGGATCAGATCCGCCAATTTATCCTCAACCATCTCATACAGTGCCCGTTTTAACGGTCTTGCACCATATACCGGATCAAAACCTGATTGTGCGATATATGCTTTTGCCTCATCGCTTAAAGAGAGTTCGATATTACGTTCTTGAACTTTTTCCTCAATCTCTGCAAAGAAGAGTTCGACAATACCCTTGATCTGATCAAGTCCGAGTGGATTAAAGACCACCATATCGTCCAGACGATTTAAAAACTCCGGTTTGAAATGTGATTTAAGCTCGGCAAGGACCACTTCATCATCGGCTCCATCCATGATCTTATCTGAAGCAATGTTAGACGTAAGGATAATAATCGTATTTGTAAAGTCTACAACAACGCCTTTGTTATCTGTCAAGCGCCCATCATCCAAGACTTGCAGCAAGATATTGAAAACATCCGGATGCGCCTTCTCAATCTCATCGAGTAAGATAACCGAATAAGGCTTACGACGCACTGCTTCTGTCAGCTGTCCTCCTTCATCATATCCCACATATCCAGGAGGAGCTCCTACGAGTCGAGATACCGCATGTTTCTCCATATACTCACTCATATCGATACGTACCATGGATTCTGAAGAATCAAATAAAAACTTCGCGAGCGTTTTCGCTGTTTGTGTCTTACCTACACCGGTAGGACCCAAGAAGAGGAATGAGCCGATTGGTCTGTCTTTGTCTGAAAGTCCCGCTTTATTACGCTTAATAGCACGAGAAATCGCAAAAGTTGCCTTTTCTTGACCGATAACTTCACGGTCCAATTCCTCTTTGATATGCAGAATCTTCTCTTTTTCACCCTGAAGCATCTTCTGTACAGGTATCTTTGTCCATTTACTGACAATAGAAGCAATGGCATTGTCATCAACCGAGTTGCGTAATAATGTCCCTTCTGCCTGCATCGCTGCCCACGCTTCTTGCTGTGCCTTTTCCTCTTCAAGGAGTTTAGGTATCTCACCATATTCGATCTCAGCCGCCTTATTGAAGTCACCGCTGTTTTTAGCTTGTTCTGCTTCTCTTCGTTTGCTCTCTGTCTCATTCTTGATCTGAGAAATTTTGTCAAACACAGCCTTCTCGTTCTCAAACTGTGCTTCAAGGCCGCGCTGCTTCTCTTGAGCATCCGCAAGCTCTTTTTCGACTTCCTCAAGACGCTTGGTATTTGAGGCACTTTCTTCCATCTTCAAAGCTTCTTTTTCAACTTGGAGCTCAGAAATAAGTCGCTTCACTTGAGAAAGGACATGGGGTTCGGACTCTATTTGCATTTTAAGTTCAGCCGAAGCCTCATCGATCAAATCAATCGCCTTATCCGGTAAGAACCTATCCGCTATATATCGTTCGGAAAGTTTTGCCGCAGCTACCAGAGCCGAGTCTGTGATCGTCACATTATGGTGTGTCTCTAGACGTTCTTTCAATCCGCGTAAGATCTGAAGTGTCTGGTTGACCGTCGGCTCGGGTACATCCACCGGTTGGAAACGGCGCAGTAATGCCGTATCTTTTTCAAAATGTTTACGGTACTCCTTCAGTGTCGTCGCCCCGATCGTATGTAACTCACCGCGGGCAAGTGCCGGTTTCAAGATATTTGCAGCATCCATAGAACCTTCACTCGCACCCGCACCGACGATCGTATGTATCTCATCAATGAACAGAATAATATTCCCGTTCTCTTTGACTTCATCCACTACGGCTTTAAGACGTTCTTCAAACTCACCTCTATATTTTGCACCGGCGATCAGGGCATTCATATCCAACGCTACCAAGCGCTTATTTTGAAGACTCAAAGGAACGTCTTTCGTTTGAATACGCTGTGCAAGCCCTTCGGCCAAAGCAGTCTTACCTACACCCGGTTCACCTAAAAGTATCGGGTTATTCTTGCTTTGACGGATCAAGATCTGCATCATTCTGTTGATCTCCTCATCTCTGCCGATGACTGGAGAAAGTTTGCCTTCTGCCGCTGCTGCCGTCAAATCAATGCCGTACTTATCCAGACTTTCCAATGTCTCATCTGCTGATTGAGATTCGATCTTTTGACCACCACGCATTCCTTCAAGGTTTTTGCTAAGATCAACCAAGTCGACATATTTTCCTAACAATGATTTCAACGGCTCTTGTTTCAGATTTGCCAGTAACCAGGCATCTACCGCGATAAAACTATCGCCATTTTGTGTCATCCATGATTCAGCAGCTTCTAGACTTTGGGCAAAAGCGCGCGAAAGTCGTATATTCTCTTTCGTTAATTGTGAGCTCTTCGGCAGTTTTCCTGAGGAACTTTTCACATCAAGTTCTATAGCCGTTTTATCAATATTCATCTTATTGAAGACTTGGGAAAGAACCGAATTAGAGTTCGTTAACTGTGCCCATAAAAAGTGTATGCTCTCTACTTCAGCGTTTTGATTATGCAGAGCAAGAGAGATCGCCGACTCAATCGCTTCCGTCATCTGGTGTGTAAGTTTTTCAAATATATTCTTCATGTTAAATCCTTTATAAACTTTTTAATCTTTATACGTATAGCATTATACAACTTTAGTCACATAGTGTCAAGTATTGCCCTGTTTATTAGCTGAACTTATCTCTATGTTCGAACGTGAAGGCACGTATCTTCAACACGGTCTAATATAGTTTTCAGTCACATTAAACTATAATCTCCCTCTAAATTTGATAGTACATTCCAAGCTAAACGAGCACTTAATGAAAAAAAGAAATTTTATCACTCTCGGCTTTGTTACAACAGCATTGACAGGAGCACTTCTATTCACCCCTTCACTTTTTGCCAAAGAAGAGGCCAACCCAGAAGAAGTCTCTGTCCAGACTTCACGCTTGCAGTCCCTTGCTAAATTCACCAAAGTCCTCGGTCTTGTTGAAAAATACAATGTAGACCCGGTCACTATCGAAGAGTTGATGGAGAAAGCTCTAAGCGGTATGCTTTCCAACCTTGATGCACACTCCACCTTCTTAAACAAAAAACATTTTGAGAGTATGAAAATACAGACCGATGGTGAGTTCGGTGGACTGGGTATCACAGTCGGTATCAAAGACGGGGCCCTTACCGTTATCGCACCTATCGAGGGTACACCTGCTGATAAGGCAGGATTAAAAGCTTCTGATATTATCTTGAAAATCAATGATCAATCTACGTTAAACATGACTATCGATGATGCCGTAAGCATCATGCGTGGGAAAAAAGGCACACCTATCAATCTGACTATCGTCAGAAAGAACGAACCAAAGCCTTTGAGTGTTGACATCGTCCGTGACATCATCAAGATCCAATCGGTTTATGCTAAGAATATCGGTGAGGACATCTTATATCTTCGTGTTACAAGTTTTGACAAAAAGGTTGTTGAAGGCGTTGAAAAAGAACTCCAGAAGACTATTAACAAAGACAAAGCAATTATTCTTGACTTAAGAAACAATCCGGGAGGACTTCTTGATCAAGCTGTGGGACTTGTGGATCTTTTTGTAGAAAAAGGGGTGATCGTTTCTCAAAAAGGGCGTGAAAAAGAAGAAGAGAAAGTCTACTCTGCAAAAAGTTCGGGCACCTATGCCAAAGCACCTGTTGTTGTTCTTGTCAATGAAGGTTCTGCTTCCGCTTCCGAGATCGTATCCGGAGCACTCCAAGATCACAAACGTGCTGTAATTGTCGGAGAGAACACTTTCGGTAAAGGTTCTGTACAGGTCATCCTTCCGATCACAGAGGCAGAAGCGATCAAACTGACAATCGCCCGATATTATCTTCCGAGCGGACGTACTATCCAGGCCGTCGGTGTCAAGCCAGATGTCGAAGTACACCCTGGTGAACTCAAGACCTATGAGAATGAGTTCTCCATCAAAGAAGCAGACCTGAAAAAACACCTTGAAGGTGAACTGGCAAAAGTCAATGGGGAAAAACCAAAAAAAGATGAGGATAAAAAAGACAAGAACCTAATCACACCTGAAGATCTGACAAAAGACATTCAACTCAAAGAAGCGGTTGGCATTGCTAAAGCGCTTCAAATCATGAAGGGACAATAAGGATGTTCAATAAAATCACTGATCACACCTGTCTCAAAGCAAAACTTGAAACAGTTCAACAACATAAACAAAATCTTATAAAGGCACATATATGAAAGCAATTGTAAACATTTCACTCAAAGCAGGCGTACTAGACTCTCAAGGGAAGGCTGTACACCATGCCCTTGACTCTTTAAAATTTGACGGCGTTGAAGATGTTCGTGTAGGTAAACAGATCATTCTAAAACTCTCTTCGACAGACAAAGAGGCTGCACACAAAGAAGTAACAGAGATGTGTGAAGCACTTCTTGCGAACACGGTTATCGAAGATTACGAAATCGAGATCATCTCATGAAGGTAAGTGTAATTCAATTCCCGGGGACAAATTGTGAATATGACACACAATATGCCTTCGAAAGACTGGGAGCGGAAGTAGAGATCGTATGGCATAAAGAGACGACTATTTCTAAGGATACTGACCTTGTCGTCGTAGCCGGTGGTTTCTCTTACGGTGACTACCTTCGATCAGGTGCAATTGCCCGATTTGCTCCCGTAATGGATGCTGTGGCGGACTATGCGAACAATGGCGGTAAAGTCCTTGGTATCTGTAATGGGTTTCAGGTCCTGACAGAAGCAGGATTATTACCAGGTGCACTTAAACGCAATGAAGGCTTGCACTTCTTATCCAAACACCATCATCTCAAAGTAGCCGATAATAATAATACTTTCTTGGCGAAACTTAATGTCAATGATGTTGTCAATATCCCTATTGCTCATCATGATGGAAACTATTATATCGATGAAGAGTCAAAAAAAGAACTCTATGCAAACGGACAGGTACTTCTGCACTATACCGATGAGCATGGGAACATCTCCAATCCAAATGGTTCAGTCGATGCAATCGCCGGTGTATGTAATAAAGAAAAGAACGTATTTGGATTGATGCCTCACCCTGAACGGGCTATGGAAGCCATCCTCGGATCAGATGACGGCGTTAAGATGCTAGAGGGGTTCTTTGCGTAGATGCGCTTTTTTCTTCTTCTGCTTTTAAGCTTTTCACTAAGCTTAGCCAATGTTGATGAAAACGGTACTCTAGCATTACACAGTGAGCTTAATACCACAGATGATACAGATACGGAACCATCCGTATTGGCTGAACCCGTAGCGGAGAAGATACAGGCCAAACTCCTATACCAGTCCTATTTCGAACTTCCCCAAAAACTTTTTAAAGGTCAGGTCTTTACACTGACAATCAAGGCACTCTCAGCCCAGGAAGATTATGACGGTATAAATTATGATTTTTCCAATAGCATTGGCCTGAAACTGCTTACAAAAGAGCCGGAGCACAAACTTGTTCCTCCCTATTTTTATGACACCTTCTATTTTCAAGTCACGGGTAACTGGGTCAAGACTCCCGATGTCACGACCTCACTTTTATACCAAGACATGGAGAAGAAGCTTCAAGAGGAACTTTCCGGCGTCAAGATCGAAACGGTAAGACTCAACCCCGACAAAGACTTCTCTTCTGTACTCGCTGAAAAGTTCAAAATACTCGAGTATAAGACGACACAATATGACAACCAACATAATATCGTCGTCTTTTCTGCCGAAGCCAAGATGGCGAACCTTAAAGACTTTTCTCTCAAAGCAGCAAGTAAAGAGGGCATTGATGCTTATGAAGAAGAGCTACCATACGCTAACTTTACCTATTATGCAGTTGTATCTAAACAGTTGAATGAACTTAAGTTCTCTTATTTTGATATTCAGTCACGCCGTTTTAAAGATGTAGTTATTCCTATCATCGTAGAAAACGACCGGGTCAGTACCCAAACGGATCTTGCACCAACACAAAACACCCATGCTTTTAAAAAGATGGTACTTGCCGGAGCCGTTTCTATTTTAGGATTGATCTTATATATATTGAGACGCAATAAGCTCTACTTGCTGATATTCATTGCGCCACTGTTTTTTATTGCCAGACTGTCCGTTCCGACCAAACATGTCTGTATTCAAGAGGACTCCAATATATATCTGCTTCCGATGAAAAACGGCACGATCTTTGAACAGGTTCCTTACCGTTTTACCACAGAGGCATTAGGAACATCACAAGACTTTACAAAAATTCGTATGAAAAACAAACAGATAGGATGGGTAAGAGATGAAGACCTTTGCCAAGATTAGTTTCTATTATGCTGCAGCGATTGTCTTTATCGCTGTTAGCTTTTTAATACTCTTTTTCAAGATCCTTCCAAAGCCTTTTGGAATCAAGTTCAGCTCAGGGATCATTAATAAACTTCTCTTTTACAGAGTCAAAGTATTTGGTCAGGCCTCTGAAGATGTCCAGATGCTGATTGTTAACCACCAAAGCGGAATTGACATTCCGGTACTTGAGAGTACTACACGTCACGATATTGCCTGGGTTGCCAAGCAAGAACTCTTCGACCTTCCTTTCTTAGGTTTGGGTGTCAAGCTTCCAAAAGACATTCCCCTTCAACGTGAATCAAAGACAGCACTTATCTCGCTTATCAGAGACTGTCAAGACAGGCTTTCACATAACAGGGTTATCACGATCTTTCCCGAAGGAACACGTTCGAGAAACTTTAAAATGGGAAAATTCAAACCCGGTGCGAAGATGGTGGCAGATAAACTTAAACTCAAAGTACAACCGGTTGTGATGATAGGAACTGCAAGCACATTTGATTCTGGAAAACGTATGTTCTACCCTTTTAAAAAGATACATGTCGTCTATCTAGACCCTTTCATCGCAGATAAAAATGACAAAGAATGGCTGGAGAACACACGAATAACAATGCAAAAGGTATATGATGAACATGCTCACACTCTTGGCTGTCGGTAGCGGCGGTTTCATAGGCGCGTCTTTACGCTACATAATCAACAACTATATTTCCCATCACTTGCCACATACCCTTCCATTTGGAATATTATTTCTGAATCTCTTTGGTAGCCTTATTATGGGTATTATGTTCGGCATCTTTACCTTTACATCCGTCTGTGCCCAGGACACACGTGTATACACCTTTATCACAACGGGTATACTTGGTGCCCTGACCACTTATTCAACTTTTGCTTTGGATAGTTTTATGCTCTTTAATACAGGGCACTACAGTGCTGCTGCGTTAAATATGGCACTGAATGTTTTTGGGACGGTTATCTTTGCAGGGATAGGTTTTCTAGGGGTTAAGTTTTTAGTGTCATAACCCCAGAAACCGGTGTTAATCGATCAACTGATACTGATCGCGTAAGATGGAGATGATCTCTGCCTTTGGATTGTCCGAAAGTTCTATTTTCTCACCGGTGATCTTTTCTGCGATGTCCGTATAGGTCTTGGAAACGTTCATCAAGACTTCAGTCGGTAAGAAATTATCGCGGGCCAAAGCCTCACGTTCATCCATACGGGATTTATTCAATAAGATGTCCGGATCGGAAAAATGATTCAATAAGAGTTGGCGAAATCCTTCTTTAGAGTTTTCTACAACCTTCCCTGCTCGATACTCCGCCCCATCCCATATGCGAGACGAATCCGGCGTACCCACCTCATCCATATAGATCAGTTTATCATTTCCCTGAGTATCTTTCACATAACCAAACTCGAACTTTGTATCCACAAAGATCTGATCGATCTTGGCAAGTTCGCCTGAAATCAATGCAAATCCCTCTGTCAAGAGTTTCTCGTACAGTGAAATATCCTCAGGGGATTTAAAATTAAAGGCATCATAATTGTCTTCGATATTCTTACGGGTAATGTTCACATCGTCGACTTCAGGTACCCCCGGGATGCCTTTTAAAATACCTTTGGTCGATGGCGTTTGCAAAAGTTCAGGAAGTTTGGAATCCTTTTCTAAGCCATCAGGCAATTTAATTCCACAGAACTCCCGCTCGCCTTTTTCATAAGAACGCCACATAGACCCCGTGATATACTGACGGCAGATCGCTTCAATCATCACCGGTTTCGCTTTTTGCACAATCCATACAAAAGGATGCGGGATATCCAGGATATGACTGTCTGCCAATCCGTTCTCTTTAAAAAGTTTAAACCAATGATTTGAGATAGCATTCAGTGCTGCACCCTTACCCGGCACACCCTGCATGTTCCCCTCACCCTTCCAGATGCAGTCAAAGGCGGATATACGATCACTTATCACCATAATCGCCAATGGGGTATCAGCAGGCACATCATAGCCCTTCTCTTCTATCAGGCGTTTACTGTCTTGCTCGGTCAACCAATATACAGAGCGCACTTTACCACTATGTACGGGAGCATTCGTCCGAATAGGAAGATCATTATTAACGGCCAATACTTTATCAGCTAAATTCATTTACACTGCCTTTGAGGGGATTACTAAGATGCTAATTTTAACGTATAGAAGTTTTAGATGGGCTTGTATTGGACGTAAAATCTTTATCTATAAAGCTGATGAGTCATAGTAATGACATCATTTATTTATAAACTCTCTGATCTTTCCAAGGTATTCGTGCAAATTCTCAAATCGGTGGTTTCCACCCTCTTGGATAATCACCTCATAATTCTCATAAAACTCTTCAGCTTTGGTATAGTCCAGGACCTCATCACCTTTTTGAAGTAACACAAGTACCGGTACCTTTATACTGTCTTTTGAGATGGAATAGGAAAAGAGCTTGTTCACATGTTCTTTTGTCCATTGAAACTTCTCTCCGCTGCAAAAGAACTCATTTTCTCCGACATAAGGAGCAAGGGTAAGAAAAGGCTGGGTTGAAGGATTAAGCAATACTGCCTTAACATCTAATTTCTGGGAAATATGTGCGGCATAAAAGCCGCCTAAAGACGAGCCAATTATCAAGTCCACATTGTTTGCCAACACCAAACGCTGAATGAATGCGATCGCTTCGTCGGGGTCGACAGGAATATCCGGACATAACACGCCATTAAAATTTTCACGTAACAGTCTTGTCTTGTTTGAGTCCCCGCAGGAAGCGAATCCATGTATATATAAGATCATACTATTTCTTTCAATTCTATAATTTCATCCGAACACCATTGGGCCAATTCATGTTCATGGGTGATCAACAGCATTGCTACCTTATCCAGATGCTTTAATAATAACTGCATCACATCCAACTGTATCACGTTATCCAAGGCAGAAGTCGGCTCATCAAGTAAAAGAAGATCAGGCTTCATCAATAAGGCACGTAAAATGGAACATCGCTGCAGTTGCCCTCCTGAGAGTTCAAAAGGCTTTTTGTCCAAAAGTTCACGTTCCAGTCCCATCTCCTCCACAAGCTCATCCAGGCCCTCCAGTGAAGCCACATCACTGATCTGATTAATAATACTGTAGGAGTTATGGAATGAACTGTAGGGATCTTGAAAGACTTGGGATATCCCTTTAGAATAGATTCTCCCGGCAAGAGGTTTTAGGTTGCCCACAATCAACTCAAACAGCGTACTTTTACCTGATCCGCTAGGACCGACGACTGTCTTTATCTCACCCTTGTTCAACTCCAAGAAGAAATCTTTATATAAAAGACTATCCCTGCTGTAGCCGAAATCCAAGCCTTCGATTTTCAAAACACTCAAGAGCGGACTTGTCCCGAGCCGTAGAGTTTAAACTTGTAAGTCGTAAGTCCTTCTATCCCCATTGGACCGCGCACATGCAACTTATTCGTCGAGATACCTACCTCCGCACCGAATCCAAAGGCACCTCCATCGGTAAAACGGGTTGATGCATTGAGATAGACTGCTGCCGCATCTACTCCATTTAAAAAGCGTTCTGCATTCGTATAGTTATCGGTTACGATCGCTTCTGAATGCCCTGAACCATACTCACTGATATGATCGATGGCTTCCTCAACGTCAGCCACAATCCGTATATTAAGGATATTATCTAAATACTCCGTATGAAACTCTGTATCACCGGCATGTTCTACACTGATGATCTTCTGAGTCTTCTCACACCCTTTGAGCACTGTCCCTTTTTCATCAAAAGCCTCTTTGAGGGAAGGCAGGATATGATGAGAAATCCCCTCTTGTACTAATAGGGTCTCCATGGCATTACAAACTCCCGGTCTGTGTGTCTTCGCATTAACCGCGATATCAATAGCCATCTCATAATCTGCATCAACATCAATATAGGTATGGCACTGTCCCTTATCATGTTTGACGACGGGGACCGAGGCATTATCACAGACATAACGTATCAGGCCTTCCCCTCCTCGAGGTACGATCAAGTCAACATATTTATCCATCTTGATCAATTTGGCCACACCTTCTCTGGATGAATCCGGAAGCAGGGAGATCAGAGAGCTTGGCAGATCGTTTTCGATCAATACATCCTTTAAGACTTTGGCAATGGCCTTATTGGAGTTTTCTGCCTCTTTACCTCCCTTGAGAATACATATATTCGAGCTTTTAAAACAAAGTGCAGCCGTATCAGAGGTTACATTGGGACGGGACTCGTAGATGATCCCTATCACACCGATCGGGACAGAGACTTTTTCGACTTTTATCCCGTTATCCAGAACCCAGCCGTCAAGTACCCGTCCCGTAGGTTCTTTTAAAGCGGCAATTTCCCGTACGCTCGTTGCCATCGCTTGTATACGTGCAGTATCCAAAAGAAGTCTGTCCTTAAGTGCCGACGTCAGGTTGTTTTTATCGGCATCTGCCATATCGAGCTTGTTGGCATTTACGATCTCTTCATGATTGGCTTCAAGTGCGTCGGCCATTTCATTCAAGATACGGTTTTTTTCCGCTCCGCCCAATTGTGAAAAAATACGTGATGATGCTTTTGCTTCTGCTAAAAAATTTTCCATAAATATCTCTTTTCTTGTTTGGGGGTAATTATATCGAAGTATAGGTGGCTTTTGTAAAAGCCAAAGCCTATTTCTGACTATTTAGCCTTTAACAAAAGCATAACGGTATCCACTTCCTGTGCATCCTGAGCTTCTTGCAAAGGAGTCTTGCCTTGCGCATTAACTGCTTTGACATTGGCACCTTCTGCAATAAGCACTTCAGCTGCTTTAGCATTCCCCATGTACGCTGCAATATGAAGTGGCGTTGAGCCATCACTTGTTTTTGCATTAACGTCTGCTCCAGCTGCGATCAACATCTGCACCGTTTTAACACCGCCACCCTCGGCAGCCCTATGTAAAGGGGTCGTTCCATCATTTGCTTTTACATTGACATTCGCATTTGCCCGTAACAAAAAAGAGACCGACTTCGCATCTGCATAAAAAGATGAAACATGTAAGGCTGTGCGACCATTGTTCATCTTTTCATTGACATTCGCACCTTCTTGAATAAGAAACTTTATCACACCGGCATGCTCGTTATAAGCTGCTATGTGGATGGCTGCTAGATTATCACCGTCACGTGAATTGACTCCTTCCCCCGATGCAATTGCTGCCTTTATTTGGTCTATATCACCCTCTTCAGCCGCCAAATGGATCTGTGATGCCATCAATGAAAATGGAAATAAAATTGTCAAAAACAATACAAATATTCTCATACCTACCCCCTCTTGTAAATATAGTAACATGTCATAAAATATACAACTATTATTATGAATTTTAACATTTATACTTAAGAGAGATTTTAATTACACAAAGAAAATAGAAAGTTGATTGGAAGACAGCGATAGGCTGTCACAGAAGGTTATTTAAGAGCCAGACGCTCTAAGGCCTGAATAGTCTTCACTTCTTCAGCATCTTGTGCCTCTTGTAAGGGGGTTTTTCCTTCTGCATTACGTGCTTTTAAATCAGCACCATTCTTCACAAGGAGCTGTGTTGCTTCTGTATTACCGATATAAGCCGCTATATGCAAAGGAGTTGAGTAGTCCTGTGCTCTGGCATTGATCTGTGCTCCGTTAGCCAAAAGCATCTTGATGGCTTCTACATCTCCACCTTCCGCAGCACGATGTAAAGGTGTAATACCATCATTCGCTTTCACATTAATCTTCGCATTGGCACGCAAAAGAAAAGAAATCGTTTTTATATCTCCGTAAAATGCTGCGATATGAAGCGCTGTACGACCATTTTTCATTTTAGCATTGATATCCGCCCCTGACTTGATCAGGTACTTGACTATCGTCGAATGTTCATTATATGCAGCAATCTGCAGAGGTGTTTGTTGATACTCCTCATTCTTTGCATTGATGTCTTCACCCTTAGCGAGGAGCTTTTTTATGGTATCTAGATCCCCATTTTCTGCAGCATCATGTAGAGGGCCTGCCATTAATGCCAGGGGCAATAGTGTGATTAGAAACAATTGACGTATATTCATTATAAACCTTCAATATAAGTTTGCCTGTATATTAGCATAAATTATAAAACTTTTACACTTTTTTTTAATTTTTTTTGTTAATTTATAATATTTATTTTATTGTATATATTGATGTTGTGAGAATACGAAGGGCAGGATCCCCTTCGTGTTGTAGAAGTGAGCTTATTCGATTTCAGCGTCGA
>JBFEXS010000010.1:0-34981 GCA_041562555.1 Sulfurimonadaceae bacterium
TCTACTAGTTTTAGTAGAGTGACAGGTACTGCAGGAACAGTAATAGTACGACTCATGCCGATTTTTTCTACAATAAATTCCATCAATTATTCCTTACTTGTCCATTGAACGTACTTCTACGTCAACTTCAGGTGCAAGATCTAGTTTCATCAAAGAGTCAACTGTATCAGGTGTCGCAGACACGATATCAATAAGACGTGCGTGTAAACGAATTTCAAATTGCTCACGAGATTTCTTGTTAACGTGAACAGACTTAAGAACCGTATATTTACGGATCTTCGTAGGGATAGGGATTGGCCCGCGGATTTCAGCACCAGTGCGCTTTACAGCTTCAACGATTGAAGCAACTGATCTGTCAAGAACGCGGTGATCATAAGCTCTAAGCTTTAATCTAATTTTTTCCATAATTTTCCTTTAAAGAACTCGTCATTTCGGGCTTCCTGCATTGCAAAAAGTCAGAACTAACATAAATTGGAACCGAGATTATAGCTGTTTCTATATATTAGGTCAAGGATTTTAGGGGGTTTCAGGGATTTAATATATAAATTTGTTTCCTTATAAAAAGGAATGAGTTTAAAAGTAAACCTAATTTTATCCCATTCTTTCCTTGCTAACGAAGAACATAATACAGAAAATATATCTTAAAAATATTTTCTTCCTTTTTCAAAGGAAATGCTATACTGTCAAAAACCAAAAAGAAATGCCCATGCTAGAAGCTCTCTATAATCTCTCAGGTAAAAAGATAAACCTCGTACCCCGTAGGTATACAATCAATGCTCCTTTTACACTTATAAAAGGAGCAGCTAAAACAGGTAAGACATCCATCATCCGACAATATCTCTCTAGCCTGCCGGCAGCCTCTTATCTTTATATTGACCTAAAAGACTTACGAATCGACAAGGACCTGGTAAAGACTGAACTAAATACTTTTTGTATAAACAATGACATCCATACACTGGTTATAGAAGGATATGAGACAGATCTGCCCTTGCCCAATGTGTCCCAAGTTATTCTTTCAACGGAAGAAAAACTTCATATAGACGGGTTTGAGACCATAGAGGTCTATAATTTGGACTTTGAAGAGTTTCTGGCCTTCGACTCTCGGTACGATTCACTTGAGAATGCATTCACTCACTACTTGCATACCGGTTCATACCCTGAACTCTATTATGTTCATCAGGACAACCGTCAAAAGCAACTTCAAAATATCCTCAAACTTTCACTTAATCCTTTGGAACTTCAGATCATGATAAATGCCGCCAAATTGACCGCGCAGACCGTATCGGCTTTTCAGATGTTTGAACGTATCAAACAACAGCAAAAACTCTCAAAAGACATGTTTTATAAGACCTTCTATGGATTGATCGAAAAGGGGTATCTCTATTGGATAGAGAAATATGATCACCCCCGTGCGGCAAAAAAACTCTACACATTGGATTTTAATGTCAAGAATGCGCTTACTATTCAAAAAGACTTCTCACGCCTCTTCGAGACCCTTGTCTTTCTAGAGATGATGAAAAAAGGCGCGCTTATCTATTATGCGGACGGTATTGATTTCTATCTTCCTGAAGAAAATCGTATCGTCCTTACAATGCCATTCTCCAATGAGGATGTACTGTTTAAGAAGATAGAGAGTATTGAAGCCTTCATTATAGAGAACGGTGTCTTGCATGTCGAGGTCGTGACAATGAGTACGGAGACGAAACTTGGACTTCCCTATGCCGTTGTAGAGATGATGCCCTTTACCCAATGGGCAATCGTTGAAGGTGAAGAAGGATAGAAGCACTGTGTCAATGTATATATATGATGCTTAAACATCATATCCTTTAGAAGAAATCATAGGACTGTATTATTATCTTATTTTATTATTTTTTATTAATTAAGCGACAATTTAATCTTATATCTGTTAAAATCAATTTTTTAATACTGTGATTCAGGGGACAATATGTCAAAAAAATTTGCTTTTACAACGCTACTGCTTGCACTAATCGCTATGTTCACTGCCTGTGGTGAAGGTGGAACGACGTATGGAGACAACAGCAGTGCTCCGGTCATCAATGGTACAGTCGCAACAGGTGCACCTCTTGTTGCAGACATTGTCGTTATGGGAACAGATGGGTACAGAACTGCGGTAAGCACTAGTGATGGAAGTTACTTTGTGGATGTCCGTGGACTTACATCTCCTTTTGTTATTCGCGCTAAAACAGCCGATGGGAAGATCCTCTATTCTGCTGCCAAAGATGGACAGATCCAGGCGAACATTACACCCTTAAGCTCCTATATCCTACATCAGATTGCTGTCAACAACGGACTATTGGGTGGGGCATGGCAAATCTTTGCCGACGTAAGTGGCAAACAAAACCTTCTAAGCCAGCTTGACAGTGAAACAAATGCTCTAAACACGCTCTTAAATACCTCCATGCAAGCAGCCAATGTCTCAGGCTTCAACCATATTGCTGATGCTTTTCTAGCAAACAGTACGGGTTATGATGCCTACTTGGACTCCCTTGATATCGAGATTGATAACGACAACATTATTATCAAAGATGGCACAACAACATTACATACCTTATCCTATACCTTACCAACAGGTACTATCACAACATCCGGTAAGGTAGTGGATCAAAACGGTTCCGCTATCTCAGGTGCGACATTAAGTTTCACCAATGCACAAGGTAATTTCTCCACGACAACATCCGCGGATGGCAGTTTTTCTCTTGCGCTTACTACACACCGTGTTTTTGATCTCAATGTATCGGCAAGTGGATATCGAAGCGTCGTCTATTACAATATCCCAACATTCTCACAGACACCTATTACTATAGAGACAGTATCCCTTATTGCTAATGCCGTTACCGGAGATGGGACAGTGGAAGGAAGTGTTATCAATGCACGAACTGTCCAACCTTTGACGGGTGTGACCCTGAAGTTTAGAAAGGGAATCAATAACACAGGTGGAACCGTCGTCCATACGGCGAATGTCAGCAGTGATGGAAACTACAGTATCCCTGTCCCGACAGGAGTCTACACTATCACCTATGAAAAAGAGGGGTTCACAAATGCACAACGCTCTGTAACGGTCATCGGAGGTCAAACAAGTCAGGTACAGGCCGTACCGATGATCACCTCTACGGTAGGCGGAAACTCCTTTGCCACCATGATCCTGACATGGGGGGAGAACCCAAATGACCTTGACACCTTCTTAACAGGCCCGTCTGCTGTTCTGGATTCAACAGCGACACTTTCTGGAGATCGATTCAAACTGGCTTACTATCAAAAGACCTTCAGTACAAGAGACGGTTATGCCGGTCCTGCAGTTGGAAATAAAGCAGATCCGTGTAGTACACCTACCCTGGTCGCCGGTATTGATGTGGATGATGTTAGCAGCTATGGACCGGAGACGACAACACTCTGTCAAGTCGAGGCCGGTACGTACTCCTACTATATCCATCATTTTTCAGGATTAAGCAGTATGTCTGATTCTCCGGCTGTCGTAACGGTAACAACAGCTTCAGGTGTCTCTACTGCCTTCATAGCCCCTCCTGGAGCTGCTGGTGTCAATACGGATATTTGGCATGTATTTGATTTGGATAATTATGGGAACCTAACCCCTGTCAATACGATGGGAAGCGGCGGGACTGGATCCGTTTTTTCACCTGCGCTAAACGGAACCGATATAGATCAAACACTGATTGATCGCAGTTACGAAAAATAGGTCTTGGTATCAAGACTTTACATAGCAATACTAAAAAAGGGAAATAATGAAAAAAATTTTACTGTTAGGCTTACTCATCCTCTCTAGTGCCTTGTATGCTGCTTCCGATTATAAAATCCTGATCGGTGCAGAGTATGGACAGTCTGAGGGTTCTTGGAACAGTACCACTGGAGACTGGGAAGATTCACTAGGTATAAGAATTGGTGCAGAAAACGATGAATCGAGAATTTTCCTGTCTTATCATTATCAAAAAGTTGAGGACTTCGATTTTGTCAATACTGATTTTGAATCGCAAGTACTCAATGCTAATTTTGAAGCAAAAACTGAAAAATACTATGGTTTTGCCCGCGGTTTTGCAGGGGCACACATAGGTGTGATCTATTCCGAGTGGAACCTTGGATTTTACACTCCTCTTGAAGATGAAGATGATCTTAATCTTATCTTCGGGGCGCAAGCCGGCTTCATCCTTGATATAATTGACAATGCCTATCTGGAAGCAGGTTATCGATATTCAGTGACAGATGCTGATAAATCGACCATTAATCCGGCATCAATACAGACTTTTTATGGGGCGCTTAACTTCAAATTTTAAGCCCGTACCCCGGATAATGATGTAGTATGCAGGATATTCTTTCATTCATCGAAGTTATACTATTCCTGCCCTATGCTAAAAAAACTTACAAGCTCATTTTCCTAAAGAAACTCGCAAGCTCATTTCGCTACTATACGGAAAATTTAACAAAGAGTTTCCTATGACATTAAGTGTTTTCACAAATACACAAATCATCTCCCTGGAGGATGGTGCAGCGGACATGTTTATGAATTATGTCCTGACACCCGATGAGAATCGACAGATCCAAGCAGTTCAGACCTATGAAATGAAGATGATGAACAAGGCGATCAATCTTCCTTTACGCAACGGTATTGATGAAGTCAATAAGAAAATGATTCTTGCCGGACTTGCAGACTTGCAAGAGGGGGATCGTTTCTTATGTAATGGTGCCAAGATCACGGATATGGAGTCACCTGAAGCAAAATATTATCTCCGTCTTGTTGGCAACCTCAATAATGGTCAAGATCTTACGCCAGAACAGGCACAAGTAAAGACCCGTGTGGAAGAGGAAGAGTATACCGTCATGTCAAAACTGCGTGATGATGAGCTGGAAGAGCATCAAGATAAATAATGATTTGTTGGGGGATTATATAAAAGGTGGAGCGGGTGAAGGGACTCGAACCCTCGACCCTCAGCTTGGAAGGCTGACGCTCTAGCCAACTGAGCTACGCCCGCATCAGTGTAATTGTATACTAAGAATCATAAATCAAAAATTAGATGCGCCAAATAGGCTCATCCAAATTCTAAAAACGGTAACGCAAGTTAGCGTAAAAGTAACGCCCCGGTTCGTTCATAAGGATTACTTCATTACCTGCACTCTCTAAAAGTGTCAGGTCTTTATAGGTATTACTGACTGCATACTTATGATTGAAGGCATTATCCAAGCCAATCGTGATGTCAAACCCGTTTTCAAGATCTCTGTTCCATTTGATATTCGCAATAGCATAACCGGAGATTGCCTGCTCACCATTGTCTTCATCAAAATGTTTCCATCTGTCTGCCGCAACGATCTCTAGCTTTGTACTTGTCAATTCTGTGTCATAGTTTAATGCGACATTCGCCTTCAACGGCGGAATTTCAGCAAGATCGGTATCTGTCTGTCCACTCAATGGTGCATCTTTCTCACCTCTTTGATACGCCAGACCACCCTCAAATGACCATGTATCGGTTAACGTATAAAAACTGCTTACCTCAATCCCGTAAATAGTCGCATCGACATTTTCAAATGAGTACATCGGTTTAGCATCATTATATGCAATAAAATCCTTTAGCCATGAATGAAAGATCTTTGCTTTTGCAAAACCCGACTCGTATTGCTTTTTGACACCCAGGTCAACTTCATAATTCTTTGTTTGCTCCAGAGTCGGTGTTCCAATCAGCATTCCCATGGCATTTTTAAAATAGAGTTCCCGTGCATCAGGGACACGGCTGGATTTACCTGTACCGACAAAATACTCAACACTGTCATCTGCATGATAGGTCGCTGTCAAATATCCATTTAGAGAACTATAGTCTCTATCTTCAAGCGTACCTGCCGTATCAATGGTCGTATCATCATATCGTCCGCCGAGTTCAAGGTCAAGTTGGCCAAACTGCTGAAAGAACTTGGCAAAGAGAGCAATATTATCCGTATCCGTATCTTCTATACTCACACGCCCTGTCACATCGGTACCTGCCGGCATAGGCATCGGTGATCTCCCGTAATATTTTCCATCCCAATTTCGGCGGCTGGCATCTAGCCCGAGGGTCATCTCCAGATCACCAATCTCGCTCAAGTTCTTGATACGGGCACCATCCACTGAAGTCGTCAGTTTACTAATGACTTCTCTTGACAGATCGGCACGTGAGACATTACGATAGCTTGTTGCCATAGGATGTTCTACCTCAGAATGATACACTTGCATATCGAGCTGTTTGGAAAAAATACCCATATCGTGGATCGAATACTCCAGATTATAGATATCTGAATCGTCATACAAGGCATCCATTGCCGAAGAAGGATACAGTACATTATCACTTCGGTTGGCTGTATAGCTTAAACGTATCTCTTGATTATCCGTTGGGTTCATAAAGATTTTTCCCATGAGACTCTTCTTCTCGAAAGCCTTCATATCACGGTATTCGGGTTTATATGCTTGGGGGTGTGTTGGAGCAAGGTAATTGTCGATCTGATCTGCAAAGGTATTGCCATCACCATCTTTGTACTGATCACTTTGCTCAGTAGATGTCGTGATCATCGCGCGAAACCAATCATTACCTCCACTTAATGTTGCAGAGGCTTTTCTGTAGTTAAAACTTCCCACATTCACATTGAGCTCGCCGGAAAACTCTTTTGTCGGTTGCTTTGTCTTAATATCAACCGCTCCACTGAGTGTTCCGAAGTTTTCAATATCATAGGGTCCTTCAGTCACTTCAACACTTTCTATGTTATTGGTTACGATATGTGATGTCGCAGGGTCCATTCGATTTGGACAGGCTCCATAGGTCTTTGTCCCGTCCGCAATGATATTAATATTGTCTTTTTTCTGTCCACGCAACACAATGTCATTGGCGATCCCACTACGTCTTACCAAAGAGACGGAAGGAACTGTCTGTGTCAAAGATTCGGCCAGATCGGCAGACTTCAGTTCTTCTCCACTGACATCATTAATTTTAACACTGTTTATTGATTCATCAATCTGAACTTCGTTCATCTCTACTGTCTCTGCCATCAATAGAGGGCTTAAAAGCAGGGATATGCACACCGTATTTTTTACATAGTTTTTCATTTATCATCCTTAAAAATCGGAGACATTGTAAAAAACGAGTGTTACAGAAGTGTTAATACAAAGCCTTACGATTCCATTTTAACTGGATCTGCGTACCTTTGTTAAGTTCCGACTCAATACTCAGAGACATACCATATTCTTGAGCGATCATAGCAACAATATGCAGACCTATACCAAAACCGCCTACGGCTTCATTCGCACGCTGATAGCGCTCAAACACCTTGGATATCTTATCCTCGGGAATACCTATTCCCGTGTCTGAAACTCTCAGGCAGCCCTCTTTCAGACGAATACCGATCTCTCCATCGATCTTATTGTATTTGATCGCGTTTGAGATCAGGTTGTCAATTAATCTCCCCAGTTTGTTTTTATCCATATAAATCATTACGCCCTCATCAATATCCTTGACAAAGGTGATCCGCTTTTGATCCATCGTCACCCGAAAATAATCCACCCGCTCACACAAAAACTGGGATAAATAGATTTTCTCATCTTTCACCGCAATATCGTTATGCAGGATAAGATAGGTCAAATCGTTATAGATATTGGAAATCGTATGTGCAGCTATATCGACACGTCGTATCTTCTTCGCATCTTTTTCTTCCAGCTTTTTTTGATCGATTCCCTCTATATTGGCAACGATCACTGAGACCGGTGTATTAAGCTCATGAGTCGTGTCTTTGATGAAATTGTCCAAGAGCTCAATGGCTTCACGCATCGGACGCAAGAAAAGCTTAACAAGGATTACCCCGACAATGGTGATAAAGATAAAGATCAATGTCCCATACAGAAGCATGTCTTTGATCATTGCTTCCCACCATAAACGGTTATCCTCTGTCTCATACACCAGATATTTCGCATCAATATCATTGGGAGCGATACGTACGATAAAATGTACATAGTCTCCATCCAAGGATATATACTTTGAAAAGTCACGGGGCTCCTCTTTGAGATAACTTGCCAAAACCTTTTTCTTGCTGTCATAGACAGCTGTACGGTAAGCCAGACTTACCGGAAGCTCCTCTCCTGAATCTATGTAAAGATAGAACATATTTGCATAATGGGTCTCATTCACCAGCTGCATCGACAGACGATGTTCTGCCAGCATCGTCTCTTTTTCGTTCTCATAATAGATACTGGCCAGAAGGATCAGTATAATCACCCACATAAAGGTATACAGGGCGATAAAACCTCGCAGAGATTTAAACTCAGGCGAACTTATAGCCATAGCGTTTAATGCTAACAATCCTGTCCTTTCCAAGAAGTTTACGCAGGTTCTTGATATACGTTCGCAGCGAAGTGTCACTTGGGACCTCATCAAAGCTCCACAAATTCTCATAGATCACCTCATGGCTGATCTGTTCATTCACATGTTTTAAAAAGAGTTTCAACAGCAGTTTCTCTTTTGGCTGAAGCGTCAGGACTTTACCCTTTTGCAGAAGTTCATCCGCACGGATATCATAACTGATATCCTCACTGATCTGAACCACCTCATTGGGGTTATGATAAAACTCCCGTTTGAGAATATTGTTCACCCGGATCAAAAGCTCTTCAAGGGCAAAAGGTTTTCGAATATAGTCATCACATCCACTCTCAAACCCCCGGGAAAGGTCTTCGGTGGAGTTCAAAGAAGTTATATAGATCGCCGGTGTCGTATCTCCCCGCTCACGGGATGCTTTTAGCAACTCAAAGCCGTTGGGCGAAGGAACGTTCACATCCAGTAAAAACAGATCAAAACTCTGTTCATACATGAGGTCTTCTGCACGGCTTCCCTCATATACAGGTCTGACGTCAAATCCCTTTTCTGCCAGAAACTCCTCAATAGTCTCATTTAGATTCAGATCATCTTCAAGTAGGAGTATCCTGGCCTTAGTATTGTTCATTGCACCTTACACTCATCGACATAGAGTGCCATCGTGAACTTGGTCTTGGACTTTTTATCATATATGAACACCTTGCTGGAGCCTTGTGAAAGTGCTTCGGTACGTCCCATCGTCTTCACTCTCCAGCTGATGGTATCCGAGACTCGTGCCTTTGCAGCATTTTTCGGATCGCGTATAAAATAGATCTTTGCGTCTTCTCTTCCCTGTATCCCATAACCAAACATCTTGCTTCCGCGCTCATCTACCGTAAACAGGACATCTCCTTCCATCAAAACGTTTTTGCCGGAAAGATGCTCTGCATTGAGATATTCTCCACAAAGCTCTTTTGCTTTGATACGACGGACGTTTTCTATTTTCTTCTCTTTTTGCTGACGTCTGTATTCTTCCTCTTTGCGGGCCTTCTCTTTTGCCATCGCTTCTGCTTTCGCCAATTTTAACTGGGCAAGTTTTCTCTCTTTCTCTTTTTTGGCTCTGAGCATCTCTTCCTGTCTGGCAGCATATTCTGCCTCAGCTGCCTCAGCTTCTGCTCTGTTCTTCCAATATTCGGGGTTGTTAAATGAAAAAAACCTCTCTTCATCCTGCAAAGGCAGCTTGTGTGCATCGATAAAGTCCATTTCTTCTTGTGTGGGCTCGTTCTTAAGCAGAGGAAATAAAAAGACAAAGTTGTCCGTATCCTCATCCTCGATAAACTCTTCTATGGTTACTTCCATCCCGGATTTTATCTGCGAATTCTTGTCTGCCAGTCTTCGCAGCTCCGCCAGATACTCGATGACCAATGGTCCCTTTGTGATCCTCGCTTCATCCAGAAGGTGCCCTATCACCTCATTCTTATGCGCTTTTTCCATGTAAGGGAGACATCTCTCTTCCAAAAAGGCGAATGGAGCCTGTTGGCGTTGAACAACCGACTGGCAGATCGTATCAAACTCATACACCGGTGTACCAAAACGCGCATAGAAAATAGGGCGGGTAAAGAACTGCTTTTGCATAAACTTCGCCGCGGTTTTTGGCGTATACTTTTGTTGTTTAAAGACCTTGATAGCAGCATAAGAGAGATCAAGTTTTTTCCATTGTAGCACTTCTGACGGTTCCATTCCAAGTGCTGCCCACTGAGGATACTCTTTGTTGCCTATACCTGCATCCCTCCATGGTTTTTCATCCTTTACGCTCAAGGCCTTCCCTTTATAGCTATAGGCCGTAGGATCTGTCTCTTCCTTTGTCTCGACGCCATGTTTTGAGCGATTGACACTTCCATCCTGTTCAAACCGGCTCTCATGGGCTGAAAGCAGTTTCTGACGCAACTCTTCCATCTGTCGTTCTTCCGGCGTTGGTTCACCACCACACCCCAGAAACACAAGTAAACTCAACAATAAAAATAACTTATACATAAAAACAGACCCCTTAATAACATTCATCTTTTATCATTATAGTATAAAACTAAATAGTTACAGAAGATTAAACCACAATTGCTCTGCAGCTCCCATAAGATTAGTTATAATCACACAAACCATACAAAGAAGAGTCAATGGCACGCTGGAAAGATGTAAAAAAAGGGAAAATCGGGGCAAAAACTCCCAATCTGCCGAAGGTATATTATGCGGGGTTCTGGTCACGTTTCCTAGCCTTCAGCACTGATGTCTTCATGATAGGCATGCCAATTGGTCTGATTATTATGCTGCTTTTTGGTTATGATACCATGCAATCTCAGCCGGGCTTTATAGATGCTATTGAGAGTACAAAGTCTCCGAAAGATGCCAACCCACTGATTCCATTAATCACTCTACTGCTCTGGACAATCTCCATGTTGCTCTTTTGGCAGATCAGTGCCCAGACACCGGGTAAAAAAATGGCAAAACTCATCATCGTCAATCATCAAAATCTGCAAAAACCCTCTCTTTTGCAGTTTATTGTCCGATTACTGTTTTTGATCATGCCTCTCTTCGCCTTTATCAGTATACTCGTAATGCTGTTTCATCCTCAGAAACGTACTCTACATGATATCCTAAGCGGAACTTCCGTTATCTATAAGGCTGAATAGATGGCCTGGATTGTCGGCTCTTTTTATTTCTTCTATTTTTCCATTGTTGCCGTTTATGTCATTTTCATGCCCAAAGTCTTACAGATAGTGGGTTATTCTCCTTCAGAGATAGGGATCATCTTTGCAGCCGCACCTCTTGTGCGTTTTCTCATGCCTTTTTTATTTTTGAAATACATCCGATTGGATGCAAAAGTCTTCAACACTGCACTTTTACTCAGTTTTGTCGCTTCCTTGCTCTTCTATCCTTTTATTGACTTTTTCTGGCCGCTGTTATTGACGAATATACTTCTGGGAATAGGTATGAGCCTGTCCATCCCCTATGTAGAGAGTGTCGCCCTTACACACATGCCAAAGGAGAGTTATGGAAAGGTTCGCCTCTTTGGATCCATTGGCTTCATATTGGTCTCTCTGGTCTTGGTCAATTATCTCAATGCCGTCAATAATGCCATAGCTTTCTTATGTGCGAATACTTTTGTGACCCTTCTTTTTGGACTGGCTATTTCCCGTTACGAAGCGAAAAAGAACCTTCCGGTGGACACTTCGGGGAAACAGTTCTCTTTACTAGAACACTGGCCTTTGTGGGTCAGCCTTTTCTTGATGCAAGTAGGCTTTGGTGCCTTTTATAACTTTTTTACCATTTATGCAAGTTCCCATGACATCTCATTTGAGAGCCTTAATATTTCAACGATGGACATGACGATCTATTTATGGAGCTTTGGGGTGATATGTGAAGTATTCATGCTCTACTTTCAGGCACCTTTACTAAAGAATGCTCTTTTGAAGGTATTACAGTTCAGTGTTGCGATCACAGCCCTACGCTGGCTGATCGTTTCCCTTTTCCCCGAAAACCTACCACTGCTTTTTGTCTCCCAGAGCATCCATGCCTTTAGTTTTGCCTTGTACCATTCGGCTTCTATTATGTATCTGCATTCCCTCTATAGTGATAAAAAGCTTTCTCAACAATTTTTTGCCGGTGTCGCTTATGGTCTGGGCGGGTTTGTAGGAGCCGTCAGTTCTGGTTTTATCTATGAAGTCTCCCCTCAAGGGCTTTATATCTGTGCTGCGATTGTCACCCTTGTCAGTTTTACCTTTTTATGGATGGAGAACAAGAGAACTATCGCTTAAATGTACGTATACACGTATCTGAAAGACCGACCAAGGTATTATTGTTCCAAAGAAAGTTCTCAACGCGTCCATCCCGTCCCTCTTCATCTACAAAACGGATAATCACAAGCTTCGTACCCTGATTTTGAGCGCCTGAGACACCCTCTTGTGTCTCTGTTGCGACCACCTTCCATTTCAGCCTTTCATCATATATGCTCTCTTCGCTTTTATACATACCCGTACCGTCAAGAAGGATTGAAAGTGATTCACCTTCATATCTCCATTCTCCTGCGAAGATATCGCTGGAGTCTTTGACTTCCGATACATCCGTTTCTACCTCAACGGCGATCGCATCTTGGGCTGCGCCCGTGTCTTCCAACTGATCCAATGACTGCAAAAAGCCATGGGCATAAGAACTCAGAGGGTCCTCCTCACCAAAGCGGTAAATAAATGAAAGCTTTTGTGTAAGGTCACGTTTTTCGACCCCCTGGGCAGGTTGCGTATCATAATCAAATTCAATAAGGTAGCTCAGGTCAAATACCTTTGTCAAATGAATTGTCATTTCCATAATGGAAGCGCTGATATAATCCGAACCATTATCAATTTTAGGCTGATAGTATCCCAGATATCCAAGGTCAAACACTTCATTGACCGGTAGTTTGTAGGACAGATAACTGCTCATGCGATAATTGTGTTCATCAGGGTCAGGTTCACTCGAGGTATAGTCTATCTGTTCATCCATCGCTGACAACCCAAAAAACAGTTTTCCATATGTCGCTGAGTTCATCACTCTATAGCGTAACCCAGCCCCCAGGAGTTCACGCCCGCGTATACTCTTAAACTTATCTTTTCGATGCTGAACAAAATATTCACTTGCCCACTCCGGGGAATACAGTTGATGTATATGACGCAAGTGTAAAAAAGAGTTCTCATCGGTCAGGACACCTGACACTTCATCTTTTTCAACCTCACCCTCTAGCCAGGTGATCGTATGCTTTGTATCATACTGTATACGGCCACCATATTCCGCTTCGTCCTTATCCGTATTCCCCCGCTTCTTTTGAAAAGAACCATAGGCGGAACCGCTAAACCCCTCGGGTTTATCTTCAAAATCAACGGTAGCAATATCAACAATACTAAAAAGTGGTGTCAAAAGAAGTATTAAAAGAGTAAAAAAACGCATAAAAACATCCTGTAGAAATTGCGAAATTCTACAAGACCTTTGAGTAAAAAAAGCTTAGTAATCAATAATTAATGAGACGGTAAACGTCCTATCCGTACGTTCATTCCCGACCGGTGGTGTATTCACATAAGCAACCTTGTAATTGACACCCATAGAGAAGATATTACTGATCTTACTTTCTACCCCTGTTTTTGAGTTGATGAAATAGATATCGCTATCTTCTGCATCTACACGATAGCTCAACATCTGAATAAACTTAAATGAATCGGTGATTTTCCATGCATAGTCTCCTTTAAGAAAGAATGAGCCATACTCTTCCGTCTTTCCAATGACCGTACTTGCTGTCAGATCCTTTGAAGGATCGACATAGGGATACTTTATCTCTTCACCCAAAGCATCATAATACTTGTCCGTCTGTGAATCTCGCGCGTATAATGCATTGAGCTGAAATGCCAATTTATGTGCATCGTTCTCTACCGCCTTGTACTTCACCCCCGGTCCGGTGTAGAACTGATAATTAAAACCGGAGAACTTATTATCTTTGTACCCGACAAGATAATTGAAAGATACATTTTTGGCAAAACTGTAATCATAGTTAAGCTCTGTCTCCAGTTTATTGTTATTCTCTATACCGTTTTCTTCACCATATAAGTAGTCTAGGTCAAACTGAATGGAATTCCTGTCCCAGCTCTTTTTACCTTTAAAATCCAAGGTTGCAGATGTCGTTTCTGTATTCCCCGAAGTTTCCACATATCCCAATTCGGTATGCGTAATAAAGGCTGATTCTTCAGCAACAAGCATCGAAGCACACAGCAATGACAATCCTATGATCTTTTTCATCTATCCTTCTCCTTTTTTTATCGGTCTTCAAGATTCCTGATTCTTTAAATGAACATCCATCTGTGGAAAAGGAATACTAATGCCTTTTTCATCAAAAGTCAATTTGACCCTTTCATTCATATCAAAATAGACATCCCAATAATCTTCACTCTTCACCCATGGACGAAATACAAAATTCACAGAGGAGTCTCCCAGTTCGGAGACACCTACGAATGGGGCAGGATCAGCCAGGACCCTCTCATCTCCTTGTAAGATCTCCTCAAGGATTTGCTTGGCTTTTCTTAGGTCATCATCATAGCTTATCCCAAATGTAAGATTGATTCTCCGGACCTCTTTTGCCGAAAAGTTTGTAATATTCCCGGATGTGATCGATGCGTTCGGAACAGTAACAACCTTGTTATCAGGGGTATGCAGCGTTGTCGCGAAGATTGAAATTGCAGCCACAGAACCTGTCTCACCTCCCGCCGTAACGAAATCACCTACTTTGAAAGGACGAAAAGAGATCAACATGACACCGGAACCCACATTGCCCAGGGTTCCCTGAAGTGCCAAACCGATCGCAAGACCTGCAGCACCTAAAATAGCGACAAAAGAGGTTGTCTCAACACCCAGGGTGCTTAAAGATGCCAATACAACGACGACCATCAGTAGGATATACACCAAGCTTTCAATAAACGTTACCAGGGTTTCATCCAGATTATTCTTGCGCATAAGTCTGACAACCACACTCTGTATCATACGTGCGATCCATTTGCCCACGACAAAGATAATCAGTGCACCAACGATCTTTGGACCATATTCCAAAGCAAACTGCATCGCTATCTCAGCATATTTTCCTGTACTATCGACTGTTTCCGTAGCTGTTTCAACAATATCCATAAGCGACCTCGGTCTTTGATTTTATGATAGTCTACCTTCTTCTAGTTTAAAAATGGCCTACGCCAGATAGGAGTCTTTCTGTTTAGACCTTAATGTCCAAGGTATGCAGAGGGGGGATATCATTATCGTCTTTTTTCTTTTCTTTATTCTTTTGGTTCTCTTCTTCCTCGCGCTTTTTGCGTTCAGCGTCCTCGTTCGTTTCGCCCGTCTCTTCTGTCGGACGGACTTCCTGGACTTCCTTGTCCTTATCATTGGCAATCGCTGCTGCTGCTAAGTTTTGAAGATCAAATTTATTTTGCTGAGCTGTCTGTTCGCTGGCTACAGATGCCATCTGCTGATTGGTATAAATGGCAGAGCCTATCGGTCCTATTGCCATACTATCCTTCCTTTCGCATGTTAACTTGATTCTGCGCTAATGCTCTTTTAACACACTCAGTGTCTTATATTTATTGTACAGTACATTTGCTTCAGACTGTACTTTGACTTCACGTCTATGGGTATAATCGACTAAAAACGTACCCACTTTAGTCGTTGAAAAGTCTACACAAAGTTTTGCTGCGGCATACAACAGTTTTTCACTCACATTTTGCTTACTGGTTTGTATGATCACATGACTTGAAGGCATCCCCTGAATGTGCATCCAGATATCTCCTGCCTTGGCAATCTTCAACAGTTCTATATTCCCTTTTTTATTTTTTCCCAACAAGACTTTTTGCCCCTCTATCCAAAAGACTTCATAGGGTTTTATCTGCTCTTTTTTTACCTTCTTTTTTTGCGGAGGCAAGAGTAGGTCCAACTCTTCTATAGACTGTGCTGTAAGGACATTTCCCTTAAAGCGTTCAAGAAAATCTATCTTCTCCGTCAAACCTTCTCGCTCGATATGCAAATGTTCAGCCTTCTGTTTCGCTTTTTTACCCTTTTTGAAAAACAGTTCTCCCACCTCAGAACTGCTCCGTGCTCCTTCGGGAAGCTCAAGCGTGATCTCCTCTCCATTGAAATCATACAGTTTCACAGATGCCACATAAGGCTTTATCAGGTGCATATTGGCTAGGCAGAGATTGCCTTTTTCAAAGTTTTTCGCAGCCTCTTCCAGTAATAGATCCTCATCTTGCAGGTTGGCCAACTCCTTTTGCATCCGCGTGATCTTTTTGTCAATACGTGCCGCTTCGACTTTTTGTCTCTGCACCAAAGCCTTACTCGTCCTTTCCCTGTAGACATCATGCAGGTATCCCTGCATATCCTCAATAATCTCACCCTCTTTAGGCGTGAACTTAGGTGCCTCCAGAGCTCTAAGCTCAACACCGGGCTTGATCTCCCTGTAAGAGTTCATGATATCGACATGTCGTAGCGCATCCAGTATCACTCCATGTGCATCAAGAAGAATCGCATTGGTAAACTTTCCGGTAAACTCAAGCTGTAGAATGGCTCTACTTGCTTTATAAGCACCACTTTGACTTGCTTCGATACGCAAGACCTTGTCATTATTTACGATTTCTATCTTCTCAATATCGCTGCGTCCAAAATACTTATGCAGCAATACATCAAAGGGTGCCTGATAGTGCTTGACACGTACCGAGTCAGAGCGCATATAGATTGCTGAGTTGCCCTTTTGCAGGTCAAAATACACATCATGCTTTCCATCAAAGGCGATCTTGATGATGTTATCCCCGACACGATGTGCCGCCGAGATACGTTTATACTGTTTTAAATACTCTACGATTTGCTTAAAGGCATAAAATTTCATAGCAACATTCTAGCATAAGCGACTATACAAAGAGTTTCCGATATAATCGCGCCAATATTAATATGACCTACTATATTGGTCACGGAGAGGATACATTATGGGACAAACCATAACTGAAAAAATATTTTCTGAGCATGTAGGCAGAAAAGTCTATGCAGGTGAGATCGTACGATCCAATATCGATATGATTATCGGTAATGACATTACGACTCCGATTTCTATCAAAGCATTTGAGGACTCCGGTGCTGAAAAGCTGGCAAATCCAGACGGTTTTGCACTGGTACTTGACCACTTCATCCCCGCGAAGGATATTGCGTCAGCAAATCAGGCAAAGATATCTCGAGAGTTTGCCTATAAACACAATCTAAAGAACTATTTTGATGAAAAAGACATGGGAATCGAACATGCGCTTCTTCCTGAAAAAGGTCTGGTAGGTCCAGGGGATGTTATTATCGGTGCCGACTCTCACACCTGTACACACGGGGCACTTGGTGCTTTCTCGACCGGTATGGGTTCTACAGACTTGGCCTTTGGAATGATCACCGGCGGAAACTGGTTCAAGGTTCCAGAGACGATCAAAGTCGTTTTTACAGGTAAACTTCAGCCTAATGTCTACGGGAAAGACCTTATCCTTGAAGTGATCCGCCAGATCGGTGTGGACGGTGCGCTTTACCAAGCCCTTGAGTTTACAGGGGACACCATTGCAAACCTGGACATGGACGGTCGTTTCTCACTTTGCAATATGGCAATTGAGGCAGGCGCTAAAAATGGTATTATCGCCGTTGACGACATCACAAAAGAGTTTTTAGCGGATAAAGATCTTGCTCGTGAACCTAAATATCACTACTCGGATGAAGATGCAAAATATGCAAGAGTGATCGAGATTGATGTAAGCAAGCTGGAGCCGGTAATCGCGTACCCGTCTCTTCCGTCTAACGGTAAACCTCTCAGCACTGCTGTCGCCGACAAAATCGCTGTTGACCAAGTCTTTATAGGTTCATGTACCAACGGCCGTCTTTCTGACCTTAAGATGGCTGCAGAGATCTTAAAAGGAAGACGTGTTGCTCAACGAACACGTCTAATCGTCACTCCTGCAACTCAGAAGATCCTGAAACAAGCTGAAAAAGCAGGTTATCTTGATATCCTTATTGATGCCGGTGCCGTTGTCTCCAATCCGACCTGTGGTGCTTGCCTCGGTGGATATATGGGGATCTTAGGAGATGGTGAAGTGGCCATTGCGACAACAAACCGTAACTTTGTGGGTCGTATGGGTGCACGTAGTTCAGGCATCTATCTTGCTAACTCCGCCGTAGCTGCCGCTTCAGCGGTAACTGGATACATTACGGATCCAGCAAGCCTAAGCTAGTTGCCTGTATGGGGTCTTTGACCTCATCTCTTATACATAAACCACCTTGTTTCTCCCACTCTCTTTTGCCTCGTAAAGTGCTTTGTCTGCAGCAATAATCATATCGTCTATACTTAGGTTTTCCTCGATTTCAGTCACTCCAAACGATGCTGTAACAGGTTTCCCATCAACAAGCATCTTCTCTTCCATAGTCGTACGAATCCGCTCGGCAATATGTGTCGCGGACATTATATCTGTCTGAGGCAGAAGGACAACAAACTCTTCCCCTCCATACCGTGCCGCCGTATCCACTTCACGGATACACTCAAGAATAAGATTCGCTACGCTTATCAATACTTCATCACCCTTTTGATGCCCATAGGTATCATTGATGCTTTTAAACTTATCGACATCCATGATGATGAAGGAAAAGACCTCTTTTTGGCGGCGATACCGTGCATGCAGGTACTCCATTTTACTCATCAATGCCGATCGATTGTTCAAGCCTGTCAAATGATCCGTGGAAGCTTCAATCTCTTTCTCTTTATATAATATCTCCAGATCTTTATTCGCAGCCTTAAGTTGTGAACTTTGCAAAGAAATCACTTCCTGATAGGTCTTATTTGTCTGTACATAAATAATAACAAAGAAACTGATAAGGGCCTGTGTGCTCACCAGTTTAAAGACCTCCATATAGCTAAGCCTTGCCTCACCGATATCCAAAAGCGTGACACACAGGAATGAACCTCCCAGAATCACCCCTAAGGCTATTACCTCTTTTATAGGACGTAAAATCCCTGCAATAATAGGTAAAAAGATAAACAGCACGGTACTTTCAATGGGACTCACATTAAACAGGAGATTCCAGTAGATCGGAAGTGACATCACAATGATGAAGACACGGGTAGCAAATACGTATCCCAACTCTTTTCGCAGCGTAAAATAGAGCAATGCCATACTTGTAAGGGCAAAGGAGACTTCCAGGACGGCCAATATTTTTGAATAAAAGAACCAATCAAAGGTCGCCATTAAAAATGCAACAACGACCACCCCTTTGAGCATTAAGCGGAAAACGGTTTTTTCAATTTCCCAGTCATCAAACCATGTGAAAAATTTTTGCATACATATCCATTGCTATTTCTTATTACGCATGGTAACATTAATAACATGAATATCCCGTAAAATCGCCTTCTATAAACTTCTAGACCTTTTCACTCTTTCTAATCAGGTAAATGAATATTGCAAAGACAAAGATAAGTAAAGAGACTGCACCGATAAGCAGTGCAGCATGAGGAAGATCCTTATAATCGACCAAAGATATTTTAAAGACGACAAGCAGTGATTCAATCAAGAGTGCGATAATGATAGATACCGAAAACTTCAAAAGTGTCTTTGCATTGAAGCCTTCACTCTTATGATGGGTACTTGGCAGGACTTCTTCATCCAACACCGTTTTACCCAAATCATACACTGCCAATCCAAGGGTCAGCGCAATGATCGGCTTGAAAACTGTCTCCAAACTGAGAATCTTGTCCCCAAAGATATAGCCGCCAAAGTCAAAAAATCCATACAGCACAAGAAAAATACTGAAAAAAAGCAGCCCCCCGCCTATACAGGCATAGGCAAACTTATTCACAAGGTTCATACCTTTTTGCGTCTGGATCAAATCAAATCGTTCCAGCAAGGATCGTACTTTAAAGTCCAAGAAAAGATATCCCGTTTCTGTCTTGCACACGACAGTGACGCACAGGTTTCCTGTCGCGGTCGAGAGATAAGGTTCATGCAGATAAAAGGTGTAGTGTAAGGTACTGACCAAATATTTGCGATCATACGCTCTAGGCAGCGTCACCCGCTTATCCCTATAATAATTATCCGAATGTTGAATATATCCCTCATCGGAAGTGTAAATAAGTTCCAGTGACGGAAAAGCGAGGAAAAGATTTTCTACAAGCTCCTCTTCGGCATAATCTAAATTTGTCTGCTTCAAGGATGAAAGTAAAAAATCCTGAATAAGCTCTTTATTATGGTTATAGATCTGAACTAAATTTTGCATACTTTATTATACGCCATTACAGACATATTTACATCGAAACAGTGGCTAAAATATCAGCACCGACTTTTTAAAGCCTGGGACCTAGCCCTGACCTATAAGGATTTTTGCAAGAACTCTGATGTATAATTTATCACTTAGAAAATGAAAGATTTATTATGAACTTAACACATTTGGACGAAAACGACAGACCAAAGATGGTAGATGTCTCTGAAAAAGACCAGACTACCCGCGTTGCTGTAGCCAGCGGTATCATCTCCATGAGTCAAGAGGCCTTTAATGCTATCGTGGATAACAAAACAAAGAAAGGGCCTGTAATCCAAACAGCTGTTATCGCAGCAATAATGGGGGTCAAAAAGACATCTGATCTCATCCCTATGTGTCATCCCCTGAACCTTTCAGGGATCAACTGTGATATTGAAGAACTACCGGAACTACCTGGATTCAAGCTCTATGTCACAGCAAAGTTGACAGGACAGACCGGTGTTGAGATGGAAGCACTTACTGGAACAAGTATAGGCCTGCTCACTATCTATGATATGGTCAAGGCCATTGACAAGAGTATGGTTATCTCACACGTCCAGCTTGAGTCCAAAGAAGGAGGCAAAAGTGGTGAATATAAACGATCTTGATCAAAAACTTGAACTTGACTACCCTTGTAACTGGAAATATAAGGTGATCACTGAACATGAAGATCATACCAAAGAGGCTATTTTGGATGTGATCAATGAGCGTATGCACACCTTGACCCATTCCAATAGCTCTAAAAGCGGTAAGTATGTCAGCATGAATTTAGAACTTTTAGTGCACAATGAAGATGATAGAAACTTTATTTACGAAGCGCTAAAAGCACATCAAAAAGTCAAAATGGTTCTATAATCATTATCCTATTCTGTATATTAGAAGGAAAATCATGCACAACGAACAACTTGAACGTGACCTATCGGACAAATGTAGTTCTCTCGAAGGACTTGATACAGCACAACAAAAACAAGCTATAGAAAAAGTCCTTGCCCATCTTGAAAAAGAGTGGAATTCAGACCTTTCAAATCTGAATAATGTTGAGCTCAAAGCACTCTCCTCTTCTGTCATATCTCAGGCGACCAAAGGTCTGACTCAGGATCTTGAGGAGCTCCTATTGCAGAAGGAACGTATTGAGCGTCAGCTTGACAAGAAAACCCATGAACTTCAGAGTAAAAAACACCTTCTTTTTGCTACCATTGAAGGCCTTATCCTTGAAAAAGGAGCTACTGCCCAAAGCGTCTCCAGATTGCACAGTCTTGAGATGCAATCCATGGACCTGTTAAACCTCCTTGAGGAGATGGTCGAATCTGCCATCATCACGACCCTCGAAAAGGGTTCCAACATTGAAGAGACAATCGAGGAACTGGCCAAAGAAATCACTTTGCAAACCCTCAACGAAGGGATACTCTCTGCCGCACGTATTCGTCACATAATCTCCACTATTCTTAAAACAGCGATAGAGGTGGCAGAAGCTACGCCAAACTCTGCCGGTGTTATTCTAGAGGGAACGATCAAGGGAATGCGCACAGGACTGATCCGTGCACTGGATCGCTTTAAACAGAAGTTTATCTTCACTCCTGATGAAGCCAAAGCCGTACTGATTGATGATCCTCAGACCCTCTATAATGAACTGCACCACACGGACATGCTTTTCATCCAGACTATTGAATCTTTGAGTATGCAAAGCTCAAAAGAGATCAAAGCAGAATTGGAAAACATTCTAACAGATATACGTTATGACATGGAAGAACTCAAACTGATCTCCAAAGAGACTTTGGAGATACTCGGAGACAAGCTTTCTATTTTTGCAAAAGAGGCGATGCAAAGAAGTTCCCATATTCTCCAAAGTAAAAAAGCACAAGAGGCTAAGCAGATGGGTGTCCATGCCTGGAGTGTTGCCCGATCCGTTATTGATGGTGCTATTAAGGGTGCCAAGGATGCTATCGATAAGAAATAATCCCCTTATCGGTGCACCTCATACTTCATAAAATTATTTCCCTTGATCACCTTGATCAAAAGACGGTTGTAGACTTCCCGCATCTGTGAATAATTTGTCATCTGCGTTGCAGCCAACAGGCCGGTGAATGGTTCGCCCATAGCACGTTTGTGCGCGCGCATAGCACGAAACCCTTCATAAGATCTATGTCGGTTCAGATTTAGCATATATCGTGCAATGGATTCATCCAGAGTCTCAAAAATGCGCAGTTTATGCGTCGCATTTTCATCTCTTCCCTCGGGTATAAGTCCCTTTTCGCCCCATGTCCATTCACCGAATAGATTGTTCCCTTCCCGTGCAAACCGACTATCTCCCCAGGCACTTTCTACAGCAGATTGTGCCAAAACCAAAGAGACGGGAATCGTATCGATCTTCTCAAGATATTCAGCCTCATTATACATCTGCTTGATGCGATATTTCTTAGAGATCTTGATCAAACGGACCATGTCATAACGGGCCTTTAAAGAGTAGGTAAAAAGATACTTTCCAAAGAACTTCTCGACAAAGGCTCTGTCCGACAAGATCTCTTTTTCTGCCTGTCTTATCTTAGGAAGAAGTGTATTGATGAAGATGGATTTTTTAAGTTTAGAGTCCCGAATTTTGTAATAGGTATCCGGAAACCCCGCTTCAAAAGCGTGGAGTGTTGTCAATAATAGAAATAGTACGAAGCATATTCTAATCACAAGTCCCCCGACAAATTTGTTTCTGTAATTTTTAGAGGCGCCTTTAGATATGTGTGACAAAAACTTTTCTCACATCCCCTGTAAAAGTAATTATACCATTTTCCAGACCCAGAAGGAGCTCTTCCGCGCTTGTCGGCTTTACCACGCTTGTGTCACCAACCATTTTTTCCTGATTTGCACGATAAAAACAAGCTGCCATTCCCGTTCCACATGCGAGCGTCTCGTCCTCGACCCCTCTTTCATACGTACGTACACGGATATGATCCGATTCAACAGAAGCGATATTCACATTACAGTTATATTTATGACGCAGTTCGCGGGCTTGTTCGATATCAAAGGTGTTGATATCCCCATCAAAGGTGACCAGATGCGGTACTCCGGTATCAATAAGCCACCAGGATTTTCCGTATTCATGAACAGCATCATCTAATATTTTCGGTGGTGTCAGATCACTACGGACCCTCGTCCCATCTACCTGACAAGAAATTTCACCTGCAAGGGTGAGAAAGCGCATGTTCGCCGAAGCCAGATGGTTATCAAAAGCGTAGTGCGCACATGCGCGTGAACCGTTTCCGCACATCTCTGCAGAACTTCCATCTGCATTATAAAAACACCATTCAAAATCCAGTGTATCGTGGGGTACCAATACGATAAGTCCATCCGCACCAATACCTTCTTGACGATGACACAAGCTCTTTGCCAGAGCAGAGAAGTCCTCTTTTACAAAAGTATGAAAGATGACAAAATCATTTCCGCTAGCCGAATATTTTACTATCTGTCGCATCTACTTGTACCTCTCGTAATAGTTTGTTTCTGTCTTGATTCTGTCTACAAAAGCCTCAACCTCTGCTTGCAGATGTTTCAGTTTCGAGCTGTTGTCAATGACCCACGTTGCCCTTTTTTTCTTCTCGTCAATACTCATTTGTGAATTGATACGGAGCTTCGCCTCTTCTTCGCTCAGTCCGTTGCGTTTCATATAACGTTCCAACTGTACCTCAGGCGGGGTATAGACGACAACACTGTCCTTAATATCATAGGCACCGTTTTCAAAGAAGAGAGGTATATCAATCAAATAGGGGAATTCACGGGAGTCAAACTCTTTGGCACGTTTTTCGATCTCTACGCGGATCAAAGGGTGTATAAAAGCCTCTAGTTCTCTTTTTTTCTGCTCATCGGTGAAGATTATCTTACCCAGTTCTGTACGCAGGACCTTGCCTTTGCGTACATACTCATCACCGAACATCTTGGCAATAGTATCACTATGTTGATCCAGGAGCTCATGGGCGATCTCATCGGCATCAATAACCGCGATTCCATGCAGCTTCATCAAAGATGCTACTGTACTTTTACCCGTGGCAATTCCGCCTGTCAAGGCGATGGCATACTGATAGAGTTCTGCCATTAATTTTTAATAATACCTTTGTAGGTTGCGCGAACATAGTTCGGCATTGCGAAAGATGATACGTGAATATCACAGTTATAATATGAAAGACCATCAATCAGGTCTGAACGATGAAGGATTACATCTGCTGTCGGGTGGTACTCTTTGGAAGCCAAGATCATTGTCTTGTCTTCTGCACGATACGGCATCACTACTTTGAAATACTCGCCGATTGCATTTAACTGCTCTTTTGTCGTTGCTTCATCATCCAAAGAAGCATTAAGTGCAGAGATCAATCCGTCTTCTTTTACAATACGGTTCAAGTGTGCATAGGTTGCGCGGGAGATCTCAGCATCTGAATCGATCAACACGATATCGAAACTATTGTCTTCTCCATTGGCAATACTGTCTAATCCGCCCACAGTAACGTTTAAACCATTGTGACGTTGTAATTCAGTCTGAATACCTTCCGGTGCATTACTCACCAATAGTACGCTTTTTGGTGCTTTATGTGAACATACCGGAATGTGTGCCATCATCTCATTATAAATAAATTCTTTACTCATTGTTCTTTATCCTATATGTACCCGTATCAAGGGTAATTTAATTAGCGGGATTTTAGCATGTTAGTATTAAAGCGGTTTGAAAGGAATATGCTAAGTATGATCACTTAAGCTAAGGCCTGTAAGACAAAAAGCAATTCCTACACCAGACTTTTTTTTTCTCTATCCAACATTTTAGCCATTATGTTGATAGGAAAACTTGAGGAGAGGAACTGATACTCATTATCTGCATACGAAAACGACTCTCTGGCCCGCATAAGTGAAAGTTTCATTTGATCTAACTGTTGTGTTATAGGTGAGTTAAATGCATTGATATGCGCTTTGGCATCTTTCTCTAGATGCAGTAGAAAATCATAAAACTCTCTCGCTTCAGCCCCATCCACATCACCAAGGATAGGATAGTCCGTATGGTGCTCTTGGACATAAGACTGCAGCTCTTCATAAAATGCCTTGTCATGGGCCATAAGAGGCTCTAGTTCATTAAGTATATAGCTAAGTTGATGGTAATGTTTTTGCATCAGCTGATGTAATTCATAGGACTCACGTTCGAGTTTCTGACGCTTATTCATCCAGATCATGTAGAAGATTGAAATAGTGACTAACACAACTAACAGCATAAAACCAAGCAGAGTAAAAAACGTCATTATACACCCTTAGAACAAGTTCATTTATAGTAGCAATATGAAACTGAAACAGGGCTATATATTTTAGACTAATTGATCTCTTTTCTCTTCTAAAAATCGAGACAATTCTTCGTAGCGACCATTATATGGGCTTTGAAAGCTTCCAAGCAAACCAATGTATTTTTCATAATTTTTCCAAACTTTTTGGGAGGCTTCCGGGCGTCCACGTTTGATCAATTCAAAAGATACCGCTGCATTAATAAAACCTTTGATCAATTTCATCTCATCGTTCTCCTCGAAGCGTCGAGGAAACCAGATCTCTTCCAATGCCTCATGGGCATCATAAAAACGCTGCTCATTAATACATTCGACATATCTGTCAATGTATCCGTCATATTCCGTTATCATCGTTGTCCTTGTCTAAGATTTGAAAATGCTTTCTCCAATATCCTCTACCGCCTTTAAGGGATATACAGTGATGCTTGGGGAACTTCTCCTTGTACTCTTGCAATCTGTCCTTTGTCGCCTTCCCGGTATCACAATAGAAGACAAAGATGGAATCTTCAGGCATATCTTTGAGTAATACGGGATTATAGGTCATGGTGTCTACGTATTCAATGGGATTCAAGATCGTATCTATCAGAAGAACTTTTACACCCTCTTTTTCGAGGAGCTGCTTTTGACGTAAAAACTCTTCTTGTGTCCATTCATCGGGAAAAATGTTGCTCATTTGCTTACTTTTTTATCTTTCTTGCAAGAATATCAAATTCACTTTGCAAGAATGCTTATAAAGTTTATTTAGCTAAAATTAGCCTATGGCAAAAAAGAAAAAGAAACTGAGCAAATACAATCAGATAATACGCACCTATTTTGATGGGGACGGTTTTGATGACGGTATCAACAGAGTACACGTCGAGAACCTGATCGAATTAGCCCATCGCATGGGACTGCGTGACCTTTCCACCAGCCAAGAGAACCTTGTCCGTACCTTTAGACGGCTCTGGTCGGAAGCTGATGTTGAATACCGACAGGAAATAGTCCAATACTTCAAAGAGCTTGGGCATGTCTTTACCGGGAATGGTGAGCAGCAATCTGCCAGTGACAAAAGTGAAAAGATTGAAAGCTTTTTGGATCAGTTGAATATTAATGATGAGGAAGCCCAGGCCCTAAGGGCACACTTTATGCATGAACGTACCAAACGTATCTCACTACCAAAGATGGAAAAAGTCCTATATCAGATGCGGCTGGCCGGTAAACTGCAAATCCTTGAAAAAAGCTTGGAACTTCATTTTACAGATCAGAACACCTTGGAGTTTTATGCTCCTATCTCCTTTAGCTATGCCGGACAAAACTTTTCAAAGATCATGCAGATACGCAGTGAACCCCTTTCCTATACCCTTTTGGAAGAGACGGACATCGATGAGCTCAGACCCTATCTGTATCAGATCAAACAAGAGTGCACTTCCCATAAACAGGCTGAAGCGGACACCTTTATCCTAACACTGAAGCAACCTCATCCATATCTCAGCGATGAGGAACTACTCCATGCCCTAAAGACTATGCCTCCTGACAATTTTTTTGAGTATACTCCCTTAAGTGAAAAAACACTTCGGGCCGTTTTTTCACGTCATTTTCCCTCCCACTCTCTACAATTAATGGATCATAATCTGATTATGCACAAAGAAGAAACCTTTGTTTATGAGGGACATAAGCTCCCTTACGAAGCACTGTCCGAGATAAGCTTGAATGAATTACTTCCAAGAATATGGAAAGGAGAAAAAATCGATTTTGATGCGGAGTTCAGCCTGCATAACGAGATGATAGAGAACGCCTTCAAAGATGAGCTTGAAGCCCTGATAAAAGAGTGTGAGGACTCCGCCGCTATCCTGGACTTTGATAGGAGTGAGATCGTAAGTTTTGTCATGGAAGAACTTCAGGGCTACTCCCACGATCTTCATATCTCTTCAAAAACAGCTCGCCGTATACTCTTCAATTTCAACCAGAGTATTGAAAAACTCAAACTCAAAAAACAACGAGAGGCTCTGCTCGCTCGTACCATTCGTGATTTCAAGAATCTCTTTCCAACCGCGAGAGAGCTGCGCCGTAAACTCATTTTTCACGTCGGGCCGACCAATAGTGGTAAGACCTATGCTGCGATGAAAGCCCTTGAGAAAGCAGACACAGGATATTATCTTGCACCCCTTAGACTCTTAGCCCTTGAAGGTTATGAAAACCTAAAAGCCGACGGTACTGCGGCCTCACTTATCACCGGGGAAGAACAGATCGTCGACGAATATGCTACACACATCAGTTCAACCATCGAAATGCTCAACTTCAATATCGATGTGGATGTGTGTGTAATTGATGAAGTACAGATGCTCTCCGATAGAGACCGCGGCTGGGCCTGGGCGAATGCGATCATAGGCGCTCCAGCCAAAGAAGTCTACATGACGGGTTCTATAGATGCTCTTGAGGCGATTGAAGCTTTGGCAGAGTGGCTAGGAGAGGAGCTTGAAGTCGTCCATTTTGAACGAAAGAACCCTCTTTCCATCATGAAAAATGCCACTCCACTCAATGCAGTGGAACCAAAGACAGCCGTCATAGCCTTTTCACGAAAAGATGTTCTCCAACTTAAACAACAACTCTCACGAAACCACCGGGTCTCTGTTGTCTACGGGAATCTTTCTCCCGAAGTAAGACGGGAAGAGGCAAGACGCTTCAGAGAAGGAGAGACGGAAGTCTTGGTCGCAACAGATGCTATCTCCATGGGGCTCAATCTTCCTATTAAGACCATCCTTTTCTCAAAAGACACCAAATTTGACGGAGAGAGCAGACGTACGCTGATCCCATCGGAGGTCATTCAGATCGCCGGCCGTGCAGGACGGTACGGGATCGAAGAGAAGGGCTATGTCGGGGCTTTAACACCTGCTATCCTGAAAACGGTACATGAACAGTTTCACAAACCCCTAAAGCCGATAAGTTTGCCGCTGAATGTCATGGCAAACCTTGAACATATTCTTCTGGTAGGTAAAATCCTAGAGACAAACAACCTGGAGGAGATCTTACGTTTTTTCATCAAACATATGACCTTTGACGGGCCTTTCCGCGTCGCCAACCTTGAAAGCCTGATTGAAATCGCACGTTACACGGACCAGTACGATATCGAGTTAAGTTCCAAGTACCACATGGCGTGTGCACCCTTATCTACACAATCGCCCTATCTGGTCGAGATATTCTCTTCGTATATCGCACACATGGAGGTACAAAAACCTATCCCTTATATTGAGAGTAAACTCTATGGCGAGTATGCAGAATCCATGGAGACACTTTTGCATGTAGAGGACCTGGTCAAAGAGGTGTCCCTATACCTATGGCTTAATTATCGCTTCCCTGAAATCTTTTTTGAACCGGAGAAAGCTGTCACCGCCCGTGCGAAACTGAATGCCTATATAGAAAAGACACTCAAAAATGCACAGTTTGTACCTCGCTGCCGCATATGTACCAAACCGCTGGCCCTGGATAGCAAACACGCCATATGTAACAGCTGTTTTCGTAAAAAAAGACATTTAGCAGGGGAAGAAGGACGATCCTCACGTCCGAACCAAAGAAGGCAGGGCGGTAATAATCGACGAAGGGCCTAATCTAAAAGGTCGCTATAGTCATAACGGTTTGGGTCAACATAGATTTTCCCCTCTTTTCTGAATACACGTACGTCTTGTCCTATCAACCGCTTAAACCGGTTCTTTATACGTTCTGTTTTAGCCGGTTTGTAGGCTTTGAGTCTCAAAAATGTTTTCAGTTTTATCGGTTCGCTCTCTATCTCGACGACATCGACAACCTCTTGGGTCGTCTCCTCTCTCTCCTGAGCACTCATCTTCGGCAGGAACTTCGTCGTGATCGTATGCAGGACCTGCTTTAACTGTTCATCTCGTTCTTTATATATCTGTTCAATTTTCTGTTTTTCAAGCACAAGCATCTCTTCACGCTGATCCCTCAGCCTGCTGTTTTTCTTTTCGAGCTTTCGTACGCGCTCTTTTAACTGAGTATTTTCCTCTTCGATATAACTGTAGTACTTGTCGGGAACGGCCTCTACCTTGGTCTCAGTCGGTTCATCGATCAGGACATACTTCATCCCATGCTCGATCACACAGTCCAGACTTCCCCTGCGAATGCGGTTATGGATGGCCTCTTTGGAGACCTTAAACTTTTCAGCTGCTTCGGCTACACTTAATTTTGACATACTTACCCCTCGTTTATAGTACACATCTGAATGAGTGTATCGATCAATCGCATATCAAGATGCTCTTTCATCTCTTTTTTCATCAGACTGATCGCTTCAAAACTTGTCATCGCAGCCTTGTACGAACGTTTTGTGGTCAATGCATCAAAGACATCGCACACAGCGATTATCCTTGGGAAAAGCGAGATCTGCTTATCTTTTAGTCCATCAGGATATCCCCGGCCATCAAGTTTCTCATGATGCGAACGAATACCTGATAATACCCGTTTATCCGTTATACCCATATTACGGGCGATATCATACCCGGCTGCAGGATGTTTTTTCATCTGTGTGAACTCTGCATCCGTCAATTTACCATTTTTATTGATAATTTCCCAACCCACCTTGGACTTTCCCAGGTCATGCATCATAGAAGACATCCCGATATCTTCAAGGTCTTTATCTTTCAACCCCAAAAACTTGGCAAGACTCAAAGCATAAATGCTCACGTTAATAGAATGGGTATGCGTATAATAATCATGTGCAGCAATTTTCATAATAGATTCCAATGTCGCCTCGTCCTGAAGCACAAGATTCACAAAGCCGTCAACTATATCCTGACTTTTCTGCATATTTCCCAAAGCATCGGGATTCTGAAAAAGTTCGTCCATCACCTCGGAGGCCTTTGAGTAAACAATGTCTGCTTTCTGTTCAAACGGGACATCTTTTTTACTGGCGATTGTCTTTAGGTGTCTTTGTGCGTACTCTTTGTATTTTTCATAGTCTTCATCCATTACAAACAGACGCTCGACCTCACGAAGACGGACCTTGCAATTGCTATCTATTACACTGTCACTTTGCAAATAGAGACTCATCTGTGTCTTCGCCTCGTTAGGAACATATACTTCGAATGCCAAATGCTCACCCTCAGTGATAAGCCGTTTGTCAATCGACATGTAGCGTTTACTCTTTTTTTCTGCCATCACGCTTTCCTATCGAAAGTTTTCAAATACAAGCGGCGCGTCCCACTCCATTCCCCTGATATGCTTCATCGCTTTTTGAAGGTCATCCAGACTTTTTCCTTTGACCCGAATATGATCTCCCTCAAGCGTTGCAGTCACTTTCATCTTTTGAGACTTAATCTCTGCAACGATCTTCTTGGCTTCTTTGGACTCTATATAATCCACTATCTTGAAAACTTTACGACGGTTACCCCCGCTTGAATCTACTACAGAAGCCTCATCCAGGACCTTTGAACTCAGTTCACGCTTCAACAGACGTCCGATGACGATATCCTCCAAAGCCTCCAGTTTGTTATCACTTGAAGACGTCAATGTCAAGGTTTTTGCTTTCTCGTTATACTCTATTTCCGCCGTAATACCTTTAAAATCATATCGGTTTACCACCTCTTTTTCTGCCTGGTTTATCGCATCTTTAAAATTTTGCATACTGATCTTTGCGGAGATATCAAAGGAGTGTTCTTTTGCCATACTGTTTACCTAAATTTTCATAATATTCATGAGTTTTTCAATAACTTGTTCACTATTTTACCAAAGTTTCTTGCAAAATATGTCGGCTGTGTTATAATGTAGAATTATTCCAAACCAACACTTTATTATCAGGGAGTCTCTTTATGTTTAAGAAATTACTCAAAGATGCCAGTATCAAACAGCGGATCAACTATCTGATTGGACTTGTTACTGTTTCTGTGATCGGTGCAGCACTCTTCGCATTCTTTTCACTCAACAGTATCGGGGGACAATATGATGATCTTAACAATCACTCGACTGCAGGGGCAATCCAGACCTTAGAGATCCAAAAAGACCTCAACTATATTTCCCGTACTACCCGAGACATACTCCTTGGAGGGGATTATGACAAGGACATGCAAAAACTTAGAGACAGAACGGAATCAATCCGAAACAACTTTGACAGACTTGCAGAGACTATCGATGACGAAGCTTCATTAAACCTGATTAAAGAAGCAAAACGTACGACCCTGCTCTTTTTGGATAATTCCTACAAGATGATGTCTTCTCTTTCTGCTGAACAGATCCATAGCAATGTCGATAAGAATTATAAGAAATATAAAGAGACCCTTACCCCTTATGCGAACTCCTCCCGTGATGCCTTTAAAAAAGTGGTCGATTTAAAAGAGACCGAATTGCTTACGGCCTCTGAGCATATGAACAAAGAACTGACCTTTTATAAATTTTTCTTTCTCGTCAGCGGATTTGTCATCACAGCACTTGTTGTCATGTTTGCTACCGCTGTTCGTAGCTCGATCACCAGCGCCCTGACAACATTCACTCAGGTCATGGACAAATCAGCCCATGGTGATTTTTCCGAACAAAAAATTGATGAAAAAGAGGATACCGAACTGGGGCAGATGAATCGTGCGCTACATCAACTCTTGCACCAGGTCTCCTTCTTTATTGAGGAGATCAACGTCTCTTTCTCGAATGCGACCAAAGGAAATTTTGAACGTTGTATTTCCAAAGAGGGGATGCACGGTGAATTTACTATCGCTATTGAGAACATCTGCGAAAGCCTTCAGCTGATGAAAGAGCAAGAGGCCAAAAAACGTCGTGATGCCCTCAACACAAAATTAAGTTCACTTGCCGGTAGCGTAATGCAAAGTCTTGTTCGCATCCAAGATGACCTCAAAGGCGATATCGATGCACTCAAGGATGTTACTGCCGCCACGAAGAAGGCTGCTACTTTATCCGATGAAAGCCGTAGCGACATTGAATCGATTGTCAGTGAGCTTCAGCGTCTAATGGAACACACAGCGAATAATAACGAAGCAATCACTTCCCTGGCTACGCAGGTCGGTGACATCACTTCTGTCATCCAGCTTATTACCGATATCGCTGATCAGACCAACCTACTTGCACTGAATGCTGCAATCGAAGCTGCCCGTGCCGGCGAGCACGGACGTGGGTTTGCCGTCGTTGCCGATGAAGTACGTAAACTGGCGGAACGTACCCATAAGGCAACTTCGGAAATCTCCGTATCGATAAAATCACTTCAACAAGAGATGAATGACATCCAGACAAGTTCCGAACAGATGAGCAAAGTCGTTGAAAGTTCCAGTGAGAAAATCACTGATTTTGAAAGTACGATGATCGAATTGAATGAGGGCTCCAATAAAATCGTTGACTACTCTTATGGCATGGAAAACAGCGTCTTTATTGCCCTTGCGAAAATTGATCATATCATCTACAAATCAAAAGCCTACAACACCATCATCAATGCGAGACCTGAACTTGAAGTCAGTGATCACAATGCATGTAGACTTGGGAAATGGTATGACGGAGAGGGAACCCGCCGATTCAGCGAAACCCCATCATTCAAACTTATACCAGCACCACATAAGATCGTACATGAAAATGCCAATGCAAATGTGGCTTATCTCAGCGATGGCATTGAGGACTCTCACGTGGAAGCAGGCGATGAGATCGTCAAACGCTTTGAAGAGATGGAAAAAGCAAGTAATGAACTATTCCGTCTTCTGGATGCTATTTTGGCAGAGTCAAAAAGCTAATTGCCTCTTTAGAACATAGGGGCACCGAAATCCGGTGTCCCGTCAAAACCCTGATTCCCCTGAAATCCCATTCCCGAACCAAAGTTTGGATCCATAAAACCGAATATACCGCTCTTACCTCTTAGCATCGCGATATCTTGTTTGGGTGCTATTCCTTGAGGACATACCGGCACACACTCATTGCATAGCGTACAATCCCAAATCCCATTTTGCTGGATAGCCTCAATCTTCTCTTTAGTGTCTTGCTCCCGTATATCTGCAACATATCTCCATGAACGTGTCAAGGCAAAAGGACCGATAAACGATTCATTCACGGCATAGACAGGACAGGCAGAATAACATGAACCGCAAAGAATACAATCACTCTGCAACTCATTGACTTCCGAAGCTTCTAACGAGACATCCACATTGTCACTGTTCTCACTTCCCCAAGCCTTGGCGACCTTGTTAAATTGCAGCATTTTCTCAGTATCCACAACTAAATCACGTATGACAGGTACATTCTTCAGCGGTTCTATAAGATCCCCATCATCAAGCTTATACGCACATGCCAACTCTTCCGTACCATTTACCCGCACGGCACAGGAACCGCACACGCCGGAACGACATCCGGAAGCAAAACTCAAACTGGCATCTATCTTCGTCTTGATGTAATTCAATGCTTCCAACAGTGTGGCGTTCTCAAAAGGAAGTTCATAACCGAGGGTTTCTTCTTTCCCCTGTATAAACCGTTTAATACTTATCTTCATCTGTATTCCTGTCTAGTCACAATAGTCGCGTTCATATTCATCATCATTGTATTCATCTTCCCAGTCATCCTCAGGCTGAAAATAGTCATCTTCCTCATCAAACTCATCCTCTAGCTCCTGAGGATCAAGCTGCGTCTTACGTTCACCGTTCATCTCTTTTATATAAAATCCAGACATAACTGACCTTCCTCTTTCCATGTTATTGTATGGGCAGCAAAATTCTCATCATCTTTTTGAGGTACATCTTCACGGTAATGCGCCCCTCGACTCTCATTACGACTGATCGCACCCAAAAGAAGTACCTCTGAGAGTTCCAAGACATTCGAGAAAGCCAAGAACTCCGTCAGATTGGTATTATAGACCTGTGACTTATCCTGAGGTCCCATCAATGGAAGCTCCTGCTGTATCAGGCGTACCTCTTCCAACAGCTCTTCCAGATCGGACTCATTACGTTTGATCCCGGCCTTGTTGTAAAAAGCGCTCCCCAGGCTACTGCGTTTGTCATAAAAGTTGATCTCTGTCTCATAAGCCTTGATTGATTCGATCAGGGCCTGATCTGCTTTGAGCTGTCGGTCATCAATGCCTATTTCCTCACATCGAGACGCATAATATGCAGCCTCTTCCCCGGCCTGACGTCCAAATACTACGAGTTCGAGCAAAGAGTTGCCGCCTAAGCGGTTTGCACCGTGCACCTTATGGTTTGCAGCTTCACCCGCAGCAAACAGCCCCTTTACTGAACTCATGGAGTGCTCATCCACATCAATACCGCCCATCGTATAATGGGCGACAGGTTTAATCGGGATAAGATCGATGACGGGATCGACACCCTCATAGGTGATTGCCAGTTTACGCTCTTGAGGAAGTTCATGCTCGATCAATTCCTCTCCGAGATGGCGGATGTCCAGATAGACCTCGCCTCCTCTTTCGATCTCTTCCGAGATCGCACGGGCAACCACATCACGGGGAGCCAGCTCATCGGTAAAGCGCTCTTTATTGGCATTCAACAGGTGTCCACCCGCACCACGAGCTGATTCAGA
>JBFEXS010000011.1:0-34267 GCA_041562555.1 Sulfurimonadaceae bacterium
AAAGTTCTTTGAACGCATAGGCGAGTTCTCCTATAACAAGGCCAATGAGATACTCTCACTCTATTCCGGTGCCCGTGAGATTCAGATCAAGTTCGGTGCACCAGAAGAAAAAACGAGGGTTATCCCTAATGCCGTAGATGTAGACGGATTGAATGCATTGCTTGAGCAGCGTGATGAGACAGTACCGAAGGTGATCACACTTATCGGAAGGGTGGTCTCGATTAAAGACATCAAGACATTCATCCGTGCGATGCGTATCACTGTCAATAAGATCCCTGAGGCGGAAGCGTGGATAGTAGGACCGATGGATGAGGACAAGGAATATGCGACTGAATGTCAGAACATGGCAGAATCTTTGGGTATTGAGGATAATATCAAGTTCTTAGGATTTCAAAACATCAAGGAGATACTTCCAAAATCGGGGCTTTTGACCCTGACATCCATCAGTGAAGGGATGCCTTTGGTGATCTTAGAAGGGTTTGCGGCGGGTGTCCCCTGCGTGGCAACGGATGTGGGTTCATGTTATGACCTTATCAAGGGTGGTCTGGATGAAGAAGATATCGCTTTGGGTTCAGCGGGAGAAGTGACGAGTATTGCCAATCCGACAGCCTTGGCCGACGCATACATTCGCTACTTGCAAGATGATAGCTTATGGAAATCCGCTCAGCAGGTCGCCCTTGCACGTGTTGAAAAATATTATCGGCAAGAGAAGTTTTTGGGAGATTACCGAAAACTCTATCAAAGAGAGATGACACAATGGCAGGAATAGGATTTGAATTAAAGAAGATCCTCAAAGAGGACAGACTCTTCTCTTTATTGAAGATGTACTCCTATTCGGGAATGCTGAGTGCAGGACCCTGGGTGATTTCGATCATCGCAATTTTGTTCGTCGGTTTTATCAATATCGCTTCTGAACAGGGAGGACACGGGACTACCGCTTCATTCCAGATCGTTATCACCTATGCGATCGCCTTAGCTTCGAGTTTAGTGATCACGGGGTTTATACAGCTGCCTTTTACCCGTTATATCGCCGATCTTATTTTTGCAGGAAGAGAAGATGAGGTTCTATCGTCGTACCTCTCAACCCTGTTTGTCTCATGGTTGGTCGGGTTTGTGTTAGGTGCTCCTTTGGCCTTTGTTGTATTCAGTGATCAAAGTCTGTTGTTTGTCGTCAGTATCATCGGCACATTTTTGGTCCTGTGCGGTGTATGGATATCAAATATTTTGGCGATAAGTCTCAAGTATTATAAGAGTGTTTTATTGGCATATGCCATTGCATACGGATCGATCGTATTCGCCTCGTATATGTTTGCCAATTCATTAGAAACGCTCGTAATTATTTTTTTCCTGGGTAATGCATTGCTATTGGTTGTCTTAATGACGCTGATCATCAAAAGTTACAGTGCATCTTATCTGATAAACTTCGGGTTCTTCAGGGATAAGAACTTTTATTGGTCTTTGGCGCTTGCGGGTCTTTTCTATAATCTAGGGGCCTGGATCGACAAATTTATATTCTGGTATCATCCTTCAACGGGTACCAATATCATCGGAGGTTTGAATGCTTCGGTGGTATATGATATGCCGATCTTTATCGCGTACCTGTCCATTATACCGGGAATGGCGATCTTCTTTTTTCGTCTTGAATCAGACTTCGCCGATCAGAACGACCTCTTCTTCAATGCGGTAAGAGATGGTTCGACTTTGGAGATGATCGAACGGTATCGAGACGGGATGGTAGATATCATACGTCACTCTATTCGTGAGATCATGGTTGTGCAGGGGATCATCAACATACTGCTTTTTCTGGGTGCATCAAAACTGTTTGCACTGTTAAACATTCCGCAACTCTATTTGGGGCTTTTTTATATCTTGACGATCGGTGCACAGCTGCAGCTTGGGTTCATGTCCGTCCTTGCCTATCTGTACTATTTAGATAGACGGGTGGTGGCGATGTGGCTGAGTATCGCTTTTTTTGTGCTAAACCTTGTCTTGACCTTCGCCTCTATATATCTGGGACCTGCAAGTTTCGGATATGGATATGCGGTATCACTCTTGATTGTCTTTGTTGCCAGTTTGATCGTGCTTAGACGTGAGATGAAAGGATTGGTGTATGAGACCTTTATGCTTCAGTAGAGTCTTTATCTTTCTGTCTTTATTGCTTGTGCAATTACATGCGGCTCATACCGAAAAATCGGCTGCGCTCTATTATGGGGATGATATCTCATACAGTAATCTGGGAATACATGACTATATTATCGTCGAGAGTGATAATATCTCTTCCTATACCCATGGATTCAAGACCTATAAGGACAAGATCTATGCCTATGTCAGTATAGGTGAAGCATCGGAGTATCGCAAGCATTTCGATGGACTCAAAGCAGAGTGGAAGCTTTCTCAGAACAAGGCATGGAAATCGACTGTTCTAGATGTCTCAAACGATGCGTATCATGAGTATATGTATGAACAGGTCATTCAACCGCTTGTGAATAAGGGATATAAAAACTTTTTCTTTGATACGCTTGATTCCTATCAGCTTGCGGCAAAGAATGAAGAACAGCGTCAGGAGTTTGAAAAAGGTCTGATACGTTTTATTGTTAAGTTCAAGCGGCGGTTTAGCAATACGAAATTGATCGTCAATCGTGGTTTTGAGATTTTAGATCAGATACATATGCATATTGACGGCTTACTTGTCGAGTCCCTATTCTATGGTTTGTCTCTTCCCGACCTGGCCTATAAAAAGGTCAGTGAACAAGATAGGCAATGGCTTTTGTCACAGATACAAAAAGCGCAAAAATATGGCTTGGATGTTATCAGTGTCGAATATATCAGCCTAAAAGAGAAAGCGAAGATACGCACGACAATAGAGCAGTTGAAAAACCTGGGAGTGATCCCTTACGTCTCCAACAAGGAGCTGACACGTTATGGACAGAGCTCAAAAGAGCCGATCAAACGTGAAGTCCTTGTCTTATACAGTGCCACTTCAACCAAGCAATACTCAAATGCACACCGTTTGCTCTCTTTGCCTTTGGAACATCTGGGGTATATTCCTGTTGTAAAAGCTATATCAGGGGAATTCCCAAACATGGAAGAGATGAGTCGTTATAAGGGAGTGGTCGTTTGGAATGAAGCACCGTTTGATGCGACGGATGCCTATGAAACATGGATCAAGTCTTTAGTGGATGCAAAGATAAAAGTCCTTTTTTTAGATGGGTTTGGCGTCTCAGATGACACGTCCATATGTGAACTCTTAGGGATTAAAAAGCAAACGAACAGAGCAGGGCTCTTTGAGAAGGTCCAGATAGGGCACAAGGCGGATATCTTTGACTATGAGACACCTCTTGGGGTGGAGTATTTTGAAACCTTGTATCGCCTTAAAGAAGGAGAAACACTCTTAAGTCAAGTGAATGTTTACGGACAGGAAAACACACTTGTCGCTACTGCTCCTTGGGGTGGATATGCCTTGAATGGTACTGTGAGTAAAGAGTTTGGTGTAGATGCTTTATGGATATTGAACCCTTTTGACTTTTTTCCAAAGGCACTGGATCTGGCACCGATTCCTGTACCTGATCCGACCACTGAAAACGGCAGACGTCTGCTTTTTTCCCATATAGACGGGGATGCGGCAATGAACAGAGTAGAGTGGAATCCAAGGTTATACAGTATTGAAGTCATGTATGAACATATTCTGAAAAAGTATACAATCCCGCATGGTGTATCTATTGTTGAAGCGGAGATATCGGCTGAAGGACTTTACCCAAAAGACGCAGCCAAACTTCAGAAGGCTGCGCGAAACATCTATGCACTTGAGCACGTAGAGGCAGCAAGCCATACCTATACCCACCCATTTGAATGGGAACGCGTCAAAGAGGGAAAACTTGATCCACAGTACAGATTGGGTGTGAAGGAATACGACTTCTCTATCGACAGAGAGATAAGTGGCTCTTTGGAGTATATCAATTCCCGTCTTCTCCCCGCAGGAAAAAAAGCGGCAAAGACAGTATACTGGACAGGTGATTGTGTACCTCCGGAAGAGGTCTTGGCATATACGTACAAACATGGGTTGCTCAATATTAACGGCGGAAATACACTGATTACCAATGATAAACCCTGGCTCTCTCGTATCGCCCCTTACAGTTTGAAGCGGGGTGAATATAGACAGGTCTATACCGGAGCGGAAAATGAGAACGTATATACGAACATGTGGCATGGTCCCTTCTGGGGATATAAAAAGGTGATACAGACCTTTAAACGGACCGAGTCTCCCAGACGTTTAAAACCTATTGACATCTATTACCATTTTTATGCAGCTTCCAAAACGGCTTCCTTAAAAGCTCTGGATGAGGTCTACACATGGGCACTTTCTCAAGAGGTTATGCCGATATACCCTTCCGAATATATTCCCAAGGTCTTGGAGTTTTATGATCTTAGTATGGCAAAGAGCGTTGATGGATGGTATATTGAAGGTATGGATGCACTCAATACGCTTCGCAGTGATACTGCAGGAACAATGGATAGGCTCAAGCAGAATGCATCTGTCATCGGATACCGGACTCAAGGAGACAGAACCTACATACATGTCAATACACAAAAACAACCGGTCGTACTCCAAAGCAGAGGCGAAGAGGAGTCAAATCATCTTATCCATACGAATGCCAGGGTGAGCAACTATATGCAGAATGAACAAGGAATCTCGTTTCATCTGAAGGGGTATGTCGATATTGAGTTAGATTACCATCTCAAAGAGGGGTGTTCGATCAGAAGCAGTATCAAGCCGGGTGATCACCGAATCAGTGGAGCCGAGCATTCACTGAAATTCCGCGTAAAGGAGAGTGATGTATTCATCCGATGCAGATAAACGCATAGAAGTCGTCAGTTATCTTGAAGCGGTATTGGTATTTGTCGTCTTCGCTTTTGTTCTATATGCCCTGTATCCTAAGCAGATGCTTGAGAAACAGGTACTTGCAGAACAGAGCAACTATGACTTGACGGCAATTTATCTTGAGAACATGCTGCGACTAGAGCCGGAGAATATCGAATTGAGTATGGCTTTAATCGAAGCCAGCCTAAAGAGCGGAAAGTTCGACCTTGCATTAAAAATGATCGAGATAGTACAAAACAGGGCTGAGCCGACACTGCAAGAGGAATTGATACGGTATCGTTTTGAGGCATTGAAGGTGAAATACTTTTCCACCAATGAGCTAGTGCTTCGCAGTGAGATACGTGACGAGATTCACACAGTACTTGATGAGGTGAGCAAGCGCTCAGGATATTATCAAAACAGATTGGAATACTGGTATAAGGCATCCAGAGAGTTCTCCCTGAACAACTCAGCACTTTTCTTTTTATATAAACTGCTTGAACACGAAGAGAAAGCATTGTGGCTTAAGGAGTGCTTCTACCTCAGTACGGATTTGAAGAATGAGGTGATGCAAGAGGATTGTTTGACACGTTTAAGAACGGTCGATACCAGTAACTATGATACATGGACGCAACAGGCGTATTATATGGCACTGCAAGAGGGAAAAACTGAACGAGCCCTCTCTTTGTTGAAAGACATGGCTTCGCGTTCGCAAAGATGGCGTATTGAACTGGCAAAGTTTTATGTGGAGCTGCGACGATACAAAGAGGGGTCTGGAGAGTATATGAAGCTTTACAAAAAAGCGCGAAGCGCCCAAGAACATCAAGCATATCTGCGAAAAGCTTTGGCTGCATTACAATCTGGTGCATTGATGAACGAAGCAGCTGCATTAGCCCGTCAATATGAGGCTCTGTATTACAAGGATAAACAGATGAGTATATTCTTTATCAAGCTTTACCTTGCAGCCAATAAACTTGATGACGCGAAACGGGTATCCCTTGAGCGATTGAAGTATGTGGACTAGATGATGCGTTGGTTATGTATATCCCTTATCTCTGTTCTTGTTACCCTGTTAGAGGCGGAGGAACTCTGCTATTCTGTACAGCTCAATAGTTTTGTCATCAAAGAGAAAAACCTATATCGCTTTGAGGGATATCCCCCATCCTGTAAACTGATCGAGGGAGAAAGACTTAATACAGTACGATGCGGATGTTTTGAAAAATATTCACAGGCAAAAGAACATCATGCGCTCCTTCGTACCGATTATCCGGATGCCATGATCGTCGAGACCTACCGTTATCGTTTTTCCGATGGGGAAGTTCAGCAGGCAAGCAGTGTGGATGAACAGGAACTAAAGTTACTTTTTCAGGTGTTCTCTTTCTCAAGCGATCTTGAAAATGCCTATGCAACGGCGAAAAAAGCGCTTCGGGCTTATCCGCGCTCTTTGTACTGGCATAACAAAATGGCTGAAGTATCAATGTGGACGGAGAGACGTGAAGAGGCCGTAGAACACATGATGTATGTTTACAAACGTACCCATAGTAAAGAGCTGGAGAAAAAACTTCTTGAGTATGCTCTTTTAGCCTATCAGTATGAGACGGCAGCAGCTATCATCGAGAAGAAGGTCAAACAAGACCCAAGTGAGGAAAATGTACAGAAGATGGTCTATATCTTCGATCTGGCGGGAAGACCGGAAGCATCTGCACTTATCTTGGATGAGGTGTATAGACAATTTCCTTCCCGCACCTATCTTTTAACACAGCAGTTGCAAATCTATTTGAACATGGGAGAGACGGAGTCTGCTTCCGGTGTTGTAAAAAAGATCGAAAAAGTAGGTCTAAATGATATGTCTACCGCCTATCTGTTGTCATATTATTATTTTTTGCGTCAAGATGTAGATGCTTCCTATAGAGCACTAAAAGCAGCTGATCTTGAAAAGAGCAAAGATACGAACACGACACGGTATTATATGCAGTTGAGTGACCTCTCGTGGTACGTGAAGGCATATAAGGAGGGAGCTGAGGCCTCTATACAGGTTGATGAGGCTGGTGCTGCCCGGTTGGTCGATTATGAGCGTATACTGGCAGTATATAAAAAGAGTGATCCAAGGATGGCGATGAAGGCCGCTCTGGATGCATATCAGAAGTTTTCTCAGCACTATTTATTCTATACCTATGCGTATTTGGGGATTGAACAAACTGCTTATCATGAGGTCCTTGCCCTATGTGAGAAGATTGAGCAAGATAGAGAGAACACCTTGGTCGAGGAAGCCTTGTATTGGATGATCAAAGCACAGCTGTATGGATATACAGATCAGACTATAGAGGCACAAGAGGCATTTTACAAGGCCCAGATGATATCGCCATCTTCTCAGCAGATCATCGAATCCTATATCTGGTTCCTGATGGATATCAGAGACAGCAGCAGGCTAATAGAGATTTTGACACAATTGGAAGAAGAAAATGAAATAAACAAGACTCTATGGCTTCCGATGGCTGTTGCTTATTTTTATCTTCAGTATACGGACAGAGCGGAATTTTATCTGAGCAAACTCAAGGATGCAGGGGTTCAAAGCCGTCAAATCCACCTGCTTGATGCCTATGTCATGCAGTCTCAAAACAGAGAGGATGCTTTTTACAAGGTATTGACTAAGCTTGAGACGCAGATGAGGCTTGAATTGAGAGCGGACCCTATGCTGGAACGCTCTTCGGATTTTATGCAGGAATACCTTGGTATTTCGATGTTCTTGTCCGGTGCAGATACATTTGCAGCAGAACTTGAGAAAGCGAAAAATATTTTGAGCAAAGAGGCATACGAGGAGCTTTCACTCTCCTTTGCTATGCGAGAAAATGTGGACGAGCAGGTGCATCGACAGATGACCCGTATGCAAAAGAACGAGCCATGGATCAGATTGAATTATGCGCTGAGCAGTCATGATCTGTCTGAACAGCAAGAGTTGTTGTATAAATATTATCGAATCCTACCATTGAGTGATACTGTAACGGCAGCGCAAAATACACAACAGGTTTCTTTGGCACAGGATATGGTCTTTGAGGGCCTTGCACACAATCGTAAAAATGCATTGACCTATGATCAGATGCGTCAGCTTTATGAAGAATCAGCGGACGTGTTCTCAGTAGAGACAGGGGTATTGGACAGGAGTGGTCTGGAACAAGTTTATGCCCAAATAGACAATAGGTATTATATGGCTAAGGGCTATACTCTCGAAGGAGATCTCTTCATCGGCAGCAACACTGTCAATGACAGTGCAGTGTTTAAGAGTATACCCTCCACTTCAACGGCACTTTCTTTTGGTCTCACGAAGGATTTTGCACGGGGTGATTACACGTTAAGCTTTGGGGTGAAGGATTCCGCAGAAGCCTATTATACACTTGGATTTACGTATAGAACCGCATTGTCACGACGATTGGACATGGAACTTTCAATCGACAAGGCTGCCAAAGCAGAGGAAAGCGTCTACCTTCTGGTGGGTGGTTATAAGGATCGCATAGCGTTGCAGGCACGTTATGCAATTCTGGGCTCATCAACTGTCGGATGTTACCTGGAACACGCAGGGTATCGTTCGGATGATGGTACAGACCTTGGCTCCGGATATAGCGGACGGATAGATTACAGCTACTTACAACGCTCAGCTTATCCAGATATCAGTGTCACACCTTTTTACACCTTTGGAAAGTATGATGAGACAAGCGGCTCAAAAGGGGTGATAGATGATATGCTTACTTTCCCTGATGCGAAGGTTGTCTCTGATGATTTTTGGTATGCAGGGTTTGATCTGAGTTATGGGATGCAAAATCGATATAATTATACACGTGTTTGGCGTCCCTTTATATCGATAAGCCCCTATTATAACGGACTGGAATCAAAATATAATTTTGGATTCTCCTCCGGAATAGGCGGAGCAGTTTTTGGGCAGGACCACCTTGCCTTTGTGATCGATTACTCCGAGAGTGTGAACGGGACAAGCGATCAGCTTTGGCGAAGCTATTTCAGCTATAAAATTTTGTATTGATTGAGAGAAAAATGGAACATCTAGACTTATACTCCAAGGTTGAGCATCTTTTGGGAATCGAAGATGCAACAAAATACCTGCATACTATCTATACCGAAGTGCTCTACAATTATGAGATCAAGACACTTTTGGATGTCGGATGCGGCAGGGGTGAACTGATGAAGACCTTTGCAAAATTTGACATCGATTGTGAAGGTATAGATCTGAGTGCGTTGATGGTCGAAAAGGCCAAGGCCAAGGGTTTAAAGGCTGAACACAAGTCCATCTGTGAAGTAGAAGGTTATTATGATGCAGTAGTCGCTGTCTTTGATGTCTTGAACTTCGTTTCTCCCGATGCATTGGAAGGTTTTATAGCGTGTGTACACAGGGTCTTGAATGATGACGGGATCTTTGTTTTTGATGTCAATACCTTGCATGGCTTTGCCAATGTCGCCGATGGGACGATGAGCCAGGAAGAGGGAGAAAATTTTCTTAGTGTCGATGCGGTGTTTGAAGATAATGAACTGCATACGAAATTTACCTATTTCAGCCAAGAAGGTGCCTTGTATAGAAAAGAACAGGAGACGATAGTCCAGTATTTCCATCCCTTGAAGCTCTTCAAGAAACTGAAGGATTTCAAGGTCGTACAGAGCGCCTATCTGGACCTGTATGATAAAAAAGACAAGGCGCTGATCGTCTTGAAAAAAGCCTGAGGAGATAAGTATGCTTGAAGATAAACAGCGATGGAATGAAAAGTATATGAACAAATGTCCGATGCCCGACTGGCCATCGGAACTGTTAGTCGAGAATATCGGTTTGGCAAAGCCGGGAAGAGCATTGGATATTGCCTGTGGCACGGGAAGAAACACCCATTTCATGGCGGACAAGGGCTTTGTCGTCGATGCTGTTGACCTTTCGGATTATGCTCTTTCGCAAGTACGGGATGATACGGCTATCAATAAAATCGATGCAGATTTGGATGATTACTCTTTACCGGAGGACAGCTATGATCTGATCGTAAAGTTCAACTTCCTGGATCGCAATCTCTTCTCTCAGATTATCAAGGCCTTGAAAAAAGACGGGGTGTTTATCTATGAAACCTTTGTAAAGACGCCAACAGGTGAGGGATATCATAATCCGACAAACCCTGATTTTCATCTGGACAGGGATGAAGTGCCCAAAGTCTTTTCCGAGCTTGAACTGATCTTTTATGAAGAGAGGGATACGATTAATCTGCGGGATGAGAAAGTCAGGGTCGCCTCATACGTCGGCAGAAAGTCCTAGCAGTGATCAACGGGTCGAAAAGCTGTATAAAAACTGTAAAAAGAGTTTCGAAGCATTCTTTTGCGAAATATCGTTCTTTGTGATAAAGTCACCGGCATTCAGATAGGTATAGATTCCCAATAGTTTCAGATCCTTATTCATCGTATACTTCAGAATAAGATCGTATTCGTCCCCAATTTCCTTGTAGCTGTTTCCCGGTTGATTCTTGTATCCGAAGGTATACCATTTGTCGCTTGCTTGGGCTAAGCTGAAGTGATGGTAGGCCGTCTCAACAAAGAGCTTGGGTATGGGCTTGAATGAGAGTGTTGCCTGATAGTCTTGCATATTTGCCCAGATCATGATGTCCATCCGTCCATAATGTAAACCGTCATTCGCACCAAAGGGGGCTGAGAAGGTCTGTTTACGCATATCATTCGGGTTCTCATCCCCTGTTGCATAGATAGAACCCAGAGTGAATCTTGTTTGATAACTGTTTTCCCATTGATAGCCCAGTTTAGCGGCATAGGCATAGGCGTCTATATCCAGGCTTCCATATGTCCCCGTGGCATCTACCGCGGTCACATCATAGATAACACCTGCCGAGTCATCATAGAGTCGGGCTCCATAGTAATAGGCGTTTTCATCCGGGACCTCTGTGTGGTAGAGGGTGTTCCTATAGGCCATGAACGGCTCTATGCGAAGTTTTGAACTCTCAAAGTGGCTGTAAAGTCCCACCCCCTGATAGCGGTGTTTTTGAAGGATACTAAAGTCGTCGGGTTCTTTAATACGTGTCTGTCCATACCAAAGGTCGACAAAGTTTTGCTTCTTTGCATAGGAGAGGTGTGCAGCATCCCAAAGCCACCCCATGGTGTTTCCCCACTTGCCCGGTCCAAAGATACGTCTGTCACCGTAACCTAGCTGCTGGCGGCCGATGGTCAGTGTGAGATCCTCTGTTAAGAAACCATCTTTTTTGATATAGGTCTCAAATAGCTCATGATGATCGTCATAATAGGACATCGTATATTCATCCTGGGTAGACCTGTTTTTTATAAAATCATTCGCATCCAAAGAAGAGCCCCATGACCTGGAGTCATACATAGAAGCTTTGAAACTCCATAAATCGGATGGAAAATAACTTATCCCTGCAATGATCTGTTGTAGATAAATGACATCGTCGGGATCTCCGCTGATCTCTCCTTTTGCATTGATAGCGTCTTCTCCATAGGAGACCTTGTTGATACCATCATAGATGTCAAAGCGACCTCTGTATTGAGCATTGAAAAAGAGGGATTGTTCATCGGTCAGTTGGACAGGTACAGGAGTTGTAAACTCCTGCTCGGCATATAAAAATACAGAGAAGATAAAAAGAAGAAAAGACTTCGGCATTATTTGCTTAAGTCATCTGCTTTGTGTAATATCTTTAGGAAGAAAGGTGCCGTTTTACCACCGATAAGGGTGTCCGTGCTTTTTGTTCCGTCACTTTTCAAAAAATGAAAGACGGGAGTGACATCAACCTGAAGTTCCTTAGGTGCGTCATTCGTATGAATGTCTGCGGAAACAGAGATAAAGTGTGTATTGAGGTAACTAACAACAGCTTCGTCTGTAAAGACGTTCTCTTTCATATATTGGCAAGAGCCGCAACCGGGTTTGTTCATGAAGACCAGCATAGGCTTATCTGTTCTTTTCGCTTCTGCAGCTGCTTCTTTGTAGGAGTGGAACCAATTAACGTCGGTGGCATAAAGAGAGATAGTTAACAATGTAAGTAGGAAAAATTTTAACACGGATGTATCCTTTTGATGTGTCTTGAAAGACGGGAAATGGATTGAAATTATAGCACAGTAATCAACCTGATAAGTGTTTTTGTCTCCCTGTCTCACAGGAAAAGTATTGATGTCGTAAAGTGCCTTGTGTATTGGTTGGAAGTTTGTGAAAAAAATGATTTTCGTAAAGCGGAATAAAGATAAATTTAATATTTACATAATATAATCGCTTTTAATAAAAGGATGGAATATGAAATTACATAAAGTTATAGCATCAACACTTCTTGCAATGGGCCTTGGCATGCCTGTGATGGCAGGGGACCCTCTGGCAAAAGAACTTCTGGAATCGGCGAAAAAATGGTCTAAAAAGATCACTCCTGCTGAGCTGAAGAAAAAGATCGATGCTGAAGAAGAGCTGTTCATGCTTGATATTCGTGAACCATACATGCGTCCGGAAGGATCAATCGAAGGACTGGAAAACGTGGAAATCCCTCGTGGTCTATTGGAGTTTGAACTTGCCGACAAGATTGAAAACAAACAAGCCCTGGTTATTGTCTATTGCCGTTCAGGCAAGGGTGCCGCACTTTCGGCAGAGATGATGACTGAAAAACTGAAGTATACGAACACCTATTATCTTGAGGGCGGATTGGATGCCTGGCTGGAAGCCGGATACAGTGTATTTAACCATCTTGGAGAGCTAAAGCTCGTCAAAGAATAATTTCTATAACTACTTTTATTCTCTGAGCCTTATTAAAGAGCTCATTGGATAGAATCCCACTCATGAAAAAATCTAAACACCTATATTTACCAACAACACGTGAAGAGATGAGAGAGCGTGGCTGGAAACAGCTGGATGTGATTTTGATCTCCGGTGATGCCTATATTGACTCTCCCTATATCGGTGTGGCCGTTGTAGGGCGCATGTTGGAGAAGCTCGGATTCAAGGTCGGTATCATCGGTCAACCAGATGTCAACAGTGATGTGGATATCAAGCGTTTGGGTGAGCCAAAGCTCTATTGGGGAGTAAGTGGTGGAAGCATTGACTCCATGGTTGCTAACTATACAGCGACAAAGAAATTCAGAAAATCAGATGATTATACTCCGGGCGGTTTGAACAATAAACGTCCTGACCGGGCCGTCAATGTCTATACCAACCTGATCCGTAGGCACTTTAAGGGAACGGTCCCTATCGTTCTTGGCGGCATTGAAGCAAGTCTTCGTCGCATTACGCATTATGACTACTGGACCAATAAGTTGCGTAAACCGATTTTATTTGATTCCAAAGCGGATCTCTTGATATACGGTATGGGTGAGAAAGCCATAGAAGAACTCAGTATTGCCCTTCGTGACGGAACAGACTACAAACATATACGCGGAGTCTGCTATATTTCCAAAGAGCCTGTGGAAGAGTACATTCAGTTACCGTCCCATGCCGAGTGTCTCGAAGACAAAGAGAAGTATATAGATATGTTTGATGACTTCTATGATAATAATGACCCGATCTCGGCAAAGGGACTGTGTGAACCGGTGGACACCCGTTACCTGATCCAAAACCCTCCCTGTGAGTATTTGAACGAGGAAGAGATGGATGCCGTCTCTGACCTTCCTTTTACACGGGAACTTCATCCCTATCACCGTCCTGAAGGCAAAGTGAAGTGTCTGGAAACAATCAAGTTCTCTATCAATACCCACCAGGGATGCTGGGGTGAATGTAACTTTTGTGCTATTGGAGTCCATCAGGGACGTACTATCCGTACCCGTTCGGAAGAGTCTATTCTTAAAGAGGTGAAGAAGTTCACCGAGTACAAAGATTTCAAGGGGATCATTTCGGATGTCGGCGGTCCTACGGCAAATATGTATGGTTATGAGTGTAATAAAAAGCTCAAACATGGTACCTGTGCCCACCAGCGTTGTGTGGATGCCAACCATCTTTGCTCGTCCATGAAAATCAATCATAAACGTAACATCGACCTTCTACGTAGAGTACGTGCCGTTGATGGAGTAAAAAAAGCCTTTGTCGCTTCAGGAATCCGTTATGATTTTATCACTGAGGACAAGGCTCATGGATACGAGTATCTTAAAGAGCTGGTAAAGCACCATATCTCGGGACAGATGAAAGTCGCTCCCGAACATACACAGCAACATGTCTTGGAATTGATGGGGAAACCGGGTAAACAGACGCTGATCGACTTTAAAAAGATGTATGACAAATTGAATGCGGAAGAAGGGAAAAAGCAGTTTTTGACCTATTATCTGATCGCAGCCCACCCGGGGTGTGAGGAACGTGACATGCATGAGCTTAAGCGTTTCACCACGGAAGAGTTACAGATGAATCCGGAACAGGCTCAGGTCTTTACGCCTACTCCAAGTACCTATTCAGCAGTGATGTATTACACAGAGATGGACCCGGTAACACGAAAAAAGATCTTCGTCGAAAAAGATATGCATAGAAAAGAGAAGCAAAAAGCTATCGTTGTTAAAAAGGAGAGGATAGAACGAAACAAGTTTGCCGGTTAAGTGAGAATATAGTAATAAATAAACAGTATAATCCCTTAGAGTATTAATGATTTAGTATTAATACAACTTTTGCATATTATAATCTATGTGAAAGTAATAAGGAAAAGATATGAACTGGCGAACACGAGCAGAGATGAGACTGGAGAAGATGGGTGCAGCCATTGCCGTCCATCCTAAGAAAACGATTTTCTTTATCCTTACCTTGAGTCTTTTTTTCATTTCCAACCTTCCTAAAATCACTATTGATACCTCGACAGAAGGTTTCTTGCATGAAAACGATCCGGCACTGATCCGATATGAGGCATTTAAGGAGCAGTTTGGCCAGGATGAAAAGATCATGGTCGTTGTGCAAACAGATGACCTGTTTAGTTTTGAGACCTTGGATAAACTCAGACGATTACACAATGAACTTGAAAACAGGGTCCCCCATCTGAATGATATAACGTCTTTGATTAATGCTCGTAATACACGGGGTGAGGGCGACAGGTTGATTGTTGAAGACCTTTTTGAGGTATGGCCGGAGGATGAAAAAGCCCTTGATGCTATCAAAGAGACAGCAATAAAAAGTGAGATGTATGAAAACCTTTTGCTCAGTAAGGATTTAAGACTCACGACGATCATCCTGGAACCAAACGCATATGAAGGTTCAACATCCGATAATGAGCTGGAAGGTTTCTCCGATATTGAAGAACCAGTGCAGAATGTGAAATTTTTAAGTGATAAATCAAAATCTCAGATGGTCAGAGAGACGGATGCAATAATCAAAGAATTCAGTTCAGATGAGTTTGAGGTGTTTATTGCGGGTTCCCTGGCAGTTAACGATTATATCAAGGCCTCCATACAAAAAGATCTGCAAAAGTTTGTTAAATTGGTCCTGTTGATGATGGCAATTTTCTTGTTTGTCGTATTCCGCCGTGTATCCGCTGTTATCCTCCCTATGTTCATCGTTGTCATATCTTTGCTGATAACCTTGGGCATAATGGCTTTATGTGAGATACCCATTACCATTCCTACACAGATTCTTCCCTCTTTTTTGTTAGCTGTCGGGATCGGGGCAACGGTGCATCTTCTGGCGATGTTCTTCAAGCACTTTAACCAAAATGGCTCCAAGGATAAAGCAGTTGTGTTTGCCCTAGGGCATTCAGGTCTGGCGATTATCATGACCTCTTTGACAACTGCAGCAGGACTGCTGTCCTTTGCAAGTGCGGAGATTGCACCTATATCCCAACTAGGGGTTTTTGCTGCTGCAGGTGTCATGATAGCACTTATCAATACCTTAACGCTTTTACCGGCTGTTTTAGTGATTCTTCCTCTTAAACCTGCTAAGCAAAAGCAGATACAAAAGTCGACAAAGATGGATCAGTTCTTGCGCTCTGTGACGCTGTTCAGCTTACATCATGCCAAGGGGATCGTCTTTATAGGTTTTATGCTTTTTGTACTCTTTATGTACAGTGCCATAAAGTTAGAGTTTAAGCATGATGCCTTAAGCTGGCACCCGGATGATTCACCTATCAAGCAGGCGACAGCCAGAGTTGACAAAGGACTGAGAGGATCGGTAACTGTGGAAGTCATTGTTGATACAAAAAAGGAGAATGGGCTGTATAATGCAGCTCTTTTGCATAAGATTGACAGTGTAAGAAAACAAGCCGAAGAGATAAAGGATGACAACTATTTTGTCGGTAAGGGTTGGAGCATCGCTGAAGTGCTAAAAGAGATACATAGAGCCTTGCATGGAAACAATCAGGAGTATTACACGGTTACTGATGATGACAGACTCATACCGCAGGAGTTCCTGCTTTTTGAAAATAGCGGAAGTGATGATTTAGAGGATCTTGTAGATTCCAGTCTGTCCCAAACACGAATAACATTTAAACTTCCGTGGATGGAAGCAGGGGAGTATACGGAATTAAACAATAAAATCAAGAAAGTAGTTGTTGAAGAGATAGGAAAAGACGCGGAAGTCACTATTACCGGTATGGTTCCTCTTTTTCAGAGAACACTGGTCGCAGCAATGAGTTCAATGGCTATGAGTTATGTCATCGCGTTTATCATGATCTCGGCGATGATGGTCATACTGCTTGGAAGTTTTAAAGTGGGGATGGTCAGTATGATCCCAAATGTATTGCCGGTCATCATCACTTTAGGCTTTATGCATATGGCCGAAATGCCGCTTGATATGTTTACGATGCTGGTAGGGGCCATTATCATTGGACTCTCGGTAGACGACACGGTACATTTCTTTCATAATTTTGCGCGTTACCGTCATCAGGGAAAAAGTGTGGAAGCTTCTGTCGAAGAGACGATGCTTGGAACGGGACGGGCAATGGTCGCGACAACGATCGTACTTTCACTCGGCTTTTTCGTATACACCTTTGCGACATTAAATAATCTGATTAATTTCGGTATTTTAACGGGTGGAGCGATTATTGTCGCACTGTTGGCAGATATCCTGCTTGCTCCGGCATTATTAAAACTACTGAGTAAGGAAAGACAATGATTATAAAGATTTTATTTATGTTCTCTTTGGCATTGACACCGCTGTTGGGCATTACTGGAGTAGAGATAGCCCAGAAAGTACATGATAGAGACGAGGGTGACAATCATACTTCAAAAATGAAGATGATACTGGTGGACAAGAACGGAAACAGACGAGTCCGGGAATTAAAGACCTTTGCAAAAGAGAAGGGTGAAGATACACTGAAATTAATGTTTTTCCTCTCTCCTGCAGATGTAAAAGAGACAGGTTTTTTAACCTATGATTATGAGGACAGTTTAAAAGATGATGATCAATGGCTCTATCTGCCCGCGCTTCAGAAAACAAAACGTATTGCTTCCTCGGATAAGAGTTCATCATTTATGGGTTCAGATTTCACTTATTCGGATATGACCTCACGGAATGTGGAAGATTATGAGTATACGATTATGAAAGAGCCTGAGATTAACGGGCATAAGACCTGGCAGATGTTGGTCGTACCCAAGACACAGAAGATAATTGATGAGACAGGCTATACCAAATCCATCGTGTTTATCCGTCAGGATAATTTTGTGATCGTACAGGCACTTCATTATGTAAAAGCCGGAAAAAAGCTCAAGTATATGAAGGTGCTTGGACTGGAAAAGATTGATGGGATCTGGACGACGACAAAAATACAGATGGTGACCAAAAAAGGTAAAAAGACACTGCATAAAACCATTTTGGAATTTACAGACATCAAATATAATCAGGATTTAGATGAATCATTTTTTACAACACGTACGATCGAAGGAGGTCTCTAGGTAGATGAAATATAATCTGCTGGTTTCTTTTGTCGTCTTTATATCCGTGCTTGTCCAAGAGATATCTGCGAACAGTATCGAAGATGATCTAAGCGGGTTTATTGAGGAGACGTCTCCATCGGAATCTGCTATGACAGAAGCCCTTGGTGAAGAAGGTGACTTGAACGGTTTCATGGATGAAGAGGTCCTGGAAGGTTTCGATGATGATCCATTACCGGTTCAGAGTAAGGAAGAAGGATTTTCCGAAGAAAAGAGTGACCATACATTGAGTGGAGATATCGCTTTTAAAACATCCATAGGTTATCAAAAACATGAAGTTGACGGCTCAGACTACAGCGGGTTTAATCAGGCGCAGACAGCACTTTATATTCAATATGACAGCAGGCTCTCAGATGATTGGAAAGCACGTATAAGTGCAGATGGGTTTTATGATGCTATTTATGATCTTCGCTCCAACGAAGATTATAGAAATACGGTCAAAGACGATTACCGGACACAGCTGAGACTGGATGATACCTATATACAAGGTCGCTTAAGTTCAAACCTGGATATCAAGGTAGGGCGACAGGTCGTTGTCTGGGGTAAATCGGATAATATCAGAGTAACCGATGTGATCAACCCCTTGGATAACCGCTTGCCGGGAATGATTGATATTGAAGACCTGCGCCTGAGTGTCGGTATGGCGAAGTTGGACTATTATCTAAAACAGTGGAATGTCTCAGCGATGGCAATTGCCGAAAACCGTATCATGATCGAAGCAACACCGCGGGGCGAGTTCTTTCCTGTAGATTCGATTTTCAGTGTTCCCGGCGGAGTGGTTGACCCTTTTCCTCCTTTGCGCACACCCTCCAGCTCCTTGGAGAACATGCAATATGCTTTCGCGCTCAATGGAATCTTTGCGGGTTGGGATCTCTCCTTTTACGCAGCTGACGTCTTGGATCAAAAATGGCATTTCAAAGAGCTGCCTGTACCGGGTGTTCCTTTGAGTAGCCGGACTGTCTCGAAGCTGAAGATGCTGGGCTCCGCGTTTAATCTTGCCTATGGTTCATGGCTCTTAAAGGCAGAGGTCGCACATCTGGATGGAGTGAAATATAATACGACCTTAGATGACAAACGGCGTCTGGATACCCTGATCGGTCTTGAGTATATGGGGATTACTGATAGTACGATCTCTTTGGAGGTGGCCAATAGACATATCTTTGATCATGAAGGACAGATGCAGAATCAGGCGGATTTTGTCGATAAGAACGAGATGCAAAGTGCACTTCGCATAACACACTCCTATGCCAATGATACTCTTAATACGACAGCCTTGATCACGCTTTTTGGTTCCTCTTTGGAAAATGGTGGTTTCTTCAGGCTCTGGAGCGAATACGACCTGATGGATGCGGTCAGTCTTAATGTAGGCATTGTCGATTATATAGGTGGAGATAAACCGCTAAGCGAAGCGATTAAAGATAATGACAGGATATTCGCAGATATAAAGTACAGCTTTTAAGGGGCCATTTGAAAAAGGATGTTCCCAGTCTGTCCTTCTGCCTGTTTTTTGGCACATTTTTTGCGTCTCTTAGACTCCTTTTAGCTAACTTCCTCTAAAATATCTAAAACAGATATAAGATAGATAAATATGAGAATAGATAAATTTTTGAATGCCGTCAACTTGACAAAACGCCGTGCTGTAGCGCAAGATATGATCTCGAACGGGGTTGTTTCTATCAATGGCAAGGTCGTCAAGGCGAGTAAGAATGTCGAAGTAGGCAATATTATCGAGCTTGCCTATTTAAAAGGTGTCAAAGCCTACGAAGTCCTTCTTCTGCCTACGCTTAAATCTACCCCTAAATCTGAACAAGACAAATACATCAAAGAGATACAATCTGAAAATGAGGAAGAAGCCTGATGAATTATGATGAAGCGAAAAAGGCCTTTGAACAACTTTTTGCCCATGAGATGAGTGATGAGCAGATGCGGGACTTCTTGGTCTCCATGCGGCTTGATGAGACGACTTCCGTCGAATCGATCGCAGCGGCAGCGCATGTGATGCGTTCTAATGCCATCGCACTCCCGATTCCAGCTGAACTGCGACCCAAGCTACTGGATGTTGTGGGTACAGGCGGTGACAAGATAGGCTCTTTTAACATCTCATCGACAGTCGCACTTCTATGTGCGGCGGCAGGTGCTTTTGTGGCTAAACATGGCAGTCGGTCGGTTACGTCAAAATCGGGTTCGGCGGATATGTTTGAATCTCTTGGCGTGCGACTCGATCTGAGTATTGAGCAAAATGCGAGATTGCTTGAAGAGACGGGGTTTTGTTTTATGTTTGCACAAAATCATCATCCCGCTATGAAGTTTATTATGCCGGTTAGAAAGAGCATCTCCGAGAAGACAATATTTAATGTACTTGGTCCTTTGACGAATCCTGCAGGTGTAAAAAAGACGATGTTGGGTGTCTTTGACAAATCCTTTGTACCAAAGATCGCAGAAGCCTTGAAGATCAATGACGCTTCTTCGGCTATGGTGGTAAGTTCAAAAGAGCATATGGATGAGATCTCGATCTCGGATATCAGTTATGCTGCCCGATTGGAAAATGACCACATACATGAGTTTGAGATAGATCCGTTGGCTTATGGGATAAAGCGCGCTCCGCTGGAGGCTATTGTCGGTGGAGATGCCAAGGATAATGCGATTATTCTTCATAATATCTTCAAGGATACTGCAACGGATGCCCAACGGGATATCGTCATGATCAATGCTGCAGCAGCCTTGATGGTTGAGGGTATGGCAAGGGATATCCAAGATGGATTGGAGATTGCCCGAGAGACGATCCTGAGTCAAAAAGCGATGCAAAAGCTTCAAGAGATCATCAAGGTGTCTGAGAAACTGTGAAAACGTTTAATTTGGGATTGGATGAACTGGATGCGATTGCACAAGAGATCGTTGCGCGCTTGCCTGAAGGCGGGGTAGTAATACTTGAAGGTGATCTGGCTGCCGGCAAGACAACCCTGACGCAAGCTTTTGCTTCTTATCTGGGGGAAGAGGGGATTGTGACTTCACCGACGTTTTCTCTGCAGCAACGCTATGGACAAAAGCTGTATCATTATGATCTGTACAATAAAGGTTTGGAGAATTTTTTAAGTTTGGGGCTTTTGGAGGAATTGGAAAAAGAGGGATATCATCTGATCGAATGGGCAGATGAAAGTCTCAAGGTGTTTCTAGACGGTGCAGGTGTGCCCGTCTTACATATCAAGATAGAAAAACAAGAGAATAAAAGAGTTTATCAATGCATACACTAAAAGCCCAAGGCTTAGTCAAAACGATTAAAAAGACGCAGATTGTTCGCGGCATGTCCCTTGAGGTACATAGCGGTGAGGTTGTAGGACTGCTCGGTCCTAACGGAGCAGGGAAGACAACGACCTTTTATATGATCTGCGGTCTCGTGGAATCTACCGAGGGCGAAGTGTTTTTTGACGGAGACAACATCTCTAAACTCCCTTTACATAAACGTGCGGTCAAAGGGATCGGTTATCTGCCTCAAGAGTCTTCGATCTTTAAAGATCTGACAGTAGAGGACAATCTTTTGGTTGCAGCAGAGGTTAATATCAAAGACGAAGATGCCCGTTATGTACGTATTGATGAGCTTCTTGACCTGTTTAACATTGAGCCTATCCGTCACCGAAAAGGAGTAAGCCTTTCTGGAGGTGAGCGTCGTCGTGTCGAGATCGCGCGTGCCTTGGTCAATGCACCAAAGTTTTTGTTACTGGATGAACCTTTTGCCGGGGTCGATCCGATAGCGGTAATGGATATCCAAAGTATTATTAATCAGTTGACTGACATTGGCATAGGTGTACTCATCACCGATCACAATGTGCGTGAAACTTTAGCAGTATGTGACAGAGCTTATGTAATCAAGTCCGGAGAACTTCTTGCTTCGGGAAGCAGTGATGAGATCTCCGAAAATGAAGATGTCCGCCGCCATTACCTCGGTGAGAGCTTCAAGTTTTAAGATGGTATTCGAAGAGATGAGAACGGGACTGACTAAAAGCTTGCCTCTCTCTTCAAAAGGTGTGGATGTACTTAAGGAGTGTTTATGGCCTTAAGGACTTCTCAGAATGTTGAGAATAAGACAAAACTCTCTTCCACCCTGCGTAACTGGCTTCCCATACTGCACTCCTCTCTAGGTGACCTTGAAGAAGCGATGCAGCCTTTTGTAGAGGGAAACCCGCTAATCGAAGTCAAGTCCGGATATGAAGAGAATTTTGAGAAAAAACTTCCCAAGAAGGTCCTCTACGGACAAGGGGTGAAAAACTCGCAAACCGAGCAGATCGAAGCACTTACGATTGCAAACAAATCTATATATGATGTCCTGGATGAACAGATCGATTCCAAGCTTTTTCCTACACCGATTTCGCAAGAGATCGCGTACACGGTGATCGAAAACCTGGATGAGAACGGTTTCTTTGAAGGGGATGTGGCTGAACTCAGTGAAAAACTGGGAGTGAGTGCTGAGGAGTTTGAAAAAGTCCGTAAGCGCTTTGCTTACCTGGATCCTATCGGTATTGCCGCAAAAGATGTCAAAGAGTGTTTTATGTTTCAACTGGATGATATCTTTATCTCAGATGAGGGATATTCACTGGCAGTGAAGATCATTGAAAACCTTGAAGATATCCACTCCTTTGCCAAAGAACCGCATTTTGATGAAGCACTGAAGGTCATTCAGAGTTTTCGAAATCCTCCGGCTATTGAATATTTTGAAGATTCGGATCAGGTGATCTGTGATCTGATGATCTATTTTAATGATGATGGAGGCATTGAGGTGAAGATCAATGATGCCTATTACCCGGCAATTACCATAGATACAGAGTATGGCGTTGAACACGAATATGTCACGGCGAAGATCAAAGAGGCAAAATCCCTGGTAGATGCTCTGGATATGCGACGGGCTACTTTGTATAAAGTGGGATTGATGATCGTAGAGTATCAATATGAGTTCTTTACCGGCGGGGCGATCAAACCTTTGACACTTAAGACCTTGGCTGACGAGTTCGGACATAATCCCTCGACGATATCCCGTGCGATCGCCAATAAATATATCGCCTGTGAACGGGGAATATTTGCGATGAAAGAGTTTTTTACAACGGCGATTGATGAGGATGTCTCCAATGCCGCTATCAAAGAATTTTTGAGTGAATTGGTCAAGAACGAGCCCCATCAAAAACCACTTTCGGATATGAAACTGCTTGACCTTATCCAAGAGAAGTTCAAGGTCAAGATGGTCCGTCGTACGATTGCCAAGTATCGCAAGCAGCTGAATATTGCCGGTTCAAGCGAACGTAAAAAGCTTTATCTTCTGGGTGTAGGGTGAAAAAAAAAGATACAGAACTCAAACTGAGACTGGATGCAGAAGTGGATGCCAGAAACCTCAGAGAAGAGGTTAGTGAAGAGAAGCCCGATCCGATATTGATTGCCCGGGAATACAAAGATGAATACAGTGCTTTGGTGTGTGCTTTGTTCGCTTACGGAAAGGTAGAGAACATCATCAGATTCCTTCGTTCTCTGGATATGTCTTTGATTGATGCAGATGAGAAAACGATACGAACAGGCCTGAGAGAACATTATTACCGTTTTCAAAACTCAGAAGATATCATCCAGTTCTTTATCTCCCTTTCACGGCTCAAAAAAGAGGGCTCGTTGAACGCATGTTTTTTAGACGGGTATCGTAAGGATTCAGATGTGGTGGAGGGGATCAATGCTATCTTGAAAAAGATAGGGCGGCTTAACCCTTACACAAGTCGGGGGTATGGTTTTTTGGTCGGAAAAGAGACAAAAAAACGTAAGGGATCCGGTGCGTTGAAGCGATGGAACATGTACCTCAGGTGGATGGTGCGTTCTGACAATATCGATATGGGATTATGGGAGGGGGTAGATAAAAAAGACCTGCTATTCCCGCTGGATACACATACCTTTTCCATGGGACATAAACTTGGTCTGCTTAAGCGTAAGAGTTATGACCTTGAAGCTGCATGGGAGATGACGCAGACACTTAAGAAGTTTGATCCGGATGACCCGGTTAAATATGACTTTGCCCTATATCGTCTTGGACAGGAGTCTTAATCCTTCGGTCGGTAGACCTTGACATTGTCTGTCCCTTTTGCATCCCTTAGGTATTGGGCATGCAGTTGACTCATGATGCCCTTGTCGCAATAGAGTAGATACTCTTTGTCTTTCGGGAGTTTGTCAAATTCTGTCTTAAGTTGATGAAATGGGATCTTGATGTTTTCACAGGGAGTCTCTATACATTCTCCTTCTGCCCGGATGTCGATGACAACGTGTTTGGCAGGATCAAGTTCATGAATGACTTCTACGGCTGCGAGATTGTTGACATCGGCAACGATCTCATCCACATAAATATGCTGAGCCTCTTCTACCGCTTTATCCAGCACAGTGTAATCAAAACGCTCAGCCTCTTTTTTCATACGTTTAAAAGAACCATGAGTGATCGGATTTTGCGAGATGACGCCGCAATATTCAGGCATGTTCTCCGCAAAATGTCGGGTGCCGATATCATTGGCGATGGAGATGATCTCAGGTTTGTTCATGGTAGACAAGGGTCTGAGGATGAGTTTGTTGCTGACTTGATCGATCAGGGCAAGATTTCTTAGTGTCTGGCTAGAGACCTGTGCGACACTTTCCCCTGTCAGGAGAGCATCAATACCCATCTCATCAGCGATCTTTTCCGAAGCCATGAGCATAAGGCGTTTAAGGGTGACGCCCATGTAGGTCTGTCCGGTGGAGCGGAATATCTCTTCAACGACCCCTTCAAAAGGAACGGAGATGAACTTGACTCTGTGGGAAGAGCCAAATTTCGACCAGAGATAGAGAGCAACCTGTTTTACACCGATCTCGTGAGCAAGCCCGCCAAGGTTAAAAAAGATGAAGTGCGTCTTGATACCCCGTTTCATTGTCAGGTAGGAGGCAACGGTTGAATCGAAACCGCCCGACATCAATGAGAGGATATCCCCCTGCGTACCTATAGGAAATCCGCTAAGGCCCTTATACTTGGTGGTGATCAAGTTCAGCTGGTTGTGAATCAGTTCCATACGGATAGTGACTTCCGCATTTCTAAGATCAACACCCTTTGCCTGTGTATGAGCAAGAAGATATCCCCCTACGGTCTGTTCGATCTTTGTGGAGTTGAATGGGTGTGTTCCTGTACGTTTGACCCTTACGACAAAGGTCTTCTCAGAAATCTCGTCGGCGACATGTTCGTGTACTTTTTGTTTGATCTTTTCAAGGGTGTCCATGCCTTCAAACTGCAAGACTTCGAGGATATATTCGATACCGGATGTGTTTAAGAGTACCTGTCGTACTTCTGGGACATCTGTTTTGGGAGCTAGAACTTCTATCTTGTCAGAAAACTTTTTAACCCTTATATCTTCGCTGAGACGACCCAGTATCTTAAGAAGGTTCTCATACAGCTGATTGACCATCTGCTTTCTGGCAGAAGAACCTTTGACCATGATCTCCGGAAAAAGTTTTAAAATGAATTTTTGAGTGTTGTCTGAGGTGGTTTGCACGTTATATAAGCCTTGGTTGTTGTAAGTGGAATTATAACATAAGCCTAAGAGAAAACTGCTTTGTACAAGGTGGTGTTTTATGGGTGTAAGGGGAAGTCCCCTTGATTTCTATTTTAGAATTTGATCTCAACACCGAAAGAGTAGTTAGAAATCGTTTCACCCAAAACAGTATAGTCTGCATACAGACGCAGGTTGCTTTCAATCTTGTAGGTAGCACCGAACCCACTGCTTAGGATAAGATCACGGCTGTCGATATCATCTTTCATATTCGGAAGTATCGCACCGATCTTGGGACGAAGTGTCAATTTAGAACCTGGGATGTCAATATCAAACGTGGCATAGGTCGCCAAGGTCATAACATCTATATCTCTGTTCGCAGCATTCTCAGGATCAGAAAAGGACTTGTTAAGTTCAACCTGGATGCCCAGACCATCAAGTGTATCGTCCAGCTCAAGACCTCCTCTCAGGCTCATTCCAAGACCGGCATCACCGTGCTTGTTGGTTGACATAAGACCGATTCCGGCACCTGCATATAAGCCTTGGTCACCAGATGCCATCTCTTCTGCGTATGACACGGAAAGTAAAAGAGACAGTGCCAATAAAATTTTTTTCATTATTTCTCCTATGAAATTTTTTATGATTGTACAGGGATATGATTAATAGATGACTTATGAAACGATTCTTTTACATAGGATGGATAAAATTCCACAGTAAAAACTTTTATGAAATATTTATATCTATTGGTTAAACTTATAATTATAGGGTCGGGTAATATAGTGTTTTAGTTTGGGGAAATGAATGAACTTAAGCGATAGAATTGCGTTTATGCCGTTACGAATATTAATGCCGCTTATATGGTTGATTATTATTTTGGCAACCAGCGTATTCTCTTATCTTTATGTCGAGCGCGAGTTGACACAGCAGGTGAGAGAGGATACTTTCTTACATGTGTCGCAACGTTTTGATGCGGCCAATCATAACCTGAATATCGCTTTGGATCTGAACCTGTCAAAGCATATATTGATGCAGATGAAAAATGGATTTGAGTATGAAGAGGAACCGGGTATCGTTATGGGATATCAAAGGGCAGGTGATCAGGTTTTTCAACTTTCAGACAATAAAGAGCAGAATATCTTAGAAACATACATCAACACGGATTTTTCAAACAGTGCAGAGAACCCTTTTGAAAACGCTCTTGTCGCCTTATGTCAGGAAAAACGTTCTGTATATGCACTCTGGCCGAAGGAAGATGTTTTTTACCTGTTTAAGCCTTTAAAGAATGTATGTGAAGGAAATATCCATATCTTGCGTTATAGCATTGGCTATGAGAGACGAACGCACTTGGCCGAAATGCTGCAGATCGTCATTATCTATACGATGACCCTATTGAGTGCGATGCTGGTCATCGGAGGATTTTCTTATGGAGTGATTCATCAGCGTTTTCAGCGTCTTTTGAAACATATTTCAGGATATCGCCACAGTATTGAAAATGAGGTAGATGTGATTGAAGGGGGTGATGAGTTCGCTTCCATATCCAAAGCCTTTTTCGGAATGGCAAAGCGTTTGAACGGTGTCCTGGATGACATGTATACCTTTGTTGCTGTTCTGGATACAAAGGGAGAAGTCGTCTTTGTCAATAACACACCGTTGCAGGTATCTGAGATCGGCTTTGCAGATGTCAAAGGGAAAAAACTGAGCAGGACCTATTGGTGGGCATATGATGACACTACCTGTTTTGAGATCGACAAATTGATCGATCGTGCTTTAAATGGGGAAATCATCAATGAAGAGAGTCAGATTCAGATCGCAGGAGGAAGACTGATATGGATCAACTTCAGTATGCACCCTGTGTATGGTGAAGATGGTTGTATCGAGCATCTTGTGGCGGAGGGCGTCGATATCTCGAGACAGAAACAGGCCTATGAGGAGATGTTGCGTCAGAGCCGCAAGGCACAGATGGGAGAGATGCTTTCGGTGATCGCTCACCAATGGAGGCAGCCTCTTGGAGTGATCTCTTCTGTGGCAAACAAAATAATCCTGGATATAGAACTCGGATTGGTGAATGATAAGGAATTGCGTTTGTCTATGGATAAGATCAACCATACGGTAACGCATCTGGGTTCTACGATGCACCAGTTTACCAGTTTTTTCAATCCTAATAAGAAAGAAGAACTCACAAGCTTTTTATCCATTGTCAATAAATGTACGGAAATATTAGGCTCCAAGCTGGAATCAGAAGGGGTGCATATTAGTTTGGAATTGGGGGATGAGATCAAGTTCCTCAGTTTTGAAGAGGAACTGATGCAGGTCGTTATGGACATGATGAAGAACTCTGCCGATTTCTTTAAGATCAATGCAATAAAGAATCCACAGTTGACGTTACGTCAGATGACATATGAGGATTATGTCTGTCTTGAGATCGAAGACAATGCCGGAGGGATCAAGGATGAGGACATGGAAGATCTCTTCAAACCTTATTTCTCTACAAAACCTCAAGAGGGCGGTACGGGTCTGGGGTTACATATGTCCAAGATGATCGTCGAAGACCATTGTCGTGGAGAGATCAAAGTCCAACAGCTTGAGAACGGTGCATGTTTTACTATATGTATACCTAGGAATGATTAGGTCATAGTCTGTCCAAAATTGCCAGATGGGAAGAACTGGTCGCAATCAGTCTATCATCACAAAAAAGCTCTGTTGTGACAAATGCCGTGCGCTTTCCGATCTTTACAAGGGTACCGACGGCCCTAAGCTCCTTGCCTTTTCCAGGGTGCAAATAGTTGACTGTGAGCTCCTGCGTCATTGCCGTTTGGTCCTTGTCAAGATGCGGCTCAAGCACAAACCATCCTGTGTTGTCTGCAAGGGTAGAGATAACGCCGCCATGGATATAACCCATATGCTGCAGGTGTTCTTGGGATATCTCTATCTTTAAAACGGCTCCTGTCCTATCACTCTTTTCGACACTGCATCCGATATATTCCAAAAAGTTAAAACAGGGTGTCTCAACGTTTTGTTGTTTCATCTGTTTGTGTGACATGAGACCATTATAGCTACTTTTTGATATCTGATATCTAATAGATCAAGTTAACTATCAGGCTTAAGTTTGAAGCTGGGCGCGGTGTTTTCACAGTTATAAGAGACATTTTGTAAATTTAAAAAAAAATACTCTATTTTAGGGATGTTTAATGCAAAAGCTTCTATAATCGCGTCAATATTTTAATAGATGTGTCAATACATCTTGAACAAGGGACGCTTAAAATGGAAGGTCGTTTATTTACATTTTTTGGAAGCATTGGAGAGATGCTGGGTTATACAGGACATGATAATCATGTTGTTATCTTTTTCACACATATGATTTTAAGTGCGATTATCGTACTTGTAATTGCAAAGATCGCGACAAAGAGCATGCGCCTTGTTCCGACAGGGACACAAAATGTAATGGAAGCTTATCTTGGCGGTGTTATCGCAATGGGTGCAGATGTTATGGGCAAGGAAGAAGCACGTAAATATCTTCCACTTGTAGCGACAATCGGTCTGTTTGTGGGTGTGGCTAACCTTATCGGTGTTGTTCCGGGTTTTGAAGCACCAACGGCAAGCCTTAACATGACACTGGCGTTAGCGTTGGTTGTATTTGTGTATTATAACTTTGAAGGTATCCGCCGTAACGGTGTTATCAAGTATTTCGCACACTTCATGGGTCCTGTATGGTGGTTGGCATGGTTGATGTTCCCGATCGAGATCGTTTCTCATATTTCTCGTATTATTTCTCTTTCTTTCCGTCTTTTCGGAAATGTGAAAGGTGATGATATGTTCCTGATGGTTCTATTAATGCTGACTCCATGGATTTTTCCAATGATCCCATTCGCATTATTGACATTCATGGCATTCCTTCAAGCCTTTATCTTCATGATGCTGACATACGTTTACCTCGGCGGAGCGGTTTTAGTATCTGACGATCACTAAGCGAGGGCTTAGATGCGTAAAAGCCTGTTTGAGACTATCCTTAGTTTTCTTCTGGGCATCTCCTGGGCCTTCTTCTTTCTGGGGGCTCTTCTCACTTTTGACACCTTCATCGATTTTGGATTTTTTGCAGCACTCTTCGGCACCATTGTTTTTGCCTTCGTCACACTATTGTTCATTCTTCTTTTGGAGACGATGAATCTTTATAGAGAGAGTCATGAAGAGAAGAAAAAGCAGACACAGCTTCTAAGCGAAATAAAGGCGCTATTGCTTCAACAGAAGTCATCAACGACCCTATCAGAGGCTGTTTCAGGGGATGATTAAATCCTATCAGATCACGGATCCTTCGATCATAGGTACAAACCCCGAATCTCTGATCGAAGTCCTGCCGACTTTGCTCAAAAAGCATTCTCCCGATTATGTCTGTCTACGAGATAAATCAACAAGAATATATTCCCAATTAGCAGAGGCCTTTCTTTCCCTTGAGGGTAAGCATAAGGCTTTGCTGCACGGGAATGTCGATCTTGCTATCGAACTGAACGCATATGGGGTGCATTTGAGCTCTCTACAATACGATGAGATTGCCAGGGCTAAAGCAGCGGGGCTGTATGTCATCGCTTCTACCCACTCCTATGCTGAAGCACAAAAAGCGTCCGGAGCAGATGCCATCACCTATAGTCCCGTTTTTCACTCTCCGAACAAGGGTGAACCTAAGGGTTTAGGGGATTTAAAAGAAATAACAGGTAAAATAGAAACAAATATTTTTGCTTTAGGCGGGATTACTACGCAAGAGCAAATTAATCAGGTTGAAGCGTGCGGTGTTTACGGTTTTGCCTCAATACGATACTTTACTTAAGGAAATATACTCATGTTTGAAACCGTCATTGGCTTGGAAGTACATACACAGCTTAATACCAAAACGAAACTTTTTTGTTCATGTGCGACCAGCTTTAACGAGACTCAAAATACAAATACCTGTCCAACATGTTTAGCCCTTCCGGGTGCACTTCCTGTATTAAACAAAGAAGTTTTACATAAATCGATCATGTTCGGGACAGCGATCGATGCGCGTATCAATCGTACCTCATATTTTGATCGAAAATCCTATTTCTACCCGGACAGCCCGTCAGCCTATCAGATTACTCAGCTCTATACACCTGTAGTCGAAGACGGCAAGCTTCGCATCGATTTTGAAGATGGCTCTCATAAGACGATCCGTATCAATCGTGCCCATATCGAAGCAGATGCGGGTAAAAACATTCATGACGGTCCGGTATCAAAGGTAGACCTTAACCGCGCAGGAACACCGTTACTTGAGATCGTTTCGGAGCCGGATATCCGTTCAGCTGAGGAAGCGATCTTATATCTTAAAAAACTCCATTCCATTGTGCGCTATATCGATATCTCCGATGCAAATATGCAGGAAGGATCATTCCGTTGTGATGTGAATGTGTCTATCCGTCCAAAAGGGGATGAGAAACTCTATACCCGCGTTGAGATCAAGAACATCAACAGTTTCAAGTTTATTGAAAAGGCGATCGAGGTAGAGGTAGAACGTCAGATCGATGCCTGGGAAGACGGTTTATATGATGAAGAGATCGTCCAAGAGACGCGATTGTATGATCAGGATAGAAATGAGACACGCTCTATGCGTGGAAAAGAGGGTGCCGCAGATTATCGGTATTTCCCTGAACCGGACCTTCTTCCTGCAAAGATCGATGATGCAATGTATGAACAGTTCAGCAAGATCCCGGAGCTTCCGGATGAGAAACGTGACCGTTTTATCAATGAATACAAGATAAGTGAATATAATGCTAATGTGATCACCTCTTCTTTAGAGATGGCTCATTTCTTTGAAAAGATGCTGGAGCAGGGTGGGACAGCGAAGACAGCGACAACGATGTTGACCGTTGAACTGCTAGGCAGACTCAAAGGAGGCCTTAGTCTTGAGACATCTCCTGTAGATGCTATAAAGCTTGGTACTTTGGTCAGTCGCATCGATGATCAGACGATCTCAGGAAAGGCAGCCAAAGAGGTACTCGATTATCTGATGGAGAATGATATCGAAGTAGATGCAGCTATTGAGAAGCTTGGCTTGAAACAGGTGACGGATATGGGTGCCATCGAAGCGATATGTGATGAGATTATTGCTGCCAATGAAGAGAAGGCAGAAGAGTATAGATCCGGTAAAGAGAAACTCTTTGGTTTCTTTGTTGGTCAAGTGATGAAGGCAAGTAAAGGTTCGGCAAACCCTCAAGCTGTCAATGAGGTATTAAAAGCTAAATTAGGATAAATATGGGTTTTGTCTCAAAACGTTTTGTAGATCTCTCCTATTTTCTTCAGGCATCTAAAGGATACCAGGGAACGAAACGTTTTTTCTATGCTCTCTTGGAGGATGACACCTATCCTTACAAAAAGTATTTTGACTACTTTATGATGCTACTGATACTTTCGAGTGTCATGCTTTTGATACAGGGCGTCAAGCACCCTCTGCCTAATATGGCACACGTCTATAATGATTATATTATTTCATTGATTTTTTTGACCGAATATTTGCTGCGTTTTTGGGTGCACAGTTCGATTTCAAGGACAACCGTTCATCAATATGAGAAAGATGAGTTATTGGGAAAGTCCTTTCGTTTTTCCAAGGTGATCGGAAGCACGATCAAGGAGAAATGGCAATATGTAACCTCTGCTTTTGCCATCATCGATCTTCTGGCGATTATGCCTTTTTTCCATGAACTTCGGATCTTGCGTCTGTTCATTCTTTTCCGCGCATTCAAAATATTTCGCTACACAAAAAGCCTGCAGCAGTTTGCGCAGGTCCTTGCCTCAAAGAAGTTTGAATTTTTCACCCTGATGGTCTTTACATCGGTGATGATCTCTGTCGCAGCCGTATTGATCTATGTTGCCGAGGCGAATAATGAGGATTCGGCTATTGATACCATGTTTGAGGCTTTTTATTGGTCTTTTGTGACGTTATCGACCGTAGGCTACGGTGATTTTGTTCCTGTGACCGATCTTGGAAGAACGGTGGCAATGATCATCATTATCTCCGGTGTGGCAGTGATATCCTTTACCACCTCAATAGTTGTTTCTGCTTTTACCGAACAGCTTGATGGCATCAAAGAACAGAAAATGATCTCGGATATCTCAAAGATGAGCAACTTCTATCTGATCTGCGGTTACAGCGAGGTAGCCTCAATCGTGTGCAAACGTCTCCAAAAAGACGGACTTCCTTTTGTGATCTTTGATAAGGATGCATCGCATGTCTCGCAGGCACTTAAAGCCAAAATGCCTGCTATACTGGCTGATCCATCCAAGCAAGAGAGTTATGAGACATATGGAATAGACCTGAAAGAGCAGGTGATCTCGGTCTTATGTCTCGAAAGTACGGATGTGCAAAACATCTATACGAGTCTGACGATTCGTTCGATTCATCCGGACATGAGGATACTCTCTTATCTGCATGAAGCCAAAAATCGTAAAAAGCTTTCCTTGGCCGGAGTAGATCAGATCGTCTATCCTCAAGAACTCATCGGAGTGATCTCCAATGAGTTTACAGGTAAGCCTGTGGCCTTTGAGGCGATCCATGTACTTCGTTCTCAGAGTACAGATATCATTATGGATGAAATCCTGGTCAATGAACGTATCTTACATAATGTCAAGACGGTAGAGGAGTTAAGGATCGATACGAACAGGCTGATCTTGCTCGGGGTATATCGTAAGGGAAGTTTCACCTTCAACCCCGATAAACAGATGGCCCTTCGAACAGGTGATATCTTGGTGGTCATCGGTCTTGATATCGTAATTGAAGAGTACTCATTAAGTCTACACAAGGTTGGTGTATGATCAAAAAGGTCCTTATATTCGGATACAATGAATATGCTAAAGAGATAGCATATAATTTCAGACTAGACAAGACTCCTATGCAAATCTTTGTATTTGATGAAGAGAGTCTGATCAGTGCCAAGGGCGATGGATATGAGGCTGAATGGGCAGAATTGAATGATGAATGGCTTGAGATCGGTGCGTCACACAACATCAATGAGATCATCTGCTTTTGTGCGCTGAACGATGATGCCCAAAACGTGTTTTTGACCATCTCTTTGCGGGCGGAATACAAGGATCTGAATATTATCTCACTGGCAACGTCCAAGGACAGTGCAGATAAGCTTAGACTTGCAGGGGCGAACAAGGTCATCGCAAAGCTGGAAACGACTGCTAACGTGATCGTAGAGTCTTTGGAAAAACCTGCAGTGGTAGAAGTGATGAATGAGATCTTGTATCGCAACAGGGACCTGAAGCTTGCGGAATATCGTATTGAACAAGGGACATTGCTGGAGGGGCTGTATCTAAATGAGATCACCTTGCACAAGGAACATAATATTATCATCCTTGCGATTGCAGACAAAGAGCTTGATGCAGAGTTTATGTTTACGACACAGGGACATAATCATAAGATAGATGCTGATGACGTATTGGTCGTCATGGGCAGAGAAGCTGATCTGTTGGCCTTTGAGGCTTTGATAGTACAAGCTCCTAGAACAGAATAGCTGCTCTGGGTATGAAGATTGTTGATATTTGGAAGTTTATTTAAAGGATAGGGTATGAAAATAGGTGTTATCGGAGCCGGTAAATGGGGATCGGCTCTTGCTTTTGCATTGAGCGAAAAAAATGATGTTTATATTACATCACGGACACCTCGGGATGTTCCAAACTTCATCTCTTTGGATGAGATGATGGAATTGGAGTATTTGGTAATATCGGTTCCTGCACAGGCGATTTCACAATGGCTTGAAGACAACTTTGTGTTTAAGGGACAGAAAATCCTGGTCGCTGCAAAGGGGATAGAAGCTTCGAGTGGACGATTTTTAAATGAGATATATGAGCAGTATGTACCCAAGGAGAACCTCTCTTTTCTTTCCGGCCCCTCATTTGCTACAGAGGTAATGCAGAGCCTGCCGACCGCACTGGTGATCAACTCCCATTCTGAGCAGACTGCACAAACGTTCGCATCTATGTTTCCCTCGTTTATCAAGACCTATGT
>JBFEXS010000012.1:0-33931 GCA_041562555.1 Sulfurimonadaceae bacterium
ATATCTGGATTGGGCTGGATAGGGAAAGGGCCTAAAGTACTTTTTTACTGACTGCGTACAGTAGTGAATCGAGTGATTGTGCTATACGTTCAAAGGCGTGACGCGCTTTTAATGGCATAAGGGTTCCTTTATCAGATATCGATCATATATCAAGACAAAAGCAAAAAACATACCAAAGCAGCCGTAAGCGCTTTCTCAAAGGGAAATGTTCAATTAAGCAAAGGGGCTATCCCTGAAGCTCGACTCCAAACAGACCAAAGAGGACACCCGAGGCAATGAGATAGATCCCAAAGGGCGTGAAATTATATTTGGAGACAATCGCCAGGAAGCCTTTTACCGCTGCCCATCCAACAATGAATGAGACGATAAACCCGATAAGGATCAGGGAGATGCCGTCAAAGGAGAAATTGGCATACTCTTTGAGTAAAGTATACCCCGACGCCGCCGTCATCGTAGGAATTGCAAGCAAAAATGAAAAACTCATGGCAGTTTCACGTTTGAGTCCGAGCATCATGCCGCCCAATATGGTACTTCCCGATCGGGATACACCGGGGATCAGTGAGAGGGCCTGGATAAAACCTATGGCGATTGCCTGTTTATAACTGACATCTTCGAGTTCCTGAGTACTGTGGGATCTTTTTGAATACAAAAACTCAATAATCAAAAAGAAAACACCTGCTGCGATCATCCATAAGACAATGCTGTTAGCGGAAAACATCTGTTCGATCTGTTTGTGAAAGAGCAAACCGATTGCTCCTGTAGGGATAAAAGAGGCAATCAGCTTTTTCCAAATTTCCAAACTTTGAAAAAGTGTCTCATAGTAGATGATCATAACCGAGAAGATGGGTGCGATCTGTATGATAATATTAAAGGCATTCATAAAATCATCTTGGGCAATCCCCATCATCTGAGAGGCGAGGGCTATATGGGCGGTAGATGAGACCGGGAGATATTCAGTGATCCCCTCGACGATGCCTAAAATAGTTGCTTCATAAAGTGTCATGGTCATCCTTTAGAGTTAAAAAGCGTTAGGATAGCAAATTAATGGTTACATGTAGGTCATTGTTTGGATGCCGTGAGAAGAAAAACAGAAAATTCCGCATCATCTTTGCTGAGGGTATGTGCTGTTGAGAACCGAATGTCTGTAAATCCCGCATCTTCCAGAAGTGATCTTAAGGCTTCTCTGTCAAACCCCAGGTGATAGACACCCTGTGTATCATCCGGATGAAAACTTCCATCCTCTTTATCAAGATCGGCCAGGGCAATGGATGCACCGGGTTTAAGATGTAGAAAAAAACTGTGCAATAGGGAGGCGGTGTCTTCTACGTGATGCATCGCCATTGCACTGATGATAAGATCATATTGTGTATCAAGTGGCTGATCCATGATATTTTGACAATGGATCTCCACTTTTTGCTTGAATTCCGGCTTATTTGCAAGCTTATCCAGCATCGCTCGGGAAATGTCGACGGCAGCGATCTTATTCACCAAAGGAGCGATATGGGCAGTTAACAGGCCTGTTCCTGCTCCAAAATCCATGACCTCCATGTCTGAGGTAAGCGAAATTTTCCTGATGATTGCAGGGCCGATCGTTTTACTGAGCTGCTGGGGGATACTCTGCTGATCCCAGTCAGCTGCTTTTGCATCAAAGAGGTCACTCATTGGTATCTCCAGATCAAGTTTTCAGGGGTTGATTATACTTCAATACAAGCCTAAAGTTCAAGGCTTGTTGGTAAATTGGGAAGCTTTTTTTAAAGTAAAGAGAAGGAATTTATCATCCTCTAACAATGCTTTGGCTATAATTGCGCCCGTATGTTTAAAAAATGGGTTAATGAACCTCTGTTTTAAATATATACAGACTTACTTATGCAAAGGAAGCAGATGCTACTTTTTACACCGGGGCCAACCCCTGTCCCAGAATCTATTCGTTTAGCGATGGCAGAACCGACACTTCATCACCGTACACCGGAGTTTGAAGCAATTTTTGAAGAGACACGCAAAGAGCTGTTTAAACTCTTTCATACCGATGAAGTTGTGATGTTGGCAACCAGCGGTACAGGTGCGATGGAAGCAGCAGTTATCAATCTGTGCCACGACACGCTTCTAAACGTTAATGCGGGTAAATTCGGTGAGCGTTTTGGAAAGATTGCCCAGGCAAACGGACTTGGCAATGTCGAGCTGAAATATGAATGGAATACGCCGACATCGGTTGAGGACGTCTTGGAAGCACTCGAGAAGAATCCGGCAATTGATGCGATTGCCGTTCAGATATCCGAATCTGCCGGAGGGCTTCGTCATCCGGTCGAGGAGATCGCAGCTGCTGTCAAAAAAGTACGTCCCGAGGTGATGATCATTGCTGATGGTATCACAGCCATCGGTGTCGAACCTATAGACGTCACGCATATTGATGCCGTACTCGCAGGAAGTCAAAAAGCGTTAATGCTTCCTCCCGGACTTGCTATCCTTGGGCTTAGCAATGCGGCGATCGAGAAGATAGGCGGAGGAAAAGGGTATTACCTTAATTTAGCGACAGAGATCAAAAAGCAAAGACAGAACACAACAGCATGGACTGCAGCGACGACATTGACGATAGGATTGAATGCAATACTGAAAGAGATCGATGCCAAAGGCGGACTCGAGAAACTCTATAAGGAAACAGCAGCACGTGCCGTTGCAACACGTGATGCACTTGAAGCAATAGGTCTGCATTCCTATCCTAACAGTCCGGCAAAATCCATGACAACCATTGATGATGAGCATGCCAACGAGATCCGAAATATCTTGAAAAAAGAGTTTGATGTGAATGTCGCAGGTGGGCAGGACCATCTAAAAGGGAAGATTTTCCGTATCAATCAAATGGGCTTGATCAAGCCTTATGAATCGGCATGGGTCGTTAATGCTGTTGAACTTGCTTTGGCAAAACTCGGAAGACGTCCTTATGAGGGAACGGCAAATAAGATTTTTAATGAAGTCTACTTCAAAGAGATGGAAAGCCAGGTATGATGCTTGAACATGAGATCCCGTCCGGGACAAAGCTTTATTTCGGGAAGACAGCAAAAATCAAGCGTGAGATTGAGGCGATTGCCTCGGATGTACTCTATAAAGCGGATTATGAAGAGCTTATCACGCCACTTTTCTCCTATCATCAGCATTTAAGTATTGCTGATGAGAAAGAACTGATCCGCGTAAACGATACATTGAATTACCAGCTTACTTTGCGAGCGGATTCGACGATTGATGTTGTACGTCTGTTGGATAAGCGTCTGGGACGCAATACAACGCATCAAAAATGGTTCTACATCCAGCCTATCTACATGTATCCATCCAAGGAGATCTATCAGATCGGTGCGGAGTTTATTGGGGAGAAGGACCTTTCAAAGGTGTTGCAAACAGCGGTTGATATCGCCAATGCACTTGAGATCAAGCCGCTGTTGCAGATCTCAAACATCCGCATTCCAAAGTTGATCTCCCAAGAGCTTGGTATTGATCTTGAAGATTTTAGACATATAAATATCCAAAAGCTTTTGGATACCAAGGTGTCTTGGTTAAAAGAGATGATCTATCTTGAAAAACTTGAAGATATCGATGCCGTCATCGCGGTTGTTCCTGAAGTGATCAAGGTCGAGCTCAAGCGTATCAAAGAGCTGGCGGAAAACATTGATTACGATAACTTTGTGATCGCTCCGCTGTATTATGCAAAGATGCTTTATTATGATGAGCTCTATTTTCGTATGATTGAAAACAATGATGTATATGCTCGCGGTGGAAGATATGTGAATGATGAAGTGGCGTCCGTTGGATTCGCTCTGTACACAGATAAAATAATAGAAAAACTAGAAGGTAAGAAGTAATGAAGTCAGATTTAATTGTAGGTATCCAGTGGGGCGACGAAGGAAAGGGTAAAATTGTTGATCTTATGGCACAGGATTATGATGCAGTAGCACGTTATCAGGGTGGACATAATGCAGGGCATACTATCTGGGTAGATGGTGTGAAGTATGCACTTCACCTGATCCCTTCGGGTATTTTGAACCCATCCGCACTGAATATCATCGGAAACGGTGTCGTTGTCTGTCCTGAAGCATTGATCAAAGAGATGCAGCAGTTTGACAAACTTCAAGGACGTCTGTTCGTATCGGAATCCGCACATATGATTCTGAACTACCATATTGCAATCGATCAAGCAAAAGAGCGTATGCGCGGAGATAAGGCGATCGGTACGACAGGTCGTGGTATCGGCCCTTCCTATGCAGATAAGATCTCCCGTTCAGGGCATAGAATAGGTGAACTGAAAGATGTCGAGAAGTTGACAGAAGAGATCATGGAACATTTTGCACAAAACGAGGCAGTCTTCAAGGCAATGGACATCGCACTACCAAGTAAGGAAGAGCTGCAAGCCGAACTTGTCGAATATGCAAAGGTACTTCTGCCATTCATCTGTAATACGACGAAAATGGTCTGGGATCTGATGAAAGAAGGCAAGAAAGTCCTCCTTGAAGGTGCTCAGGGAACACTTCTTGATATTGATCACGGTACCTATCCGTTTGTGACATCATCATCGACTATCTCGGCAGGTGCATGTACCGGTCTGGGAATTTCTCCAAAAGATATCGGAAATATTACCGGTATTGTTAAGGCTTACTGTACGCGTGTCGGAAATGGGCCATTCCCGACGGAGGACTTCGGAGAAGACGGTGATAAGCTGCGTGAGCAAGGGCATGAGTTTGGGACGACCACGGGTCGTCCCCGCCGTTGTGGCTGGTTTGATGCAGTAGCATGTAAACATGCATCTCGTATCAATGGATGTGATCAGCTCTCTATCATGAAACTGGATGTACTTGACGGTTTTGACGAAGTCAAGATGTGTGTCGCATATGAATATGAAGGCAGAGAGATCGATTATATGCCTTCAGATATAGAAAATGTAAAACCTATCTACAAGACCTTCCCTGGATGGGATAAGACTGAAGGCGTGCGTAAATGGGAAGACCTTCCTGAAACAGCACAGACATACCTTAAGTTTTTTGAAGAGATTACAGAGACGAAGATCGGTCTGGTATCGACTTCTCCTGACAGAAACGATACAATTATCCTATAATCCCCTCAAAGGAGATAAAGTGTTCACTTCCTCCTCCCTTTTAACTGCTTCAAGGTTACGGCCTTGAAGACCCAATACAGTTCCCTTGTAAAAATCAAAAAAGATCGTTTGGATATGATGGAAAAAGCGGTCCAATCCTGCCATCAGACCATTGCACAGATTGAAGCTAAAATAGAGGCAGCGTACAATGAACTGCGTGGTATAGAGATGCCCGGACACGGGGATTTTTCTCTTTTTAGACAGATGCAACTGCTGAAACACCGTGTCCAGGACGAAATCAGTTTCAATAAGCATAATCTGGCATTAGCTCAAAACGCTTTGCTCAAAGCAATGCAACAGCTCAAAACTGCTAACATTGAGCACGAAAAATTTAAATACCTTGAAACAACCGAGGTGGAGAAGATACTAAAGGCCCAAAAGGCTAAAGAAGCCAAGGACCTCGATGAAGTGGCTCTGATGGGTTTTAATCGTAAAAACAGTATTTCTTAGGGAGTAGAAGTGAGATTTGTATTATTCATCTTATTGGGTCTGCAGCTCTTTGCCAAGAGCGAACTGTATGATTGTACAAAAGTCTTTGAAGAACGAAAAGAAGAACTTGTATTGGAATTAGAGCGTATTGATGAACAAGAACAGGCATTGAATGCGCTTAAAGAAGCGACCCAGGAACTTCTGAAGACCAAAGAGATCAAACTCAATGAGAAAGAGACCCGTCTCAATGCCCAGGAAAATGATCTGCAGCAACGCGAAACCGAGGTAGAAAAAAAACTGCAGAAAGTGCAAACCTTGTTGAAAGAGCTTAAAGAGCTGAAGATGGACAAGGTCGCACAGACCTATTCCAAGATGAAGGCACAGTCTGCGGCGGATATACTGAGTAAACTCGAACCACAAGAAGCCTCGGAAATCCTGACGACCCTTAAACCAAAGACCATGGCGAAGATCCTTGGTAAGATGGATGCAACCAAGGCATCGGAGATGACCACATTGATGAGTGAAGTTAAATAAATATTTTCTTTACAAAATGTGTTTTATCGGTGACAGCTATACACTCTTCTTAGATTGAACAAAGTACTTACACGGATATAAACCATTGTAAGGTTTTGCCCACATTGTTTTCATATGACTCACACTCTTTAATACTATTTTAGATAAGTACATAATATAATATACAAAATTATTAGTTATAGTCGGGGGACATAATGAATGTGATCGATAAAGATGATTTAGTTGATGATGGAACAGTATATATTGTCAAAAAAGGTGATGAAATCAATCTTGATAAGATACTTGACTACCCAATCGATTATGATGTTTTGAAAAGAGACTATAGCTTTTCTTTAAACGACAGGGAGATTATCTTGCGAGCAAGCTTGCAATTGCAAAGTGGTGAACCTGATCTGGAAATCCTTAAAAAAGCCATTGCTCTGATTGAATCATACAAGAGTGCTAAATTGAAAAAAGAGCAGAGTCATTTACGCCATGCTCAGAAAAAAGACGAAGAGATTTCATGTCGTATCGATAATGCTTATTCCAGTAAAAAACGGGTTAACTCAGTACATTATGCAAAAAACCGGAAAAAAGTGGAAGTGGTCTTTAAAACGGGTGAAGAGAAGACAATACTCTCAAGTTATCTGTTGTTTCTTAAAGAAGAGAAGAAAATATGGCTGGCAGCGGTTTTGGCTTTTTTCCTTAATGGATTCGGACTGTTTTATGTATCATGGATGTTTGCAATTGGGATGCTGATATTTAGCATATCTGCTTACGTGAGTATTCCAATATTACTTATTGCTTCACCATTCCTTTCTTTAGGATTGGCGATATATGCCGCTATTGAAACGAACAATAAACTTTCCAGCAATACTCTTCCTATACAAAGCTAAGATCAGGAATGACTTTTTTCAGATTGGAAGATGAGATTAACCGTATAAAAGCAGTTCTTTACCTAACTTAGGATAAAATCTCAAAATTTCTAACATGTAAAGGTGCTTCGATGAAGGTAAAACTGCAACACGTTCCCCATATCGCACAAAAAGTCGCGATCGAGTTAAACAAAAGTGGTATTGTTACAATGACGAGAGGTCTTGAACCAGTTGCAGATGAAGCGCGTAAGATCTTGGAAGAGTCGATCAAAAAAGAAGCGGCCTTGGAAGAGAAAGTACATGATATCCTTGAAGCGAACGAGGATGCGATGGATGAACAAAATGTTGATGACAGACAGCTTTTTTTCATGATCAAAAAGAAGATCGCACCGGAATACGGTGTTATTCTTTCCTATGAAGACCGTTTCTCCGATATCGCACATAAAATCCTTGATGAACTTTATGAAGAAGATCTGATCCATTATGATATCGAAGAGATCCGTATCAAAAATGTCATCTATGGGGCGATTACAGGATTTATCGCAGATAATGATGCCATTGAAGACGCGGTATATGAAAAGATCAAAACCTATAAGCGCGAGATTATCCCGGGTACAGATGATTATAATATCTTGTTTGAGAAGCTTTATGGTGAAGAGTTAGTAAAAAGAGGAATGGCATAATTATGAAAAAAGTATATCTCTATTTAGAAAATGGAACATACTTGGAAGCTGAGAGCTTTGGTGCAGATACCACAGCAGTAGGCGAGATTGTTTTTAATACATCACTTACCGGGTATCAAGAGATCGCTTCAGACCCTTCTTATGCAGGACAGTTTGTGACATTCACGATGCCGGAGATCGGCAATGTCGGTGTGAATGCTGAGGATATGGAGAGCAAGGGCGCTTTCACAAAGGGGGTGATCGTACGTACGTATCAGGAGCGTTATTCGAACTTTCGTGCTACGGATTCTCTGGATAATTTCCTAAAAGAACAAGGTGTTATGGGAATCTGTAACATCGATACGCGTTTCTTGACGAAGATGATCCGAAGTGAGGGCGCGATGATGATGATCGCTTCGACGGAGATCTCGGATAAAGAAGAGTTGAAAAAAACCCTTGAAAACTCTCCACGTATCGAAGATGTCAACTATATTGAAGAGGTGAGTACAAAAGAGGTCTACAAACACCCTCACGGTACCTATGATGCAACAAACTTCAAATATCAGGATGCTCCTGAGGCAAAGGCAAGGATCGTAGCGATCGATTTTGGCGTGAAACGCAATATCCTGAATGAACTGACGCAGGCAGGAATGGATGTAGAAGTCATTCCGAACGATTTTGATGCGGATACACTTATTTCTCGTATTGCCTCCAAGGAGATCGACGGAGTTTTCTTGTCCAACGGTCCGGGGGATCCTTTAGTATTGAAAAAAGAGCAAGAGCAGATCAAGAAGCTTATCGCCGCTAAAGTGCCGATGTTTGGGATTTGTTTAGGACACCAACTCTTGTCAATTTCACATGGTTATGATACATTCAAGCTGAAGTTTGGACACCATGGGGGAAATCATCCGGTTAAAAATGAAAAAACGGGTATGGTAGAGATCACCGCACAAAACCATAACTATAATGTACCGGATAATATTACCGAGATCGCTGATGTGACGCATACCAATCTCTTTGATAATACGATTGAAGGATTGAAATATAAATCCGGACACGTGTTTTCAGTACAACATCACCCGGAGGCGAGTCCCGGTCCGAAAGAATCGGCGTATATCTTTGGTGAGTTTTTATCCCTGATGGGAAAATAGGTTTCTAAAGAACAGTCGTTTTGTTTTGTGTAGCGTTTAACACTTTTGTAACACTTTGGTGTTAAACTTATGACTTCAAAGCTTGAACAATTCTCCTTTAGGCCTTTCTCCTTGGGTCTACATCGTTTCTACACATAAGGGTCTGTCTTGAATTTTTATGATCATAACTCTTTAGAACTGCTTGCGATACTTGCTTTTGGTTTTTTTGGCAGCCTTGGGCACTGTATTGGCATGTGTGGCGGATTTATTGTTTCGTATACAACAGCCAAGATGGATGCGACGACATCAAAAAGTGCGCAGGCAAGAGGCCATGCATTTTATAACCTGGGACGTATCAGCACCTATACGTTATTGGGAGCCCTGTTTGGTTTCTTTGGTTCCCTGTGGGAAGCGACACCTGTCATGCGCATGGTCATGTTCGGTTTTTCCGGGATATTGATGATCATTATGGGCTTCTCTCTCTCTGGACGCTTGAAGTTTATCTCCTATCTTGAATATCCTATCACCCAGACACTGTGGTTTAAGAAGCTTTTCTTCTCACAGTTGAATTCTAAAAGCAAGCTTAGTTTTTTTACCTTGGGTGCCCTGAATGGGTTTTTCCCATGTGGATTGGTATATACGATGCTCATTACAGCGATTGCGACGAAATCAATGCTTTTGGGTGCGGGGGTGATGTTACTCTTTGGTATTTCGACAATACCGACACTTTTCAGTCTGGGATTTCTAGTGGGCTTTATTTCCCAAAATCGTTTTAGACACATTATGATTGAAGTATCATCATTGATTATAATCATCTACGGGGGCTGGACTATCTACAAAGCCTATGTCAACTATGATATTTATCTTCATCCTGTAGAAAACTCCTCAATGAAATGCGGTACCGGAAAATGCGGTGCCGGAAAATGTGGATTATAAATAATTATATATCACAAACTTATCACTAACTTAAAAAAATAAACTACATACTCAAAACCTATTTACATTTTAATTTTAAGCTTAATAATGATTATTATGTGATATTATACGTCTTGATTTGGGCTGTTTTACCGCCACATGGGAAACAAAGACTATGAAAAGGTAGTAATATAGCTTAAGCTTTGATGCTAAAGAATGAGAATGCTTTAGTTTTAAATAACGAAAAAGGGAGCTTATATGGAGAATCGTCCATTGGAATACGACTATACAGTCGCAAAGATGTTCATGATGTCTGCACTGTTATTCGGATTTATCGGTATGTTACTAGGTGTAGTTCTTGCTTTGCAAATGGCATGGCCGGAATTTAATTATATCCTTGGTGACACAATGGCTGAGTATATTAACTTTAGCCGCATTAGACCAATTCACACGTCAGGGGTTATTTTTGGATTTACCTTAAGTGGTATTTTTGCGAGTTGGTACTACATCGGTCAACGTATTTTGAAAGTCTCAATGGCTGAATCAAAACTATTGATGATCGCTGGGAAACTACACTTTTGGACTTACTTTTTAGCAATTTTGCTTGCTGTAGTGACTCTTTTCCTGGGGATCGGGCAGTCAAACGAATATTCAGAGCTTGAGTGGCCTCTGGACCTTGTGATCGTTATCTTCTGGGTTTTCTGGGGTGTCGGTATCGCTGGTCTGGTTGGTATCCGTAGAGAAAAGACACTGTACGTATCAATGTGGTACTTCATGGCGTCATTCCTTGCGGTTGCAATGCTCTTCATCATGAACAATATTGTTATCCCGACATACTTCGTAGCAGGAGCTGGTGACATCATGAACGGTGTTTCTGTCTATTCTGGTACTTCAGGTGCGATGGTTCAATGGTGGTTCGGTCACAACGCAGTTGGTTTCGTCTTGACGGTTCCTCTTGTCGGTATGATCTACTACTTCCTTCCAAAAGAGTCTGGTCAGGCAGTTTATTCATATAAGCTATCTTTACTGGGTTTCTGGTCATTGATGTTCGTATACGTATGGGCAGGTGGTCACCACCTTATCTATTCGACTGTTCCGGACTGGATGCAGACAATGGGGTCTATCTTCTCCGTTATCCTTATTCTTCCGTCGTGGGGTTCTGCGATCAACTTACTTCTTACAATGAAGGGTGAGTGGAAACAAGTGGCAGAAAACCCATTGATCAAGTTTATGATCCTTTCATCAACGTTCTATATGTTCTCGACGATCGAAGGTCCAATTCAGTCGATCAAATCGGTCAATGCAATCGCGCACTTTACTGAATGGATCGTTGGACACGTACATGACGGTGCTCTTGGTTGGGTTGGATTCATTGTTATGGCTTCACTTTACCATATGGCTCCACGTATCTTTAAACGTGAGATCTACTCTAAAGCATTGATGAATACTCAGTTCTGGCTACAGACACTTGGTGTTATCCTATACTTCACGTCTATGTGGATCGCAGGTATCACTCAAGGTATGATGTGGAGAGCGGTTGATGAGTTCGGTAACCTAGCTTACTCGTTCATTGATTCGGTTGATGCACTACATGTATATTATATTATCCGTGCAGTTGGTGGTATCCTTTACCTAGCTGGTTTTGCGATCTTTATTTACAACATCATCAAAACTATGTCAGCTCGTCCTGTTGAGGAACGTGAGCTTCAAAATACTTCGCCTATGGCAGCGTAAGGAAAGGGAGATAATATGTTTCATTGGTTAGAAGAACGCCCATTCTTTTTCGGCGTAGGTATATTCGTAGTTATCGCATTTGCTGGTTTGGTTATGATCATTCCACACTTTATCCAGCAATCTCGTCCTCTTATCGGGACTAAGCCGTATACGACACTTGAACTTGCAGGTCGTCATGTGTACATCAAAGAGAGTTGTAATGCATGTCACTCTCAACTTGTTCGTCCATTCAAGAGTGAGACAGACCGTTACGGTGCTTACTCTTTAAGTGGTGAGTATGCGTATGACCGTCCATTCCTATGGGGTTCAAAGCGTACTGGTCCGGATCTTATGCGTGTGGGTAACTACCGTACGACTGACTGGCACGAAAATCATATGATGGACCCTGAAGCGGTTGTTCCAGGTTCGATCATGCCAAGATATCCATGGACCTTCAAAAATGAAGCGGATGTAGATACTGCATGGGCAGAGGCTGTGACGGTAAACAAGGTATTTAACGTACCTTATAACAAAGACATTCCAATGTTAGACGGTTCAACAACTCAGGTTCCTTTGGCCGCAACGGTAGAAGACGCTCGTGCTGAGGCATTGGCAGATGCTAAACTGGTTGCTGCTGAGATGAAAAATCAAGATGTTAAAGATATGGTTGCAGCAGGAAAGATTCCTGAGATCGTAGCATTAATAGCATATTTGAATTCACTGAAGTAAGAAGCGAAGTATGACTCTAGGTGAATTTTCGCATTACGGTTATTTTGCACTCACTGTCTTCCTGACTGTGATGTTGTGGGGGTATATCTTCCACCTCTATCGCGCGCAAAAAAAAGGAACGAGAGATTATGAGAAATATGGCAGAATCGCTGTAGATGACGAGATTTCGGATGAGTTCGTTGAAAAAAAAGAAGAGGACTCTGAAGAAGAGAACTCTAACGAGATAGGGAGAGATAAATGAAAAGTTTATGGATTTTCGGTATCGTACTGATTATTGGTCTGGTAGCAGGTACTTACGCTGTTGTTGGTGATATGATGGGTGATGATATTGTTAACTTGCTAGCTATGATCGGAGCTGCAGCGATCGTTATTATCGCTGTAGTCGTTGTAATGTCATATGTAAAACAGATGAAAGATGCGACTGCTACAGGTGAACTTGTAGATGAGAGCTGGGATGGTATTGGCGAATACAACAACCTTGCACCGTTTGGATGGGCGATCTCTATTATCGCTTTGATGATCTGGGGTATGTGGTACATGACACTAGGCTATCCACTGAATGAGTATTCACAGCTTGGTGAATATAATGAAGACTCGGCTAAGGCGAATGCTAAGCTCAAAGAGAAGTTTGATGCGATGACAGATACGCAAAAACTTAAAATGGGTGAGGGTGTCTTTGCGGTTCAATGTGCACCGTGTCATGGTCCTACTGGTAATGGTCAAGAAAACTATTCAACAGGTCAATTGACTGCTGAAGACCTTACAACACGTCACCTTAGCAAAACATACGTTGAAAAAGTGATCAATGAAGGTTCAAACCAACTTGGTTATGCAGGCGGTATGATCAACAAATATGCACTATTCAATGCAAATACAGGAGCTATGATCTCCGATGAAGAGATCAAAGTAGTCTCTGCATATGTAAGCAATGGATTCAAAGATGAAGCAGGTTCAACTGCGGGTAGAGACATCTTCGCCGGAACATGTTCATCATGTCACGGTGCACCGCTTCCAGAGGGTGTAAAAGGGTATAAGAGCTATGGTGACAAACCGGAATCTGATACTACGGGTGTTGAAGGTTACTCATCAAACTGTGTTGGAGAGGATTGTATCGGTCAGGGTAACTCAGGTGTTGCTCCAAGTCTAAAAGGGTATAACAGTTGTCTGGTTAACAACCTGCTTAGAAACGGTATGAAAAAAGGTGAGATCGGTACAATGCCAGCATTCGGTGATATGTTAACGATCCCTCAAATCGAAGCCTTGTCTGCATATGTAGCACATGGTACAGATAAAGAAATAGAAGAGTAGGAGTAAGATATGGAAAAAAGAAGTATTTTTGCACTACACGGGATCACTGGTATGCTGATCGCAACAGTATTGTTATTGGCTGTAGAGGGCACACTTGTGTTCTTGGCAGTCGGTGTTCAACAGGATGTCGCAACGGATTATTATTATATTGAGGATGCAAAAAGCATCAAGATGCTTTCTGCTGATAACGCTGCTCATGTTGTACTACATAAAGACAAGCCGTTTACTGGGAAGGACAAATAATGAGATTAGATGTAATTGTTGGAGTTGGCCTGTTCGCTATGGCGATGTTTACGATTTACGCAGTAGTGGTAGCTGACCACCTGTACGTAGGTTAAGGACTTTCTTTGAAGATCTTAAGAGGGCTGAGTGCCCTCATTGCAATTCTTTCTTTTATACAACCTCTGCAAGCAAAATTTATTGTTATTGATGAAGTTGTGAAAAAGAGGGCATTCAATGAGCAGATCGAGCCTATGGGAGAGGAACTATCAAGCAAGACGGGTATCAATGTCTATATGAGTTTGATCAAGGAGCTTGATGGGAATCAAACGATCATCGATCATCAGAAGGCCCTGATCAAAACCTTGAAAGAACCGGCAGTTTTGTTTTCCTTTGTCGAAAACAACAAGCAGGTGCAGATCTATGCAGAGGACAAGTCTCTGTACACGACCTTTGATAGAAAACAGATCATGGACCCTTTGGCGATATGGCCGTTTTTTAATGGTCGGGTGATACCGGTCATAGCAGCAAAGGCACCGCCTGAAGTTGATGAAAAAGATAAGTATGCCGTGGCCATGTTCAATGGATATGCAGAGATCGTAGAACAGATTGCAGAACATAAAGGGATCACCCTTGAAACTGCTATTGGAGATACCAACAAGAACTTTTACAAGGTCTTGATCACGCTTTTGTTCTCAATCTCATTGATCACCGTGATCAAACTTGTCTATGATAGAGTAAAACGAAGGAGAGAAGATGGATAATGGTAAACAGTGGCCGATAGGGATAATCGCTTCAATTATCTTTATCGTTATTGCCTGTGCAGTGACAGTGTATGTCGCTTTGTTGCAACCTGTACAGCAAAATGAAGATATGATGCTTGATTATCAGACCATGGATGCGAATGTCAATGACCTTGTGGTAGCATCGATTGTTTTTAACAAGAAGTACTCCCTCTCTTATGTTGGTAATGGCGTGTCGGAGAGTGGAAGTACGATCGCGTATAAACTGACTGACAAAGAGGGAAATCCTATCAACGATGCCAAGTTCAAAGTGATCCTTTCACGACCGGTGGTGAACGATGCCAAGATGGACTTGGATAAGCCACAGGTCAAAGATGGTGTCTACAGTTTTGAGAATATAAAAGTGACGAAAAAGGGACGCTGGAATATCCTGGCCAAGGTCAGTGTCGGAGATGATTTCCGTCATATGAACCTCAAGTCAGATACGATGGATAAGTCAGTATATGAGTTTGGTTTAGACAAACCGATGCGTAATTATGCCGCCAATGGAGGAAGAACACTCTGATTCTTCCCAATTCTTTCCTTCTTTTTTCCCCTGTATAAATTATTTTCTATTATTTCTTATTCGTTTACCAAGGCAACCTATAATTTTTTCTAAATTCTGAGAATTAAAAAATATTATACAGGGGAACACATGTATATAGGAACTAAAAGAAGTCCAGAGAAGATCATCGGATTATGGATGATGAGTTTTGGTTTGTACGGTATCTATTGGCTGTCAACGACGTTTTCTGAATTACAGAAAAATAGGAAAAAAGGCATTTCCGGTCGTTCATATGCGGCATTGGCTGTACTTTTTCCGCCATTGGCAGTGAGTGCGTGCTGGTTATTGCCGGCATATGTAGGTAAGTTATATTCGGAAAACGGAAAGCTTGAGCAGATCAGTTCATGCTGGGGTGCCATGCTTTTCCTACCAACAATAGCATTATGGGCGATTGTTGGTATGGTGTATCTAATCATTTCTGCAGGCGGCGGTATGAGTGAGTTTGGTATGTATACGATGGCCGGTGCTGTATTTGTCGGCATTGGCATTAATGCCTTTCTATTGTATAATTGGCTCAAAAAGATACAATTACAGATCAATGAATTTTGGGACGAAGCAAAACAGGCAAACAGCTAGTTCTTTGTCCTTGGTCTCAAGGGCACATTAAATGACAATTCTTCCAAGCTCACGTGCTATACGTGCAGCTATCCTCAAAGAAAAACAGAACAATACTTTTCTTCCTTCCTATATTACGATGTCTGAGTTTTTGCAACGTGCCTTGGTCGTAGATGGGTATGCACGTATAGATGATGATACGCGTACACTATTATTGTTGGAAGCCTCGGATTTTGATGCATTTTCAACCTTGAACATCGAACGAAACTTTTTTACGTTCACACAAAACTCCTCCTACATTTTTCGCTTTTTTGAGGAGCTCAGCGGTGAGTTGGTGGATATTCATGCCTTGAGTATGGCGGATACGTATGGGGATTATGAGGAACATATAGAGATCTTGCAGGAACCGTATCATCGATATGAACTTCTCTGCCAGCAGAAGAGAGTCTTGGACCCGATTTTCTTGCCCAAAAACTATACGCTTAATCATGCCTATATTGCTTCGCAAGAAGATGTTTTACTGGTAGTTGAAGGATATCTGACAAACTTTGAACTTCAGATATTGCAAGAGTGTGCTGCATTGACAACTTTGCGCTTGCGATTTTATGCGAACAGTTTCAATATCAAGATGCAAGAAAAACTGAGAGATCTCGGCTTGGAAGTAATTGTTGATAAGAACCAGATCATTAATCTGAGCACAAAGTCTATAGAAGGGTCTTCATCAGTCACATCGCAGGCGACAGTCTCATGTGAAAGTTTTTCACAACGTATTTTGCAAGTCGCCTTTGTCAAGCTGAAGGTACAGGAGTTTATTGACAAGGGGATCCCCGCTGAAAAGATCGTTGTGGTTCTTCCGAATGAAAGTTTCGCAGAACATCTAAGGCGGTTTGATGAGAAATGTAATTTTAATTTTGCGATGGGAGAAGGACTCGCATCCTCTGTCTTTGTACAATCCTTGGAAGCGGTGATACAATATCTGGACAATAAAAGCGTCCAAAACAGAAGTCGCATAAACCGTGTGGGAGTCGACCTTCTCAAAGGCATCCAGTCGAGATATAAGGCAGACCTTGATAGTCTGGAGTTTGGGCAAATATTCCAGCCATTTCTTGAGAAAGAGAGTAGCAAGGCTGTACTTAAGATCATTCAGGAAGAGCTTTTTTATTTTGAAAAACTTTTGCCGACACTCACAGGAAGCACCTTGAAGTCAGCCTTGCATCTATTTATGAACCGTTTGAAAAAACGCAGTATCGATGATGTACGCGGTGGGAAGATAACGGTAATGGGAGTCCTTGAGACCCGCTCTGTGGCATATGAAGGGGTCATCGTAGTCGATTTCAATGAGGGGAGTGTACCGCGAAAGAGTGAAAAAGACCTGTTTCTAAACTCCGCCACGCGAATAAGAGCCGGCCTGCCGGGAGCGCACGATAGGGAATCTCTTCAAAAACTTTATTACAACAATCTTTTTTTAAGAGCCAAAGAAGTGGCGATTTCGTATGTGAGTTCAGTCGATGCTGTTCCGTCACGTTTTTTGACCCAGCTCGGGATAGAGACGCACAACAGCTTTGATGAATCCCAGTGGGCAGAATTGTTATTCAAGACAGAGAATAAAACGCTGTACGAAGAGGATGAGATAGAAATCGATTATGATTTCACAGCCCACAACCTGTCGGCAACAGGACTGAAGCATTTTCTGTCGTGTAAGCGGCGTTTTTATTATCGTTATATCGAGCATCTGGATGAACACCAGATCGAGCGGGACCTTCCTCAAGAACATGAGATAGGTAATGCCCTGCATAAGGCATTGCAGGAGGTATATGAAAAACAGAGCCGATTTACGGATAAGAGATCGCTTCAAGATGCGATAGCGCTTGCCTTACGATCAAGTTCGGCAGATACGGTACTGGACCGATATTTACAAAAGATGTGGCTGAAACGTTTAGAGAACTTTGTAGATAATGAGATCGAACGTTTTCAAGAAGCTGAAGTACTCTTATGTGAGCATTCTCTATCTAAAGAGGTGGAAGGGATACGTCTGGTAGGTAATATAGACCGCATCGATAGAACACCGGATGGTATCGAAGTACTTGATTACAAGTCGGGAGCCTATCCGGTGTATACATCCAGGACGGTAGAGAAAGCTAAAGACTTTCAGCTTGAGTTCTATTATCTACTTGCTCAAGAAGAGGGAACGGTTCAAAGATGCGGTTATTATGACCTGAAAACAGGGAAAATCATCTATGAGGAGCTGCTTGAAGCCAAATTGGCCCTTTTGAAGGAACATCTTGGTGTCTTAGCCGCTTCAAAACGTATCAACTTTGAGAAGACGGATGAACTCAAAGAGTGCCTTTACTGTCCCTATATCGAATTGTGTGGGAGAAGCTGATGTTTGTTGATTTACACGCTTATGAGGCTTCTGCCGGTTCGGGCAAGACCTTTTCCCTTGTAGTACGTTATCTGTCCCTTTTGTTCTCAGGTGAAAAAGCGGATAGGATTCTGGCTCTGACCTTTACCAACAAGGCGGCTAATGAGATGCAAGAGCGTATTGTCAATACGTTGATCGATCTGGAAAACAAGGGTGAACTAGGGGAGATCGCCAAGGTTCTGGAGTGCTCTCCCCAAGAGCTTTTAGCCAAACGGCCCGAGGTATTAAAAGCGCTGCTCAATGCAGATACAAAAGTGATGACCCTGGATAAGTTCTTTGCCAAGATCTTACGGAAGTTCTCACTGCATGTGGGCTTGATGCCCGGCTTTTCTACCTACGAATCGCAGCATGAACTAAAGGTGATGGCTATGTTCTTGAAACTGGTCAACGCACAAGGAAAGGACGATGCCCTTGTCAAGCTCTCCTTACTTGCTTCCAAACGTCTGGCGGACATTTTCTCCCTGCTCGATGAGTTGTATGCCAAAAAAAATGAGATGGGAAATATCCGTTTTAGTACCGAGGCTTTTGTCCCTTATGAACAGCAGGTCATGCAAAGTTTTAAAGAACTGCAGCAGTTGGTCTTTGCGACAGAGATAGGCAAACGGGGCCGTACAGCGATGGAAGTCGAAGATATCGACGCGTTGATGGGTAAAAGCTGGATAGAGAAAGAGAGTCTGGAGTATTGGGATTTCAAGAAATTTTTCCAGCCACGAATGGATGAGCTTTTAGAAGAGATCAAAGTCGGTCTGTATCATTATATGAAAGCAAAGGAGTCCCATTTCCTCTCGGAGCTTTTTTCACTTTTGGACACCTATGTCGAAGCGAAGATGCGTGTCGCCAAAGAGGATGAAGAGCTTTCCTTTGATGATATTACCTATCTTGTCTTTTATCTTCTCAAAGAAGAGAGTAATCAAGGTCGGATCAACAGTGACTTTTTATATTTCAGATTGGATGCGACGATCAGTCATATGCTTTTGGACGAGTTCCAAGACACCTCCACCATTCAGTTCGAGATCTTACGGCCGCTTATCGATGAGATGACGTCGGGAGAAGGATCAAAGGAGCGTTCATCGCTGTTTCTGGTGGGTGATGTGAAACAGTCCATCTATCGTTTTCGAGGGGGTAAAAAGGAGCTGTTTTATGCAGTGACTGACCATTATGGTGTACAGGTCGACCAATTGCGCACGAATTACCGTAGCGAAAAAGAGGTTGTCGAGTTTGTCAATAAGGTCTTTATCGATAAGATCAAAGGTTATGTGCCCCAGGAAGTCAAAGAGGGCGCTACAAGAGGGTATGTCGAGGTGATCTTCAATGATGAGATCCTCGAGACGATGGTAAAGACACTCAAATCCTTGATAGAGGAGGGTGCCGACCTCAATGAGATCGCTATATTGACAGCAACCAATGCGGATGGTTCCAAAGTGGAAGAGTTGTTGAAATCCGAGGGCATCGATGCGGTGACGGAAACCACTTCCAAGTTGATCAATCAAAAAAATATCAAAGCGTTGATCGAATATCTCAAATACAGTTACTTCCATCAGGAGATCTATGCCCGTAACTTCTTTGCCTTGATCAATCAAAAACCTGCCAGACTTTATGGTTGTGATGTCCACTCCCCTGATCTTGCCAATGAACTCAAGAAGCTGATTCAAAAGTATAAACTTTATGACGGGGATATGAACATCTTCAGTTTTATTGAAAAGCTCTCTTCGTACAGAGATATTGAAGCTTTTCTATTCGAGTATGACCGGCTTGACGCTTCCGCTGCACAAAAAGAGCTCAATGGGGTGAGGGTATTGACGGTACACAAGTCAAAAGGGCTTGAATATGAGCATGTAATCGTCCTTGATCGTCTGGGGAAAAAATCTGCTGACAAAAGTCCGATCATCTATGAGTATGAGGGAATTCATCTGCAGAACATCTATCTGCGCATGAGTAAACGTGCGAGTCTGGACGATGCGTATGCACGCGCTATTGAAAAAGAGAGGCAACTCTCGAAAGAGGATGAACTGAATGCACTGTATGTCGCCTTTACACGGGCCAAGGAGAGTCTGTTTATCATTCACAAGTCTAAAGACTCTAAATTTGAAGACCTTGGCTTGTCCGAAGAGAGCTATGGAAGTCTGATACTCGAACAAAAGCCAAAAGTCTCACTGCCCCTCAAGCCCAAGATCGTCTTCAGGGATTTTTATTACGGGACACAGGCAGATCTGCTCTCTGCAGCAAAAGCCGAAGAGGAAAACCATAAGGCAATAGAGTTTGGATTGGCCTTGCACTATACTTTGGAGATGATGGCAGGGTTCGATGATGAAAGTATCACATCAGCGATGAACATCATGGGTAATCGATACGGCTCCCTGTTAAGCGATGAAGAGATGAGCTCCATTCAAAAACGTATAGAGCATTTTGTACATGACGAGGTTGTAGCGGAGCTTGTCAAGGGGAAAATATATAAAGAAAAAGCGATCTCCTATAATGAGGAGTTGCGTTACATAGACCTGCTGATCGAAAAAGAGACAGAGTGGGTGGTAATCGATTATAAATCTGCGATGAGTCATACCCAGTCACATCTGAAGCAGGTCAATTTTTATAAAAAGGCGATCCGCGAGATCACTGCACAACAGGTCAGGGGATATATCGTATATCTGTTGGAAGATGGTGTAAAGCTTGTTGAGGTCTAAGGATGATGCCTTGATAATAAAGGTAAAAGTATTGTTTGCTATGCATACATGTACTCTCAAACAGATGTTTAATGGGTTGAAAGTTCTGCAGTGGCAGGGTCGCGAAGCAGAGGTTAGTTCCCCATCGCGTCGGCATTAATGGATAGTGTAACCCACTCCACGGATGGTCTTGATATAGGAGTGATCAGGATCGGTATCGATCTTCTCTTTAAGACGTTTGATGGCGACGTTGACGGTGCGCTCTTCGGTAGTCTTTCCTTTTCCCCATACGTGTTCAAGTAAGAAGTCACGCTTAAGCACAGAGCTCTGGTTTTGAATAAAGGTATTGAGCAGGTCAAACTCCAGTTTTGTCAGTTCCACCGGTTTACCCTTGATTGTGACATTTCTAAGATTCAAATCCAGGACAATGTCTTTGAAGCTTACAATCTTGTTCTGCATGTCTTTTTTTGTACGGCGCAAAAGTGCTTCTATGCGTAAAAGGAGTTCCTTGATCTCGAAGGGTTTGGTAACATAATCGTCACCTCCACGTAAGAATCCTTCTTCAATATGCGCACTTGAACTTTTTGCCGAAAGAAAGATAACCGGTACATCCATCCCTTTCTCCCTTAATAGAGAGATGTACTCACTTCCTTCGATGTCGGGAAGATTTCTGTCCATCAATATAAGATCGATAGACTCTTCTTCAAGGACATTTCTGACATATTTAGTGCTTACAAAGCCGAGGGTCTCATACCCCTCTTTTTGTAACCTGTGCTCAAGTAGTTCTAATAAATCATTATCATCTTCTACTATTAGTATAAGTGCTTTCATGGTCAGTATGGTAGAAAAAAAATGTTGCAAGAAGGTTACATTAACATTATTATATATGTCGCCAAAATGCTTTGAAATTGTTATCTGGTAAAAACAGAATGTTGCAAAAATGTAATAAAGACGTATCACTTGGGTAATCAAAGTATTTTAGACTGTCGTCAACAATTCAAAAAGGGAGCTTCAAGAAATGAAAGCGAATCAAAAAATAGTTCTTAGCATTTTAGCGGCAGGTATGTTGTCATTAACAGGATGTGGCGGCGGAGGCGGTGGTACGACTGACAGCGCAACACCACCACCAGTAGTAGTTGACCCACCATTAGTTATCGATGCGACACTATATGATGGTGCCGGTGCGACTGACGTTGCTGAACGTCACATGGCAAATGATGCGATGGTAACGTCTCATCCTTTATATGATGCAGCAAACGTAGTTCTTCTTCCACAAAACATCACATCTGACCTTACTTTAGATGCAACTAAACAGTATGAGATCAGCGGTCTTTGTATGGTTAAGTCTGGTGCGACTTTGACAATTCCTGCCGGTACAGTTCTATTTGGTGATACAACAGGTGATGACTACCTGGTTGTTGCTCGCGGTTCAAAAATCATCGCAGACGGTACAGCTGCTGATCCGATTATCTTTACTTCTAAAATCGCTCTTCAAGATCCAACGCTGGCTGATGTTGGACAATGGGGTGGATTGACAGTTCTTGGTGCCGCGCCGACTAACCACGGTGAAGCAGTTGTAGGTGACGGTGGTCCGCGTTATGAAGTAGATGAGAACAATGCTGACTTTACATTCGGTAATGCTGTGGCTGGTGCGGGTGATCCGGCAGATAACTCAGGTATCTTACGTCATGTACATGTATATAATTCAGGTGTAACGATGAGTACTGACCAGGAGATCAACGGTCTTTCTCTTGCAGGTGTTGGTTCAGGTACGATCGTTGAAGATATCACAATTGTTAACTCTGCGGATGATGGTATTGAGATCTGGGGTGGTACAGTTGATATCAACCGTGCTACAATGATCAACTGTCAAGATGATACATTTGACCTTGATTATGGATATGTTGGAAATGCAACAGACATCAAAGTTGTTCAAACAGATGCAAGTTCACATGCAGGTTTTGAGATCTCTTCTGGTGGTAGTACTCCAATGACATCTCCGACAATCACCAACTTTGTAATCTCCAAAGTTCCTGGAACAGATGAGGGTGGTATTTATATCAAAGACGATACTACAGCACCGACATTTATCAATGGTGAAGTATTGACTCACGGTACTGATGCTGGTATTCACACAAGAAAAGCAGCTGCTGTCGGAAATGCTCAGATCAATGCGATCTCTTTTGATGATGTTCTTTTAAACTCTGCAGTACAAGTTGATGGTCTGGATGCAGCTTCTGTAGCAGCGTTCGAGTCTAAAATAGGGTATACAGTATATGATGCTGCTAAGCCGACAGTTGTCGTAACAGGTGATATCACAGTTGATACAATGTGGGACAAAGCAAACAAATATGAGATCGATGGTCTTGTAACTGTCAAAAATGGTGCAACACTTACTATCCCTGCAGGTACAGTAGTATATGGTAATACGACAGGAGATGACTTCATCGTAGTTGCTAAAGGTTCTAAGATCATTGCAAACGGTACAGACGCTGAGCCTATCTATTTCACATCAGAGGCTTCTTTACTTGACCCTACTGCTGGTGATGTCGGACAATGGGGTGGTTTAACTATTCTTGGTGATGCACCGACTAACCATACTGCTCCATTCTATGAAGTAGACGAGACAAACCCTGATTTCGCATTCGGTGGTACAAATGCTGCGGATAACTCAGGATCACTTGTAAATGTACATATCCTTAACTCAGGTGTAACAATGAGTACAGACCAGGAAGTTAACGGTCTTTCTCTTGCAGGTGTCGGTTCAGGAACAACAGTTCAAAACATCTTTATCGGAAACTCTTCAGATGACGGTATCGAGATTTGGGGTGGTACAGTAAATGTAACAAACGCATATATGATCAACTGTCAAGATGATAGCTTTGACCTTGATTACGGTTATATCGGTACAGCAACAAATATCTTTGTTCAGCAAGTGGATGCTAGCTCACATGCAGGTTTTGAGATCTCTTCTGGTGGTACAACGCCAATGACATCTCCAACGATCAAAAACTTTGTAATCAACAAAGTGGCGAACACAGATGAGGGTGGTATCTATATCAAAGATGATAGTACAGCACCAACATTTGTAAACGGAATTGTTACAACAGTATCTGATGCGAACATCCATACAAAACTAGCGTTCACTCCAACGCAAAAAAGTACGATTGCATTCAGAGATGTAATCCTTCTTAAACCATAATCTGGTTTGAGATCAAGAAGAGCTTAGGCTCTTTGAAAGGGAAACACTTCCCTTTCTAAACCTCTTTCCCCTCTATAACAACAAAATAAACAGATATCATCAACATTATGGTGACAGACTGTATCTAGCGACTTCTGTATTTCTGTAACCAAAATGTCATAAACTGTAACTTCTGTGTAATTTAACTTTTTTAAAATTCCAGCATATAAAACCAAAAGGGAAGATTGCATGAGAAAATCAATGCTAAGCATGAGTCTTGTTGCACTGCTAGGGTCAACATCACTCTACGCATCTACAGAGAATATGGCTGAGTCTTTAATGAAACTAAGAGCAGAAGTTGAACAACTGGATGCGAACATAAATGATGAAAAAGATAGCTATAAGGCTTCAATGAAGTCTTTATTACGTCAAAAGAATGATCTTGAGTCAGTGGTTGCCCGTGAAGATCTTAAGATCAAACAGATCCAACGTGAACTTGATAAGGTGCGTAAGGAGATCAAAGAAGCAGGTAAGAATACGGAAGGTCTGAAACCACTGTTATTAAATGCCCTGAACCTTATGGAAGAGAATATCAAAGCATCTATCCCTTTTAAAACACAAGAGAGATTAGAAGATATTGAAAAGATCAAATCTCAGCTTAACGGTGATCTTGTGACACCACAAAAAGCTTTAGCGTTAACATGGAATGCCTATGGCGATGCCATTCGTATGTCTAAAGAGAACGGGATCTTCAAACAGACGATTAACATTGATTCTCAAGACCGTTTGGCAGAAGTCGCACGTATCGGTACGGTGGGATTGTTCTTCAAACTTCCTGATGATACAGTAGGTTACGCTAGTAAAGATGTAACAGGGTGGTATTTCAAAAAAGCTGTTTCAGCTACTGAGCAAGAGCAGATCCTAGGACTGTTTGATTCATTTAAAAAGCAGATTCGTTCAGGATACTTCACACTTCCTAGCGCAATTGTAATGGCGGAGAGTAAATAATGAAAAAGATTTTAGTTGTTTTATTGACACTTAGTTTATCTGTTTTTGCAGCGACTGAGAATGAATTAGAGCGTGCATACGCTAAAGAGTTTGCTTACCTGAAAGCACAGAAACAGATGTTGCAAAAACGTCTTGAGGAAGTAAAAAGTACACAAGATCAAAAACTTGCTGCCGCAAAGCGTGAGCTTAGTATCTTACAAAATGTCGTACTGAAGAAAAATGCACAAAGCGAGAAACTCGAAGAAGATCTTTTCCGTGTTCAGCAAAATGCGCAGGTAGTCAGTGACGACACTTCATTGATCGAAACAGTGATGATGCAGTCAACAACAAGTCTTAAACCATACGGTGTTGAAGTAACGGTAGATAAGAACAACTATCAAGCTTCATTAAAGACAGTCTTTGTCGAAGCAGATACATTGATCAGAAAACTGGGTCAGGTCAGAACAGAAGAAGGCAAGTTCTACGTAGCTGACGGAAGTGAGAAGAACGGACGTATTATCAAGATCGGTAACATCGCTTCTTACGGAATCTCAGACGATACTGCAGGTGCATTGGTCCCAGCTGGTGCCGGTAAGTTTAAAGTATGGAATGCAGACGGATCTGAAAGAAGTGCACAGGCATTGAATAGCGGCTCAGTTTCAGATGAGATCAATATCTTCTTGTATGAAAATGTCAATAAAGAGATCGAAGAAGCTGCTGAAAAAACAGTGTTCTCTGTAATCAATTCGGGTGGAATCATTGGTTGGATCATCGTATTCTTGGGTCTTGGTGCATTAGTACTGGTAGGACTGAGAGTCGTATTCTTGATGGGTGCATCTAAAACAGCCGGGAATGTGGCTAGATCAGCATTGGACAAATTGTTAAGTGACGGTGTTGAAGGTGCATTGGCTTATTTGAAAACAGAAAAAGGTTCAACTGCACGTGTAATCAAAGCAACAATCCGAAACCTTGACAGAGATCGTGAGCATATCGAAGATATCGTATCTGAGTCAATTTTACATGAGAGCGGTAGACTTGACCGTTTTGGTTCAATGATCCTTGTTGTAGCAGCAGTAGCGCCACTTTTGGGTCTTTTGGGTACGGTTACGGGTATGATCGCAACATTTGATATCATCACTGAGTTTGGTACAGGTGATCCTAAACTTCTATCAGGTGGTATTTCTATCGCATTGGTTACGACAGAACTAGGTCTTATCGTAGCAATTCCGGTACTTATGCTTGGAAACCTTTTAAGTGGTTGGGCAGAGCGTATTAAAGACAGCATGGAACATTCTGCATTACACTTAATCAACGAGTATAATAAGCAGTCATAGATGGAATTCTTAATCCAGGGGTTTGAACAGTTCGGTTCCTATATGAATAGCGGCGGTTACGTTATGTGGCCACTGGCTATCTGTGTACTTGTATTATGGTATGCACTGGGGTATCGATTCTATACATTGAATCGCGGTTCAAAAGCAACGGTTAGAAATCTTGTCAGAAAATTTTCTGAGGGGATCCGTACTACACCAAAAGGGATGATAGACGGAGCTGTTGTAGAAGGACTGGAGATCGTACAGAAGTATGGAAAGAATGAGTTCACACGAAGTTATGTGACGGATGCATTTAATAAGTATACGGTAGAAATCACACGATATTCTCGTCTGATCAAGACGATTGTGGCAGCAGCACCTTTGATCGGTCTGCTGGGTACGGTTATCGGGATGATCGAGACCTTTGATTCTTTGGCAGATGCAGCACTTTTTTCACAAAGTGGTGGTATCGCCGGAGGTATTTCTCAAGCACTTTTTACAACACAACTTGGATTGGTTGTAGCTGTACCTGGTTTGATCATAGGAAATATTCTACAGCGTAGAGCAGACAAAATGATTATGGATCTAGAGCAGATCAAAGACATAATCTGTATAAATGAAAAGGGAGAATAGATGCGTTTTCGTCAACGTAAATCTCAAGAAATCGGCGTAGATATGTCGCCACTGATCGATATGGTCTTTATCCTATTGATCTTTTTTATGGTTAGTTCAACATTTGTCAAAGATATGAAACTTGACCTTAATCGTCCGGGTGCATCCTCTGCATCAAAGGCATCTTCTAAAGTTATCCGTGTGTATATCGATAATGCGGGTGATAGCTATATCGACGGTCAACCGGTTAAAGTCTGGGCAATTCAGGGAAAATTGCGTGACATGTTGCGTGCAAGTACAGAACGTTCAGTTCTTGTTGTGACGGATGACGGGATTGAGGTTAACAAACTGATCGAAGTTGTTGATCAATGTCGTATGGCCGGTGCAAAAGATGTTGCGGTAGCTACAGAGAAAGAAGTAGGCTAAGGTGAAAAGAGTATCAAAACAGCTTAAATCGTTCGCATGGATGGTTTTTGGACTGGTCTTTGTATTCACACTCGTTATCTACATGAATAACAAGGGTGGCCTGAGTGAGCCTAAGGCAAAAAAAGAGTCTATGGACTTTGTTGCGCAAAAGATCGTCAAGCCAAAACCAAAGCCGAAGCCGAAACCAAAACCGAAAAAGGCACCAGCAAAGCCAAAGCGTACTGCTCCGGCTCCAAGCCTTTCTTCATCACTAAGTGGTATCGATACCGGTTTGGATGCGTTTATGGCTGATGACATGAACATGGATGATGCACTTTTGGGAGATGTCGGAAAGAACATGGTTATGAGTGAAGACTCAGTAGATGTTGCACCGACGCCAAGTGAACGTTCTGCTATGGAATATCCAAAGAAAGCACGTAAGATGGGTGTTTCAGGATATGTGTTGATGAATCTTCTTATCAATAAACAAGGGGACGTTGAGAAGGTCAAAGTACTTGAATCTCAACCGGCGAACGTGTTTGATGATACGGCAGTAGCAGGTGTGAAAACCTGGCGTTTTAAACCGGCTCAATATAAGGGCGAAGCGGTCAAGGTCTGGGCGAAACAAAAAGTTCGCTTTGATCTTCAATAGGATTGTAGATGATGAAAAAATTATTAATTTTACTGCTTCTGATCACACTGAATGTAAGTGCGGCTGAGAAAAAGGGAAATGACGAGATCGATCATATCTCTTTGGCAGCATTACTGCTTAAAGATGGTTTCGTTAATCGTGCAAACGATGAGCTTAAACAAGTGAATCTGGAAGATGAAAACCTTGACTTTTCCCGTTATTACACGTTGATGGGTCTTGTAGCAACAAAACTTGGAAATTATGAAGAGGCGAACAAGCATTATCTGCAAGCGCTTACGTATGAAGAGACGGATAAGGCACTTTATCTGTATGTAGCACAAAACAGTTTCAAACTTCAGAAGTATGAGGATGCTTTGGACGCGATTTCAAAAGCAGGTGCTATTGCGGATGAGAAGCCTTCGGTCGTAGCACTGAAGGCTGAATGTAACTGGAAGCTCGAAAAGCTCAATGAAGCACTGGTCGTTTTAGAAGAGGGAATGAAGCGTTTTCCACAACAGTGGAATTTTTATAAACAACGCTTTAACTATCTTGTCACACTTAAGCTTTATCAATCGGCATTGGCAGATGCTCAGGTGTATCTTAAACATGCAAAGCCGACGGAAAAGACGGTATTGTCGTTTATTGCGGCGTTACGTAAAAGCGGTGATACACAAAAAGCGATCGAACTTGCAGAAGAGGCAAATATACGTTTTGTAAGCAGCGCGGAGATTACGGTGATGTTAGCACACCTGTATTTGGATAAAGAGATGATCCAGGCGGCTGCAGATCTGTTTGACGAGGCTTCTATCGAGGACGATAAGTATACGAAAGAAGCGGCAGAGATGATGCGCCGTGCCAAAGAGTTTATCTCGGCGCTATTCAAAAACTCCCAGATGTTAGATCAAAAAGAGAAATTGAAGCAGCGCATAGCGATCTTTATCGAATTTGGAGCCTATGAGCGTATAATTGCGAGTAAAAGTGCATTGGAGCGTAGTGAGCTTATTGAAGATGAAAATGTTCGTTATGCACTGGCATATTCATATTATATGAGTGCAGAGTTTGACAAATCAGAAACACAGCTGCAGGAGTTGACACGTCCAGACCTTTTCAACAAGGCAACTGAACTGAGAAAAAACATGCAGAAGTGTAAAGACAATCATTGGGAGTGTGAGTTATGAGAAGTGTAATACTTTTAATCACTTTAGTCGCATCATTGTGGGCTATTGATACGGGGAACCTGACATTTTTCCTTATGAAAGAGGGTAAACCACTTGCCAATCAACAGGTTGTTATCTTTAAAAAATCGGAAACGGCATTAATCGAGATGCCAAGTACCTTTGATCGTCATGCTGATTTTATTACAGACAATGACGGTTATTTGAACACCGTCCTTCCGGTGGGTACATATCAACTGCAGGTACTTGCAAAAGAACAGGGAAAAGCGCAGGCGTTCATCAAGAAGCCTTTTGTAATCGAGAAAAACAAAGAGTCTCAGATCATCGTTTCACTACAGGAAGATGATACAGTAGCTTTTGAAGATGCTGAGACGCCTGATGTTGTCGAAGACGCCGTTGATGAAAATGCAACCGCAAAAGAGAAGGGGTCTGTACTTATCAGCCTTGTTTCCGCAGAAGATGCCGCACCGATAAAAGATGCGCGTATTTTTGTACAAGGTCTTAGTCTTGATGTGACATCAGATGCCAAGGGAAGCGTGAGTCTTGATTTGACTGAGGGTGAACATACCCTTTCCATTATCCATTCTAACTTTTCTGCACAGACAGTTAAGGTGACCGTGATCGCTCATGAGACAATCAACAAGTCCTATGAACTGTCACCATCATCTATGGAATTAGAAGAGTTTGTTGTCTTGGCACCACAAGTGGAAGGTTCTGTTGCAGCCGTGATGGCAGAAGAAAGAAACAGTGAAAGTATCGCGAATATCGTCGGTGCTGAACAGATGGCTAGACAGGGTGACTCCAATGCTGCCGCAGCACTTAAGCGTGTTGCAGGTATTACATTGATCGGCGGAAAAGATATTTATGTACGTGGTCTTGGTGATCGTTATTCAGCTACAGAGTTGAATGGGATGGCACTTCCATCACCTAATCCTATCAAGCGTACAATTCCTTTGGATATGTTTCCATCAAGTATCATTGGAAGTCTTGAAGTTCAAAAAACTGCCTCACCGGATATTACATCATCGTTTGGTGGTGGATATGTCAATATCCGTACGAAAAAGTCTACGGATGAGGATTATGTAAAATTAAAGGTCGGTGCAAAGATGCATGACTCTTATGGGGATTCTGCGATCACTCATGAGGGTGGTATTGATGATTGGACAGGATATGATCACTCTTTCCGTCCTTTCCCGGGTCAATTCGTGCAGGATTCACAACCTGTTGTAGGACAACCAGACCCGAACCTTGAACTTACGAATCCGGAAGTACAGTATATGCTTCAACAAAGAGATGTTAATCGCCAGAGCGAGTCGGTGCCAATTGGGACAGAGTTTGGAATGGAAGTCGGTACGAGTTATGTTTTCTCTGATGAGCATGAACTTAACATCTTGGCGACTTATGAGTATAAGTCTGAGGCGAACCTCAGAAACTATACGTCATATGATTATCTGATCTCCAGCACGGGTGAGATTCAAAGTAGAGATAATACAGCAGTGAATAACCTGTATAGAACAACAATTCAACATGGTGGTATTTTGAATGCCAGTTATCGTTTGAACAACTTTGATTTTGGATATACACTGCTTTATGTATTGAATACTTTGGATCAAACACGTGATATTCAGGGTACCTTTGGTGAAAACAATTCGGATGAGCTTCAAACCTATTTTGAGTGGCAAGAACGTGAATTGATGGTCAACCAGTTTAATGGCGGGTTGGATTATGACCTGCTCATTGATAACCGTTTTAATTTTGGGGCTGAATTCGCCAAGGCAAGTGAATATGTTCCAAATGATGTCCAATATAACTATATTCGAAACTCAACAGCGGAGCCGTATCAATTCAAACGTAGAGAAAGTCAATTGGTTTATGATAACCGGGAGACAAATGACGACCTGTTTAGCTTTTATGTTAACAACCGTTCGATGATTGATCTCTTCAGTGAAGAAGATTATGTTGAACTTGGTGCTATGAGTGAGCAAAAAGAGCGTGAATACAGACGTGTCCAACTTCAGGTAAGAAGTCTTATCAGTAATGCAGACCCGGTTACGTACACAGGAAATGTAAATGATATCATCAATGAAGGTGATGGCAGTAATCTTGATATCAGTTTGACATCTCAACCCAAAGATCAATATGATTCAGATTCAGAACGAAGTGCACTTTACTTTAAAAGTATGATCAAACCAAGGGATGATCTTGATATCACTTTTGGTCTACGCCAAGTTGATTTTGAACAGAATGTTGACCAGTTCGTGGTGCAAAACACTTTAGTTACCACGGAAAAGAATACTTTGGCATTTCAAAAGTCATTACCGAGTTTATCCGCAAAATATGCCCTTGATGACAGTAATCAGTTGAGACTTGCATACTCTGAAACGTACGTTGCACCGGATATCAGAGAGTTTGTTAACTCGGAGTTTATTCACCCGGTATATCTGGCAAAGATCTCGGGTAATCCTGATCTGATAGAGACGGATATCATGAGTTTGGATGCACGATATGAGTACTATTTCAATCCGACGGATATGTTTAGTTTTGCATTGTTTTACAAAGACATGGAAAACCCTATTGAAGATACACGTACGGATACAACAGGTACGATCGCACGTTTTTCATTTCATAATGCTGCGTCTGCAGAGCTGGGTGGTTTAGAGTTAAGCTGGTATAAGCATCTTGACTTTATCTCTTCATGGCTAGACAATGTGATCTTTTCTGGAAACTATACCCATATCCAGTCATCTGTCGATCTGACCGAGGAGCAAAAGGCGACATTGGTAACACAGGAGAGAGATCTGCAAGGTCTGTCTCCAAACGTGATCAATCTTGCCTTATCTTATGAAGATGTAGGTGACCGTGTTGTGACACTTTCTTATAATAAGATGGATGAACGTCTTATGCGTGTTGCTATTAAAAACGGTAACGTAATCCTAGGTCTGGATGATTATGAGATCCCGCCTGACCTTGTGGATTTTACCTGGATTGAAAATTTCAGATCGAAAAGTTTTGATACGAATTTTGCTTTGACCTTCAAAGCAAAAAACCTGTTAGATGATGAGACAACATGGCAGCAAGGTGGGGAAACTACACTTACCTATAAGACAGGTCGTTCGTATTCACTATCATTAAGTGCTAAATTCTAAAAGATGAAAAAGCTTTTAGCGCTTTCTATCTTGATAGTCAGCTCTTGCTTTTCGGGTACCTTGATCGATGAGCGTACATATCTCATGTGGCAGGATGTCCCTGAAAACAAGGGTGTTATCCATACATGGAAAGATGCCAAAGAGTATTGTGAAGAACTGGACGAAGGGGGCTACGATGATTGGTGGCTTCCTTCAGAGGCTGAGCTAGTCAGTATTGTCGATACAAGCCGTTCCAAGGGACGAATGATCTTAAAGGGTTTTATCTATTTCAAGCCCCGATATTACTGGACATCAACGACGTATGCATGGAATGCACCGCATGCCTGGGCGATCTCATTTAAAGACGGATTTTCAATCTCAGTTGAAAAAGAACGACAGCTTCATGCGCGGTGTGTACGCTGTTCTGACTTTAAACTCTGTTTGGAATATTTTTATGAAAAATAGTCTTGGCTAATCATTTATACTTCCATAACTTGATATACTACACATACTAATTATTTTAATCAAAAGGAATTATATATGCAGATCAATTATGGTCCTTATATTATCAAAACACACGAACTGGACAATAAGTTGTCTGTACAGGTTGTCTCCGAGCTTGGTGATGTGAGTATGAGAGCAGAGAACAACCGTGACCACGACTTTCCGAATGCTATCTGTTTCTATATTAATAATATTGATCAAAAGCCTGAACCCAAAGGACTGAAAAAGTACTCCTTTGGCGAGTATACCTTTGTACTTGGGATCAATAATCTGGGTGAACTCTTTTTATTCCACAGTGTCCGTTTGACAGTCGGTAAGAAGGTGATTGACGGCAAAGACACTCTGACTCTGGCATTTTTGAAAGACCCTAAAGCTTAGGAAATGATACGCTTTTTTGTCATATCTGTCATCTTCGTTATATTTATAGCAGGATGTTCTTATACTCCAGCCCAACCTCTGAAAGTAGAGCCGTCTGAGACAACACTCAGCTACCTGAATGATATCAAACCTATTTTAGATAAACGTTGTGTGACCTGTCACTCCTGTTATAACTCTCCCTGTCAGGCAAAACTTAGCTCCTTTGAGGGGATAGACCGGGGGGCTAGCAAGGAGAAGGTCTACCTGACAGAGCGTCTTTTTGCCCAGGAGCCGACACGTCTTTTTATCGATGCCAATAGTACACAGCAGTGGCGGGAAAAGAAGTTTTATTCATTAATAGATGATAACTCCGGTTCGGGTCTGAATAATTCGGTGATGGGGCATATGCTTGATCTTAAGCAGGAACATCCTGAAGTCTATGGCGAGTATGCGCCGGAGTATGATGAGCTGATCTGTCCGCAAAGCCTGGAAGAGGTCTCTGAGTACCGGGATGATAAAAAGCGTCACGGTATGCCTTATGGTTTTCCGGCACTAAGCAGCAAAGAGCACAAGATAATGATGGCCTGGCTGGAGCAGGGGGCTCATGGTCCGGAAGCACTTTGGGATACCTTGCAAAAAGAACCCTCATCTCCTGCAGTCAAAGAGATAGCAAGATGGGAAGCCTTTTTAAACACCGATACGATCAAGCACAGGTTAAGTGCACGGTATCTATATGAACATTACTTTTTAGCCCATATCAATTTTAAGAGTGCACCGAGGGAATTTTATCGTCTAGTACGCTCTTTGACACCTGCTCCCATTGCTATAGATGAGATTGCTACACTTAGACCCTATGATGATCCAAAGACGCAGAAGTTTTATTATCGATTTGAAAAGATACATTCAACGATTGTGCACAAGACCCATATTGTCCTACAGTTTGATGAGAAAGAGTTGGGATTTATTCAACAACATTTTATTGATGCCGAGTGGATAGAAAAACCTCATGACATGGGATACTCTTCCG
>JBFEXS010000013.1:0-33618 GCA_041562555.1 Sulfurimonadaceae bacterium
GAAGATGATTTGAAAGAGGTTTTTTTTCTGTTCTTCTGCGGAGAACTCGTGAGGCGTACCATTGACGATACGGTATTTTGGAACACAACTGTACACCGTTTGCCCTTCAAAGGCAAACAGCGTGAGCGAAAGAAAGAGAAGTACAACTATCTTCATCATTTCTCCTGCATGACTTATTTTACTTTTTCTAAGTACTCGCCATCAACCGTATTTACTTTGACAACATCACCTGTAAGTATGTGGTATGGTACCTGGATCACCGCACCCGTCTCAAGAGTCGCCGGTTTTTTCGAACCACTGGCAGTATCTCCCTTGTCCTTTGGTCCGGTCTCAGTAATCTCAAGCTCCATCGTAGCCGGAGCTTCTACACCTATCGCTTTGCCGTTGTGAAAACTGATATCTACGCTGATACCGTCTTTGAACCATTTACTTGCCTCTTCACACTGCTCGTATGAAAGCCCAAGCTGATCATAAGTATCGTTATCCATAAATTGGAACATCTCACCATCATCATACAGATATTGCATCGTTTTTTGTTCCATGTTAGGCACTTCGAATTTATCACCTGCATGAATCGTCTTTTCAACTACCTTGCCATTGATAAAGCTTTTTACCTTACAACGCACAAATGCCGCACCCTTACCCGGTTTAACATGTTGAAATTCCACGACTTTATATGGTACGCCACTGATCTCTAGACGTACACCCTTTTTAATATCACCCATTCCGATGGTTGCCATTGACTATCCTATTATATGTATCTTCTATACATCTGTAATTTTTCGTAATTCTACCTAAATCAGGCTTGTTTTACAACTTCTGTTTCTACGGACATATATGATTTTATTATTTTTATTCTATTGGTATTCAATTTTTAATAAAAAATGATAGAATAGACCATGCAGAAAACACGCTTACTTGTTTTGTTATCTTTAGCCACTTCTCTCTTCGCTTTTAATGGGGGTCCTGTCTCTGAAAAGATCATGGAAAAAGCCGAGAAGAAGTATGGCGGAAAAGTCGTCAGCCGTCTGCTGAAGTACAATAAACTCCTCACTCGGGCCGAGCAGATGCAAGAGCGAAACAAACTTCAGATCGTCAACACCTTTTTCAATCAGGTCCCTCTTGTCAGTGACAAACAGAACTGGAAGCAAGAGGACTACTGGGCGACTCCACTGGAGTTCCTGTGTCGTGCAAAAGGGGATTCCGAAGACTATGTGATCGCAAAATATTTTGCCCTCAAGACCCTGGGGGTGGACCCTAAAAAACTCTATTTCACCTATGTCAGTTCAGATAAGGGCTCCCATATGGTCCTTTCCTATTTTGAGTCGCCCAAAGCAGAGCCCTTTATCCTTGATAATACCACTGCGGAGATACAAAGCGCTTCGGAACGTTCAGACCTGACTCCGGTCTATCACTTCAATCCCTCTGTTGATCAGAACACTGCTTCAAAAGAGTTGCAGCAAAGCACCCACAAAAAATGGGAAAAACTTCATAAACGCGTACAAAGGAACAAGCTATGAGTCTATTTAAACAGATCGCATTGATCATGTCACTGTTTTTACTGCTGGTGTTGATCACCGTTATCTCCTTTAATTTTCAGTCCGCCAAGGCCTATGCTCAAGAAGAGATGGCCAACAATGCACAAAATACCGCGACCTATCTGAGTCTCTCTTTGGCCAGTGCCAAGGGAAACAGTGCGCAGATGAAGACTATGATCGATGCGATCTATGACAGTGGCTATTTTCAGGAGATCACCCTTTTGGACACGGAAGGTGTACGCATACATCAGCGACAGAAGGAGCATGAGGCATCTGCCGTACCTGAATGGTTTTTATCCCTGTACCATATGGATGCACCTCTGGCCAAAGCGACCGTATCATCAGGATGGAGTCCTATAGGTACCATTCAGGTCACACCTATACAGGAAAATGCGCATCTTCAGCTCTATACGAACTTCAAGGACCTTCTGCAAAGCTTTGTCCTTATCTCCCTTATCTCCTTTAGTGCTCTTTTCCTGTTGCTTCGCTGGATCCTCTCCTCTTTACAGCGTGTCACCCAACAGGCTGAAGCCGTCATCGACAATACCTTTATCATCAATGATAAGATCCCGAAGACCACGGAGTTCAAAGATGTCACCTTGGCTATGAACAAGATGGTCAGAAAGGTAAAAGAGATCTTTGAAAAAGAGGCAGAATCGGTTCAGGACTATCACAAGCTCCTCTTTACTGATGAGTTGACGGGACTGGGAAACAAGAACTTTTTTGAGCGTAAACTCAATGACCTGCTCTCTTCCCAGGAAGCAGACAGCCACGGTATCATCCTCACCCTTTACCTTGAAGGACTGGTAGAAGCCAACAAAAGCATTGGACATGAAAAGGTCAATGCCTTGATCCTTGAATTAAGCAGCATAATCAAGAATGCCTGTGATCAGGAGTCGCAGACGATCATCTCACGCATTGACGGGACGAAGATTGCCATCATCATCCCCGCTGCAAAGGATGAAGAGCTTGATGAACTTACAGACAGTATCCTCTCCCTGTCACTAGTCAGTTTGGAAAAGGCTTCCCTGCTGGATGCAGAGTGTGCTATCAAACTTATCCGGTTTGGTTATTCTCCCGAAAACAGTGTCAGTGAGCTCTATCAGAAGATACAGAAAGACCTTCTTATCGCACAGAAGAATGCCTTGAGCGACTTCAGTGAGGAAAACCCAAAAGACGAGAGTATCACTCGGGAAGTCCTCGAGCACAGGATCAACGAAAACAGTATCGCCCTTGCGCTGCAAAACGTGTATGATACTAACAGCGATATCCTGCATTCCGAGGCGTATGTGCGTCTCTTTGATGAAGAGAGGAATATCCATGAAGCGGGAAGTTTTATACCGCTTGTGCACAAGATGAAGCTTGATACAAGACTCGATCAGAATGTCATAAACTATGCACTCAAAGAGGAAAACCTGAACAGTCGCGAGCTTGCCTTTAACCTCTCACTGCGTTTCCTGGAAGATGAAAAATGCACCCAATGGCTAAAAGAGCGTCTTGCCGGTGTACCGGGACGCAAGTTTAATTTCGAGATCTCCAACCACAGCCTGCTGAGCTCCTTAAACGAGGCACTATCCCTCTCCAACGTCTTAAGGGAAGCAGGCCACCATTTTGGTATCGACCGTTTCAGTATTGAAGAAGAGACAAACCTGAACTATCTCCAGATGCTCAAACCCCATTACCTTAAGATCGACGGTTCCTATCTTCTGGATCTGCTTCAGGGAGAGAAAGGGCAGACAAACCATGCTCTACAGATTTTGATCGAGAGTCTGGATATCAAGATCATTGCAACAAATCTGGAGGATCAGGACGTAAAAGAGAAGCTTGAGAAGATCGGTATCCGATACTTTCAGGGAAGCCTGCTCGCAGAACCAAAGTTAGTTTAACTTCTTTAGTAAAACTTGTATAAGTTTCTTTAGTAAAGTCAGTTTGACTTCTTTAGTAAGACAGCCTTGGTTTTCTGCGGAAAATGGGTCAAACTTCTTCAGACCTGTCTTATGTTCATCTATTCAAAAAAGCAGTATTTGTATTGTTAAACGTGAAAGAGAAGAGAAGCTCTGTGCATGATCGGCACAGAGTCACAAGAGGGCTTATAGGCGTGCGTAATCTACGCTGATACATGCATCCAAAGATGCCAATTCTTTAAGTGTATCCTTACCGACATCCGAATCCGTAATGATAACAGCCAGTGCCTGATCAGCATTTCTTCCTAGACGGAAGTCAGAGATGTTTACCTCATGTTTTGCCAAGGTCGTACCGACTTGGCCGATAACACCCGGGACATCCGTGTTTTTATAGATGATCATGTTCCCTTTAGGTTCGATATCCAGATCAAAACCATTGATATCGACGATACGCTGAACATCCTCGTCAAAGATAGTCGAAGAGATCTCTGTCACACTTTTTTCTGTTGTCAGTTTGATCGTGATCTTGTTCTTATAGATACTTTTGTTCGCTTCCTCTTCAAAATCAAGAGTTATACCGCGGTCTTTGGCAACAAACTCAGCGTTGACATAGTTGATATTGTCACCCAAAGACTCTGTCAAAGCACCGACAGTGACGAACGTCATCAGCGATTTCAGATAGGCAGCGATCTCACCCTCTGCAGAGACCTTGATCGACTTGATCGCAGACTTATTGATCTGAGCAGCAAGGAATGCTGTCTTTTGTGAAAGTTCAAGGAACGGCTTGACAAAACTTGGTATCTTGTTCTCATCGATCGGAAGATTGAATGCATTCTTGTACTCAATCCCTTTTGCCGCATTCAGTGCCTGAGCTGCAGCCTGTGTACCGATATTGTATTGAGACTCGAATGTGTTTGCCCCAAGGTGCGGTGATACAACGATGTTATCAAGGTCCAGTAGAGGATGGTCTGTTGCAGGTTCTTTGTTGAACACATCGATCCCTGCAAAACGGATCTTCCCGGATTTCAGGTTGTTATAGAGTGCTTCTTCATTATAAAGACCACCACGTGCACAGTTGATCAGGACAACACCGTCTTTCATCTTCGCCATTTCAGCTTCATCAAGCATGTTTAGCGTCTCTTTGTTCTTCGGTGTGTGAATGGTAATAATATCACACGCTAAAATATCATCAAAATTACTTGTATATTCGATACCTAGGTCCGTCGCCTTTGATGCAGAGATATACGGGTCGTAAGCCACTACGTCCATCTCAAATGCTTTTGCACGTACAGCAACACGGCTTCCGATGTTACCGAAACCGATAACACCGAGACGTTTACCCTTCATCTCATGTCCATACCACTTCTCGCGCTTCCAGATTCTCTGGTTTTTAAGGTGATCATGTGAATACGGGAACATACGCATACATGAAAGCATATGTGCCATAGTAAGTTCAACTGCTGCAATCGTATTCGCTGTCGGTACGTTCATGACAATAATACCCTGCTTTGAACATCCATCAATATCAACGTTATCGACACCAACACCCGCACGCACGACTGCTTTAAGCTTTGATGCTGCTGCAATGAACTTATCATCCACATCCGTTGATGAACGCGTAATAGCAACATCAGCTGTTGCGATCACGTCCAAAAGTGCTGTCTTGTCTACGTCTGCGGCAAATACGTATTCGATCTGCTCATCATTTTTAAGCATTTCTAGACCGGCTTCATGGATATGGTCACAAACTACTATTCTAGGCTTTGACATGATATTTTCTCTCTTTATTATGTGTATCTATTTTGTAATTTTAATTATGCGTGCATTTATAGCATAATTTTTTAATGTTTTCACTATATTTTCAAGTTGATTCAGATTTTTAGAGTAAACAATAAGTTTCGTCTCTTCATCTCTTTGTTCAAACATATATTTGACACTATACTGTTTTAAGACCTCTTTGAGACAAAACAGTTGATAAGGGTCTAAATCTCCTGCCTTTAACTGATAGACTGTTGTCTTTTTCGGAGGCTCTTTGAGGTCTACTTCAACAAAAATCTCGGTGACAGGAAAAAAGTAACCTTCGTTCTCATGTTCGGAAAAGCGTTCGATCCACTTATCCTTGCTTGGAACAGAAGGTAATTGCTGGGCTTGGGGGATATCTGCCTCATCGGCATAAATACTTGCGTCCGTTTGATTGACTTGAACCAAGAAGACAACCAAAAAGATGACCACACCGACAAAGATTGCCGGGAAAAGCCATTTTGCAAGCATCTTGTGCATTTAGCTTACTTTAGTTGGTCTTTTATAAGATCACCTAAAGAGTTGCTCTCATCATTTTGAGCATTTACTTCCGCAAGAACAACCTGGTCTTTAAGGCGCTGAAGTTTTTTCACTGAAAGACGGATACGATCACGTTTTACATCGATCACAGCGATCGCCGCTTCAATATCGTCTCCTGGATTAAGTTCTTCAGCTACCAATGGATCAAGGTCCTCATTACGGATAAGTGCGTCCATATCACCTTCTAGTGAAACGAATACACCGAAGTCTTTAACATCACGTACTTTACCCTTAACGATATCGTTCACTTTGTGTTCTTTAGCGAATTTGTCTACAGGACTTTCAAGCAATGCTTTACGGTTAAGAGAGATCTTCTCTTCATCGCGGTTGATCTTAACGATTTTCACTTCAACTTCGTCACCTACTTTGTATAGGTCTTTCGCTTTAACGTTTTTATCCCATGAACAGTCTTGATTGTGTAATAGACCTTCAACCGTACCGATCTTGACAAAAGCACCGAAGTCTGTAAGCGTCGTCACCGTACCTGTAACGATATCACCTTCTTTGGATGTTTTAACGAACTCATCAAATGGCTTTGGAAGAAGTGTTTTAAGAGAAACACGTAATTTATGTTTCTTAGGATCGATTTCGATAACTTCAACATCGATTTCCTGACCTACTTCAAGATAGTCTTTTGGTGATTTGATGTTCTTATCCCATGTGATCTCGGATACATGTAAGAAACCTTCAATATCATTTCCAAGATCAACGAACACCCCATACGGCTCAACATTAGAAACCGTAACAGTGATAGTATCACCCTCATCCAGTTCAGACTCAACTTCTTCCCATGGATCAGACATAACTGCTTTGATTGAAAGTGAAAGATGACGTTTGTCTTTGTCATAAGCGATCGCTTTACACTCAACAGTATCACCCTCTTTATAATACTTAGACGGATTCACCGGCCCTTTGTATGAGATCTCATTATAGTGAACAAGACCGTCAACACCACCAACGTCTACGAACATACCGTATGAAGTGATCTTCTTGATCGTACCTTCGACAACAACATCTTCTTCCATAAGTGCATCAATGATCTGCTTACGTTTTTTGCGGTCTTCATTAAGAAGTTTACGACGAGAAAGAACGATTGAAGACTCTGCTTCATCGATCTTGATAACGGCTGCTTTGACCTTGCGTCCGATAACATTTTCATCATCTTTAAGTGCAGCCAATGAACGTGGCATGAAAAAAGCAACGCCGTCTAGCTCAAGAATATATCCACCACGGTTTTTCTTGGTCACTGTCGGTTCAACGATCAGATCTTCATAATCATCTTTATGTGCTTTGATAAACTCTAAAGTTTTCAATTGCTCTAGGACTTTCTTGTGAGAGATCTTAGGACGCTCATTGCGGTATCCAGTGATCATTACCTGAATCGTGTCGTTTACATTATATTTTAATGCACCTGATTCGTCCTGAATCTCATTAAGGTATAAAATACCCTCTAGTTTTTCACCCACATCTACGAGTGCCTTGTCCTCTTGGATCTCTACGATTACACCTTCAGCTACGCGATTTGCTTCCTCAGAACGTTTTTCTGATGCTTCAAACATCGCTGCAAAGTTTTCTTCTTCCATTGGTTCGAGCTCTTGAGCCATACAAATATCCCTTGTAACGGGCACCTTCGATTTGAAGGCACCCAAATAAAAATTTGCAAATTGTAGCTAAATATTCCTTGTTCTATCTTTATAATCCGTATAAATCACAAAAACAAGCCTGTGATTTACATTTAAACGATCTTTTTTAAAAGAATGCCTTGAATTCAAAACATATTTTATTTTCTAAGCTTTAATTTTATATTTGACAGATACCATTGTAAATAACACTTTTAAACATTATATATTTTTGGGGCGAACATGCGAAATATCAAAGATCTTCATAAATACTCTCAAAACCTAAATGTCTTGTATGTCGAAGATGATGTCAATCTGCGGAACGAGACGGAAACCCTTTTTAAAATGCTTTTTAAAAATATCGATACCGCCAGCGACGGGAAGGATGGTCTCGAGAAATACAACAATAACCTCTATGATCTTGTCATATCCGATATTAACATGCCTGTGATGAACGGTATAGAGATGTGTAAACAGATCAAAGAGATTAACCCTGAACAGAAGATCTCCATTGTCTCTGCCCATGATGAATCACATATCTTGATGGATCTTATAAAAGCCGGTGCCGACGGTTTTATATTGAAACCTATGCATATGGATGAGATGGTTACCGCCCTCTATCCTGTGTGCAGGGACGCATATACCCAGATTATCAATATTGAACTGGTCAATGAACTGAATGAGAAGAACCGTCTCTTGGAACAGCAGATCAAAGAACTGCGCAGCAAGAGTAATGCTATTGAGACAAAACACAATCAGCTTGATGAACTGATCCAGGAAAAGAAACGCTACGAAGAGTCTGTTAATGAATCTTCCCAAAGTGTTGTACATGAGCCTGTTACGGAGACAGTACCGAAGGTCGATGTAAAAGTATTAGATGAATATTTTCAGGAAGATGAGGATGAAGGCGATGAGAATGTCCTCTTTTTAAGTGATCACTGTGCCGACCTGACAGAGATGTTCACCGAGATCCCTGAGATCATTTCCGCATACGAGCTTGAGGCGAATCCTGCCGAGATTCAGAAGATCAGTAAAAACCTGGCAAAAGCATCTTCCATTCTTATGTACTATTCACCCTATTTAGACATGCTGGCAAGTAATTTCTCTGAACTCGCTGTCGTGATGGAAAACCATATGGACGCCTTTATCGAGATCATGAACATAGATCCGCAAAGTGTCCTTATGCTCTTCGACGCTGTGAGCGCGGACATGGAACGTTATGTGGAGAGGTTTTCTGTAGAGAGTCTTGCCATGAAGAACTCACACCATATACATGAGCCCACTGCCTTGAGTATCCAGCAGATCATCACAATGATCGTACCTCCGGCAGAAGATGAAGGTGATATGGAGTTTTTTTAAAAACTCTCTATCTTATCCACTACCTGTTTGATGATCCAGTCCGGTGTCGACGCACCGGCACTGATACCACACTCTTTTTTCCCCTCAAACCATGAAGCTTCCAGATCGTCCGGCCCTTCAACAAGATATGAGTCCGGACAAGCCTCTTTGGAAATGGAGTGCAGCTGTTTGGTATTGGATGAGTTCTTTCCTCCGATAATCACCATGACATCCGTATCTTTTGAGAGTTTGCGTACTGCATCTTGATTATCAAAGGTGGCATTACAGATCGTATTGAAGACGCGTACCTCTTTATGCTTGCGCATAAGATAGTTACATACCTTCATAAACTCTTCGACCTTACGCGTTGTCTGGGCTACAACAGCGATCTTTTCATAAAAGAACTTGCCTTCCAACTCTTCTGCCGATTCAACCACAGTTGCACCATGTTCAGCGTATGACATCACTCCTTTGATCTCCGGGTGGTTGGCATCTCCAAAGATGACAATATCATATCCCTCTTTACTCATCTCCTCACAGATCTGCTGAGGCTTTGTAACATACGGACAGGTGGCATCAATGACATCGACTCCTTTTTGTTTCAAAGAAGCCAGTTCACCTTTTGGAATACCGTGCGTACGGATAACCGCCTTGTCCCCTTCTTTGAAGGTCGAGATATCCTCAACCAAAGACACCTGGAAGTCTTCCTTCAGACGGTCGATCTCTTTTCCATTATGAATAAGCGGACCGTAAGTAGCTGAACCCACATTCTCTTCGGCAATCTTGATCGCGCGTTTGACACCAAAACAGAAACCATAATTTTCAGCCAATGTTACATTCATCTTATACTCCTAGAGTTCTACTTGTGTGATCTGCTTTAATATATCGAAAAAATTTGGAAATGAGGTCTGAATACACTCAATATCCTCGATCTTCATCCCGCATCTAAGTCCCGCGATCGCGAAACTCATCGCGATTCGATGATCTCCATAGGAATTGATCAATGCGGGCTGAAGCGTACCGCCGGTGACGGTATAGCCATCCTCATATTCCGTTGTCTTGATATCACAATGATTGAGATTATTGACAACGCTGGAGATTCTATCCGACTCCTTGACACGCAACTCTTCCGCATTTTTAATCTCAGACGTCCCTTCCGCACACGCCATAGCAATTGAGAGTGCAGGCAGTTCGTCGATCAGCCACGAGATATTCTCTTCCACCGTAATCGCCTTTAAGGGAGCATATTTTACATGGATATCCCCGATAGGTTCATATTTTTCATCCTTCAGATCATAACGTATCTGCGTACCCATACGTTCTAAAGCCTTAAAGGCTTCTATACGGGTAGGATTGAACGTCACGCCTTCGATCACGACTTCAGAGCCCGGTGTGATAGCTGCTGCAACGGCAAAGAAAAAAGCCGACGAAGGATCCGCCGGTACACGGATATGCAATGGTTCGAGCAGACCTTGTAATGGTTTGACCTTGGTCTGAAGACCATTGACCTCAAGTTCCGCTCCCATCCCTTTTAACATACGTTCCGTATGATCACGGGACAGTTCCGGTTCCGTATACGTACACTCACCATCTGCGGAAAGTGCTGCCAAGATCATAGCCGATTTGACTTGGGCCGATGCGATCTTTGACGTATATTCAAAGGCTTTTAACGAACCTCCGCGAATGCTCAAAGGAGCCAGGTTCCCATCCTCGCGTCCATCCAAAAAAGCACCTATGTCTTTCAAAGGTTGTGTCACGCGCTTCATCGGTCGACGTTTCAGATATTCATCTCCGGTCAGAACAAAATGCCCTTTTGCCGAAGCCAAAAGACCACAGAACAAACGCATTCCCGTACCTGAATTACCACAATCCAAGATATCGAAAGGCTCTTGTATCCCTTCAGAACTGATACGAAGAACACCTCCTTCATCTTCTACTTTCGCACCCAGGTCTTTAACGATCTGAAGTGTGTTCATCGTGTCCTCGGCCCGTAAAAAGTTTTCAACTACCGATTCACCCCTTGCCAAGAGTGCAAACATCGCTGAACGGTGGGAGATCGATTTGTCCGGTGCGATACTATCGCAACGAAGCGTAAACCCCTCTCTCATAGTATAGATCGTGGCTGTACTCATCATCGTAATGCGATCCCCAGTTTTTCATTCAGTGCCTGTAACACAGAGTCCATCGATGAAGTGATATCCTCTTCTTCAAGTGTCTTCTCGTTTGATTGAAGCATAAAACGCAAGGTCAGACTCATATTGTCTCCCAGCTCTTCACTCTCATAGGTGTCTACAGGATAAAATCGGACCAACTCCTCACTCTTTGCCTCGTCAATAACCTTTCTAAGCTCCGCAAACTTCAGCTCTTTTGGAATCACAACAGAAAGGTCTCTGTATGAGGCCTGGTATTTCGAATACGGAGAAAAGACATCAAGACCATACTTGAGGCTGTCAAAACTAAGTTCACACAGATATGTCCCATCCAGGTCATACTCTTTTTGTATACTTGGATGAAGTTTGAACAATGTACCGATCACCATCTCGTCAACAACGATCTGTGCACTCTGATACGGATGTGCAAGAGCATGCTTCAATTCTGTCTGGCGCAGTTCAAAATCACCGATCACATCAGCAACTTTCTGTACAAAACCTGCAAAACCGATCTCTTCGGGTTTACCGTGATTTTCGATACTTTCACTCTGTGCCTGACCAGAGAAGGAAAAAGCCATGTTGATCGATTCATTGCGCTGAGTATCAAAGACAGATCCCACTTCAAAAAGCTTGACCTGTTTACGTCCGGCTTTCATATTGGCACTGGAAGCTTCAAGAAGCCCAAGCAGCAATGTTGAACGCAATGTATCCAAAGTACCCGCAATCGGATTTAATAAATCCAATTTCTCTTCCACTACATCAAAGCCATATTCGACCAGTTTTGCTCTTTCGTTAAAGACAAAGTGGACGGACTCAAAGAAACCGCAATCTGCGGCACGTTGACGATAATATTTACGTTTCGCAAAGAAGCCGCTTGCATCATCTTCATGGGGTTTTTCCGTGAAAGAATACGCTTTGGACGGGATATTGTCAATTCCGATCAGACGTACGATTTCCTCGACAATATCCTGATCATGGGAGACATCATGCCTGAACTGAGGTACACCGACGACGATCTGTCCCGCTTGAGACTTCAACATGCTAAACCCAAGGTTTTTAAGAAGCTGCGTAACATGTGTCTTGTCTACTTCCATACCGATGATATTGTTAATATCATCAATGCTCATATGAAGTACATTCTCTTCATACGCTGATGTAAGCTCCAAAGTTCCGCCGTACACATCCGTCTTGGCATAGGTGTTAAAAAGCTCCTGGCAATACTCAAGTCCAAACTCAAGATTCGGCTCGGAACCACGAGAAGTCCGATAAAAGAGTGGACCGTTTTCAATCTTATGTTCGGCCATCTTACGTGAGATCGTATCCGGATGAATATACGAAGCCTCGATAATAACGATCTCATCGTCCGGGTTAACACGAGAACTGTCATATTGAATGATCCCGATCGTGGAAGCTTTTTCATTTCCTCTCGTGACGATATATCCGTTTTCATCTTCTTCAATACTGATCTGGGCTTTCTCCTGAGACACAGGAAAGGCTGAATAGCCGTAGGCACGCAGGATAACGCCTGAACTATAGGTAGCATAAAACAACAGTGCATCAATAGCCGAGCGGCATTCTTCCTCAAGCATAGCCATACGAAGACGCAGGATCAATGGAAGGGTGAACTCGTTTTGTTTCACTGCCTTATACATCAGATTGACATCCGTCTTCTTTGTATGAACAAGTTGGAGTATACGGCCGATACCGATCTGCTTCTCTTCCGCCACGGACTGCTCGCGCTCTTGCAATTCGATATCATAGGCAGCTGAAAGGTCACGTGCCACTCCATTGATGCTCAAACAGTCACCTCGGTTTGCTGTCAACTCCAGTTCGATCAATTCATCATTCAAATACGGGTTCTCACATAATTCAGCCCCTAGTTTGAGTTCACCGATACTCTCATCCAGGATCATGATCCCGTCTTCCAAAGCAGGAAGGCCCAACTCCGTTGATGAACAGATCATCCCAACAGACTCAATGCCACGCAGTTCAACCGGTTTGATCTTCAGACCGCCCGGCATCTCTGCACCGATAGTCGCAACAGCCACATGAATACCTGCACGGACATTGGATGCACCACAGACGATCTGACGCACTGCTGTACCGATATCCACCTGACAGATATTCAGTTTTGTTGCATCCGGGTGCTTTTCACATTCCAATACCTTACCGATGACGATCTTAGGCGGAACCGAGAAGACTTCATGCCTGTCTACTTCAAGTCCGATGGCGTTAAATGTCTTACAAAGCTCTTCACCGCTTTTATCTTCGATATCGATCCATTCATTCAACCAGCTTTTTGTAATAATCATCTAAATTGCTCCAATAGTCTTACATCACCCTCAAATAGTGATCTTAAATCAGGGATCTGATGAATCAACATCGCAAAACGCTCAATACCCAGACCGAAGGCATATCCACTCACCTCTTCATAACCCACCGCTTCAAATACATTCGGGTCAACAATACCGCAACCAAGGACTTCCAACCAACCTGTTTTAGAACACACGCGACAACCGTCTCCTCCACAGAAAATACAGGAGATATCCACTTCCGCAGAAGGTTCTGTAAATGGGAAAAACGACGGACGGAACCGTACATCCACATCCCCGAACATATGGTGCAAGAACCCTTCAAGAATAAACTTCAGGTTGGCAAAAGAGACTTTGCCTTTTTCATCCACCAGCAATCCTTCGATCTGATGAAACATCGGTGTATGTGTGATATCAAAATCACGTCTGAAGACCGAACCCGGAGCGATCATACGAATCGGCGGTTGTGTCTTCATCATCGTTCGGATCTGCACAGGCGAAGTATGGGTACGTAAAAGTGTCTCGTCTTTGAAATAAAAGGTGTCTTGCATATCACGTGCAGGATGATATTTTGGAAGGTTAAGGGCTTCAAAGTTATGGAAGTCATCTTCTACCATCGGACCCGTTTCAACGGAAAAGTTAAGATTTGAGAAATACTCGATGACTCTGTCCATCGTATCCATGACCGGATGCGTCGCTCCGCGGTCACTCTTGGGGGAGAAAAGAGAGACATCAATCCCTTCAGCTTTCATCGCCTCTTTAAGAGCTTGTGTCTCTAAAATTACTTTTTTCTCATTTAACAATGTATTGAGCTTTGCTTTTTGCTCGTTCAACTCTTTGGCTATGCGTGCCTTATCTTCATTTGCTGCATTCTTCATCTCAGCAAAGGCTTTTGCAAGTACACCTTTTTTACCAAAGATACCAACACGAATCTCCTCTATCGCGGCAGGAGAGTCGGCTGATTCAATTTTTTCTATCCACTCGGTCAATGTTGATCCTTAAATAGGGTTAATAATATTCCCGCGATTATAGGGAAAACTCTATTACAATCCGCTTTAATTAAGACAATAGTTCAATATTTACCTCCTTGTTTACGACTTTTCCCTCTTCAATCACTGCTATATGCATACACAAAACTTTTTAGGTTATAATAATTAAAAAGAGTCAAGAAGGAAAATAATATGTGTATATTTTGTAAAATCGTTAATGGTGAGCTTCCTGCGAACCTTGTCCATGAAACAGAGGATTTCATGGCTTTTCATGACCTAAACCCTAAAGCGCCGGCTCATATCCTTGCTATCCCAAAACTTCATGTGGACAGCTTCAATGAGCTCACTCCCGAGACGATGGCAGGTATGACAACATTTATACAAGAGGTTGCCGACAAAGTAGGTATCAAAGAATCGGGGTATCGTGTCATCACCAATGTAGGGCATAATGGTGGTCAAGAGGTGAAACACCTTCACTGGCATGTACTCGGCGGTGCAAAACTGGCATGGGGACATTTCGCCGATGCAGACTCAAAGAACTTCCTGTAAGTTTAATCACATTTCATGCTCTCTCAGGGAACTTCTCTCTGAGATATTCACCGAGTATGACAGGCAAAAAGACTAGCCTACGGATTCTCACCCCACTTTCTGCCCTTAAAGAACTCAACTGCTTCAGCAACAAAGAAGATACCGAAAATCACTAATAACGTATAAAAAATATAGGCCATATATCACTCCCTTTAAAATCTAGGACAGTATAAACTATACTTAGAGTCTAAGGAAAAAATATTACATTTTTATAACTTTTTTCGTCAATATCCACTCTAGGGGATCAAATGTTCATAGCGTTCATCAGTCAATGTCTTCAAGAAAGCGACGATGGCTTCTTCATCCTGCTCACTCAGACCAAGAGCCCCCAATTCGTCCGTATTACGTAATGCATGAAACTCTCCCTCCTCCCACGTAGTGTTCGTCTCAGGATTCACTCCTCCAGTATCACGGGTATTATAAAAGTGAACAACTGTCTTGAGATCCTTGAATACGCCATTATGCATATAAGGAGCCGTCACTGCTATATTCCGTAGGGAAGAGACTTTAAATGCCCCTTGCAGATCACTGTCCTGCACTGCCGGATTTCCGTACAGTCCTACATCTTTGACCCCGCTTTGTCCGTTGGCAGTACGTAGATCATGATTAACGGGCACACCTAGGTTATCATACGAAAAGTCTGTAAAAAGCGGCTTATTATCCTCTGTAACAGCCGGATGACAAGCGCTACACATTGCTCCACCCGGATTTTCATCTGTAAAGAGTGCCAATCCCCTTGCTTCTGTCTGTGTCAATGTATATTCTCCTTTCAAATACCTGTCATATTTGGAATCAAAGCGGGAGAAACTGTCACTTTGTTCAAACCTTGCGATGGCATCAGCAAGCGCATCATAAGCCGCTGTATCATCATCAAATATATCACTTCCATAGAGACCTTCAAAGGCAAAAACATACGCACTGTTCTCTTTTACCCGTGCTATCACCGATGCGACAGTGGGCATTCCCATCTCTATCGGGTTTAAAAAAGGCCCTTTGGCTTGTTCTTTTAACGTTGCACTGCGTCCATCCAGAAACTGACCACCGATAAACAGACCCTCCTCTTCATCATAATGAAACTCAGGAGAAAAAGAGGCATAACCCGCTGTTGGTGCATTTCTATCTCCTATTGAGACCCCGTCATCACCTAGGGATGCTCCCAAGGTTTTACTCGTAGTACGAGGATCTATGAGCGCATTATCCAGACTATGACATGTCGCACAGGACATCGTTTTATTTGCTGACAACGCACTATCATGATAGAGTCTCTCTCCGAGACTGACCTTACTTACACTTTCCAAATTATTATCACCGCCACAGCCCAAAAATGCCATTCCCATCACACTATAGGACACTATACGTTTAAACTTCATTTTCCACATTATTGATTTTAATTATCAAGTGCAATTAAAGCAAAATGATTCTTAAATGATTATTATTTTGATAATTGTTTTCAATAAAGAGGTATTTGAGTGGACATGAGCTACGATATAAAAAGGCAAATATTAAAAAAGGAGTAAGTCTTCCCAGGAGGGAGGAAAGACCTAGGAAGGGCAGCAACCTTCAAGTGCGCCGAAGTCAGGGGTGCTCTCGCCGGAGATGATTTCCGCTTTATCACGGATCTTTTTACCGTTGTGTGTGATCGAGTAAGTGATCTTCGTCACACCGCGAATCGTGTTAAGTGTTGAACAATAGGTCTCGATACTTGCCATTACCCAACGAGCAGCGATATCATCCTCAGCAGGTGAGTTAAAGCTATAATCCAAATGCAATGCATCAAATTTCTGAGGCATCTCCTCTGCACGGACAACATCCCCGTCAATGACGAGATCTGTAACTTCTATCCCCTGCTTTTTCGGTACCATGACGATATCCGTTGCAGTACAACAGATGATGCCGGATAAAAAATACTCGATCGGACTGATCGTTGGACAGTCAATGATAAATGAGGACTTTGAAGTTTTCGCTTCAAATTTCATCCCTTCTTGATGTGTGATAGTAACATTCATGTTTGTTTCCTTGTTATAGATTTATGTTTTACTGATTCTCTTCCAACCAAGTATGGAACTTAGCCAACTGTTCGACAGTGCGTACGGTTGATGTCCCACCTTCAGAAGTTCGCGCATTCATAGAGTTTTTAATACTCAAAAACGGCATCACATTTTCTTGGATACGCTCATCGATGGCATGGAGTTCATCAAAAGATATATCACTCAGGTCTATATTGAGTTCTTCCGATTTCGCTACAGCCTTACCGGTAATAAAGTGCGCCTCCCTAAAAGGTATATTGCAGTGTTCTACCAGATAATCCGCCAGATCCGTAGCAGAAAGGTGTCCTACCTTACAAGCCGCTTCCATATTTTTATCATGTACCGTAAGGGTCAACAGAGACTCTTTTAGTATCTTCAAAGATATCTCGATCGTCTTGACACTATCAAACACACCTTCTTTATCTTCCTGGGTGTCTTTGTTATACGCCAATGGAAGTCCCTTCATCACCGTAAGAAGACTCATCAAGTTCCCATATACACGACCACTCTTTCCGCGAAGTAATTCAGCTGCATCCGGGTTTTTCTTTTGCGGCATGATAGATGATCCCGTCGAGTAAGCATCCGAGAATGTGATGAACTTAAACTCATAGGATGACCATAATATCATCTCTTCCGCCAGACGGGAGATATGCATCATCGTCATAGAGATATTAAAAAGGATCTCGATTGCAAAGTCTCTATCACTTACCGTATCAAGACAGTTGGTACTGACTGAGTCGAACCCAAGCTGATCTGCCGTACTGTGACGATTGATATTGTGAGGTGTTCCGGCCAGCGCAGCACACCCCAGAGGAGAGATATTGTTACGACGGTAGGAATCTTTAAAACGTTCGAAGTCTCGTTTAAACATCGAAGCGTATGCCATCAAGTGAAAAGCAAGGTTTGTCGGTTGGGCATGCTGAAGGTGAGTCATTCCGGGAATAAGGGTCTCGGTATGATCACTTGCCACCTCATATAAAGCACGCATCAACTCATGGGTCAATCCCATGATCTCTTTGTTTTTTCGTAGGACATATCGTCTGAAATCAACGGCTACCTGGTCATTTCGGCTTCTGGCTGTATGCAGCTTCTTACCCGTATCCCCAATGATTTTCGTAAGACGTTTCTCTATTGCCATATGCAGGTCTTCATCCGAAAGTTCCCAGTTGAACTTTCCTGATTCGATCTCTTCTTTTACCTGGGCAAGACCTTCTTTGATAGAGTCAAGTTCTTCAGCGCTTAATATCCCCTGCTCGCTGAGCATGGTTGCATGAGCGATCGAGCCCTCGATATCCTCTTGATATAGTTCTCTATCAAACATGATAGAGGCGTTGAATTCATCCAAAAGTGATGACGCACTTTCACTAAAGCGTCCAGACCACATTTTTTCCATAAATACACCTCTTTGTTACGAACCCTGTTTCTAGTAGGAAGTTCGATTATTTTTTAATTTTCGTATTCTAGCAAAAATTAGTAAAAATGAGCTTGACGGGAAAAACCGATGGCTTGCTTTTCCATCGTAGGATATAGATAGATATCCTCAGCAATCTTTACCGGTGAAATAGGAAAAGTAAAAGATTCTTCATCAAACTCCAATGTGATCTCCGAGAACATAGCTGCTAATTCGGATGGGATTTCTTCTCTTCTTAAAAGCTTTTCCGCTTTGATCGGCGACAGGTCCATCCCCTGATAGCTGCATTCCAAACTGAAATCATCACGGCCAAGTAACCGTTCATACGGAGTATTGTTCAACCTGACATCCAAAAATGATGCCATGTCCACTGATATCAGTATCAGTGTCCCATCTGTCCTTCTCTGACTAAGAAGAGGCAATGTCTTACTCTCTTGTGCCGTATCAAACACCGAATGTGTCAACAATGCTTCACGCATACCAAGGCTGCAGTTGACATCAGGACTGTGAGTTCCCTTCAAGGCCAGCTCGACTCTTGAATCCACGCTCAGGTGTATTTCCCGTTTCACCTCAAGACTGCTTAAGGTCTCGTCAAAACGGATATTTCCGACCTTCTGAACGAGATAGGAGTTAGCGATATCGAAGCTCACATGCAAGGCTGTCAACAGAAGATGGTCATCCTCAAAGACGAGCTCCTCTTTTTTCTCTTTACATACCGCTACCTTTTCCAGGTTTTCGATCTCACAACGGTTTCTGATCTGAAGGTTCTCTTCCTCACAACGGTTTTCACGTTTGTGACATTCATAAAGGTGTAGTTCTTCTTTAGTCTTACACTTTTCCAAGGCACTCATACACCGTACATGACTAAAGGGATTGGTGATCCCAGCGCACTGTTGACAGCTGTGTATTCCATAGGTTTTGCTACACTGACGCTGACACGTTTTCAGTCGTGAAGAACAATCCTCCTTTACGCCTTCACAGGCAGGCAGGCTCCCTTTGTTAAAGAAGTATATCTCCTTACTAATATTCTGGTCTGATTCATCAATGCTCAAAAAGAACTTCTTGATCAGACGTAAATCCGTATGCTCCAAAGCGTAGTTCATCTGACGGGCAAGATAGGATTTTGATGCATAATAAGAGGAATGTTTTTGCAATGTGTCTAAACTAATTCCCATCTTTTCTCGGAGTTCTCTATCTATCCCGGCTTTCAGACTCTCGTGTAAGTGCATATCATCAACCGGTTGATTATCTCTTCCGGACACCTTATTTACATTGCTTGCACCGATGAATGCAACACCTTTTTCACAAACATAGGGAAGATATGCTTTCATTTTAGTAGGGACATTGACCGATTTTGCCGAATGCAGGGTATGATCACGTGAAGCAAAGATATCCTTTCCATTTATGTTCTGTAAAATATTCATATCAACAGGTATATTTAAAGGAGCATTGAGGATCTCCCCATTTAACATGTGTAAGAACCCTTTTACCGACGTCGCAATGATCTGTCTGTTTTCACTGTTTTCTTCCGGTGCTTCACTGAGATCGAAACCATCTAAGACGATTTCATCAAAGGTCGTACTCAAAACAAATTCATCTTTTCCCGCACTAAGGGTATGATGTGAACGTACATGTCCAAAAATCTTTCGCTTAAGTGCATCGATTTCTAAAGAGAATGCTACTTCGGAGACAATGCTTTGTCCAAGAAGTTCTATCTTAAGATGTCCAAAAGAGACATCTGAAAAACCTGCGGCATCCAGGTGTGAGAAATGCTCTACAAAGCGGTCGAAACTTTGCGACACAACATCGGAAAAGTCTTCTTTACTCAGATAAAGTACGACATCAACACCTTCCATACCCATAAAGAGTGTATTCATCTTCCTTAACTGTTCTAAACTTTTTTGCTGCTCAGCATTATAATCGAAACGCTGTTTAGGTTGAGGCACACATGCAGCTAAGAGTATCAGCAGTATCATAAAAAAAAATGAAGAGAAGAGATGTGTTTTGATTGCTTTGATCATAATAAGGCTTAAAATTGTGAGGAAATATTGTTGCAAGGCTCTTTTAATAGGCCTTGCGAAGAGAGGATATTAGTTACAGGCAGGAACGTTTCCGCTGTCTTTTGCATATTCAACCATAAAGTCTTTCAAGTGACGCACACGTTTTCCATATTTCTTACTGCTGAAATACTTGTGCGACTTTTTAGCTTTTTCACTCTCTAAGTGGATAGTTGCAAGACCTGAACCCTTGTTTTTACGATTAAGAAGTTTTTTCCACTCACTCATCCGCTTGCTTGCGGCGATCTTTTGACCGCCTCCATGACACTTACGACATTTTTTAACATATGTCTTCTGACCCTTATATACAGCAGCTTCAATCGCTGGTACACACAGTAAAGACACAGTAAACATTAAGGCAAAAGGAAATCTCATAAACATACTCCAAACGGGATAAAGAGCAAGAAACCACAATCTCGTATGGTTTCTTAATCTCAGGTTATTAATTGCCTTTATTCTAATCTCTAAAGGCTTAAAACTGCCAAAATAGAATTAATGAATCTGCCCAGAACTATAAAAAATTCAAATTAATATCAAAATTGGGTGAAAATGTTACATTTCTATAATTGAAACTTATGCTTTAGGGTTTCACCACATACTAAAGAGCCCTTCTCTTCCAAGGATGAAAGCACGGATTGGGTGCATTCAACATCTCCCGGCCACTCACGTTCAAACCCATCCAGACTGTTCTTATTTGTTCCATCGATCCCGACAATTCCATTCTCTATATAGACATCACGTTCGGCATCGATATTATTCACGACACGCCATACCAGCATATAGGCATTATCTATGTCATTTTTTTCTTCATCCACGAATACGACAATACGTAGATTCTCCTTCAAAGGAGTCAAATGTGAAAACAGGGTTTTCATATTTGATCGTTTATTGACCGATACGACTGTCACAGGATTGCGGGTACGGCGCATATATTGCCTAACCCCTGTCACAGAACTGTCACACTCTTTAAGGGCCTCTAAAAGCGCGTCATCTTCCAGAAGTTCAGGCTCATCTATCATCGGCGCACCGGTACAATCCAGTCCAAGTTTTCCACCGACAAGCGCCTCTGGACTTGAATGATCCAGAGCATCGGTAATCCCTTCAGAGATCATCAGACGCGAAGGATGAAAACGGTTTAAGATATAGGTGGCGATCGGCTCATAATTGTTCAGACGTGGCGCATCTTCGCCGACAAAAATCGCATGCTTGACAAAGCTCATCTGTCCTGCACCCCAAAAAGCATGCATAAACTGCTTCGCATGACCTTTATACAGTGTTTTCATCTTTGCCAGAATAAGATTATGAAACACTCCGTTTTCCGGCATATGATAATCAATCAGATCTGCTGCATTGGTCTTGAGCAGTGGTAAAAAGATACGTTCTGTCGCCCAACCCATGTATTTATCTTCCAAAGGAGGCTTGCCCACGACTGTTGCAAGATATACAGGACGTTCTTTACGTGTAATCGCAGATACTTCCATTACCGGATACGGCTCTTCAAGGGTGTAATATCCGGTATGATCTCCAAAAGGTCCCTCCACCCTCATTTCAGCAGGATCGACCCAACCCTCAATTACATAATCCACATCTTCAGGAATGTATAAAGGTGTTGTCAGCGACTTTACCAGACGTGCAGGTTTTTTCGTGATAAGGCCATACATCAAAAGTTCATTCACTCCGTACGGCAAAGGTGCCGTTGCACACCAGGTATAAAGAGGATCACCGCCGATCGCAATCGATACCGGCATCTTTTTCCCTTCACGCTGATACTGATCAAAGAAATGCGAGGAATCCTTATGAATCTGCCAGTGCATACCGAGGTGTTTGTCATCATACATTTGCAGACGATACATACCGAGGTTCACCAACTCTCCATCAAGACTCTGTGTATATACCTGTCCCATGGTAATAAAAGGACCGCCGTCTTCTTCCCAAGTCGTCAAGATAGGCAGATCACTCAACTTGGCATCGTCTCCAAGAAATTTCACTTCTTGACAGACTCCCGGACCTTTTAAGCGTTTTGGAAAGATGTTTTTTAGACTGAACAGATCCCCCAGCATCGAGAATTTATCTCTCATTGAAGATGGCGGCTTCATATGCAGCAAAGATTCAATCTCTTCAGCCACACCCTCTACAGAACGCCCAAAAAGCAGTTCCGTACGCTCGAAGGAGCCAAAGAGGTTCATCAAGACAGGTGTATCAAATTTCTTGGCGTTTTGCTTATCTACGACATTCGTAAAAAGCAAGGCCTTTGAATCCTCTTTTTTTACTTCAACATAGGCGATATGGGGGATTTCAAGATGAATATCCAATTCATCTTGGATCTCACGAAGTTCGCCTCGTGATCTGAGTAAGTCAATTGTTTTTTGCATGGGATTTCACTTTCATAAGGCAGATTAGGTCGGCATGTAAGTTTTTTGTCAATGCCATTGACTGACAATGGTCTTAATCCATTTTATCAGCACGAGCAAGTAGCTCAATAGCACCTTTTTCAATAACGATGTTGGCCAAATCTTTACCCAAATGGGTATAACTCTCATGGGAATCAGTAAGAGTCTCACATAACACTTCGGATGCATCGGGCATCCCTAATGAACATTGCGCTACTATCTCACCATTATCAAGGACTTTGGCATTCACGCCGATAGGTACATGACACCCACCTTCCAAAATGTCTACGAAGTTACGCTCGACCGTTACTTCCATTTCTGTCTGTTTATGATTCAATTCATGTACCAGATCAAAGATCTCTTTATCATCGATCGTCTGCAGTCCCAAGGCACCTTGTCCCATAGATGAGACCATTTGCGACTGTTCAATGTTATAGATGTGTTTTACAGCATCAAGAAGCCCTAAACGATTGATACCGGCTGAAGCGAGTATGATCGCATCGAACTGTCCCTCTTTTAACTTGCGAATACGTGTGTCAACATTTCCGCGGAGATCCTTGATCTGAAGATCGGGACGGATCATAAGCAGCTGCATCTTACGACGAAGCGAAGAAGTACCGATCACTGCACCCTGTGGCAATGCATCAAGGCTTTCATACTTCTCGCTTAACATCGCATCACGGCAATCCTCACGCTCAGTAATGGCAGCAAGAGGCAAGCCTTCAGGCATAACAGTCGGTACGTCTTTCAGAGAGTGTACGGCCATATGGGCTTCACCCCTGAGCATCGCCTCCTCAAGTTCTTTTAAAAACAGCCCTTTTCCACCGATCTTTGCTAAGGCAACATCTTGGATCTTGTCTCCTGAAGTCACAATGATTTTCAGTTCAACTTTCAGACCCGGACGAAGTTCCTCTAGACGCGCTTTGATATGTTCAGACTGCCAAAGTGCCAGTTTACTTCCACGGGTTGCAATGATTAATTTATCCAATTTCTTTCCTAATAACTCTATTTGATTAACTTGACCATTTTATATTTCATCTTCGTCGCATCTTTCGTGCCGTCAAAGAATACCGTTGGCGTCCCACTGACAAGATGCTCTTGAGCAACAGCCATATCATGTTCCAGATGTTTTTTCACCATTGGAGCTGCAAGGTTTTGAACGGTAATATTGGTTCCCTGAACCTTGTTAAAGGCATCAAGGATCTTTTGTAGATTTGGTTCTCTGCCGTCGACGTCAATCTTATATAGCCCCTCTACAATACCTTTTTTACCCTGTGATTCTGCCACATGTGCTGCTTGGACAAGAGGTACAGCCGCCGGATGAAGTGAACGAAGTGGGAAGTGATAATAGTAAACAGCGAAGGTCTTAGGATACTTCTTCATAAAAGCCAATGCCTCAGGTACAAAAGTACGACAGAAAGGACATAATGGGTCTGAAAAGATCACTACCTTATGAGCTGCATCCTTATTTCCAAAAAGGTGATGGGCATCATCATAATACTTGGCTTTAAAGTCCGGAGAGATACTTGAGTTCAGTTTAGACCCTGTAGCCAGATCATAAATCTCAGGTGCCATCATCCCGTCACCGACAAAATAGAGTGAACGTTGGGAAATAGGCTGTGTCTTCTCACCCGCTTTTGCTGTACCGCTCAGTTGGATGATATAGGCTTCCCAGCCCTTTGGTTTATCCAGTTTGATCTTATCCACGATCTCTATATCCAAAGAAACGATATTCGGATTAGAGCCAATCCCCTTCTTTAAAAAAGAAATAACCTGTGCATCATTTGCGAAGGCAAAACTAGTTAAGCTTAGAATCGTTACTAACAATCTCGACATCAATGACATTATCTTCTCCTTGTTGTGGTGTATGGCATGTGCCATTTTTCTTATTCAAACGACTGACGATCAGTGCAGTGACAACCGAGAACTGCATCAAAACACCGACCACATCACTTAAGATCCCCGGAAGGATCAGTAATACCGCTCCTAAAAGCGCAAAAATATTAAGTTCTTGAAACTCTTGCATCGTAATACAGTTATTGGACATAGCCTTGAGACTTTCGACCATCGTGGTCTTCACATTCATCAAAAGCAATAGTCCGATAAAACCTGAAAGCATAATCTCCGCAAATGTAGCCAGCCCGCCAAGCAGACTTGCCACCTGTACTGACAACAGCACTTCTACAAAGAGATATGCAAAAAAGTATATCATGCAAGCATCCCCGTTAGTGTAGCTAAAAGTTCATCTGCCTTAACTTCAATCTTCTCATTCTCAGCCCTTGGTGCGATCTGTACCATGCCGTCTGCTAAATTTTTACCCACAATAACGGTGTATGGGAAACCGATAAGCTCTGCATCCTTCATTTTAAAGCCAAAACGCTCTTTTCGATCATCCAGGACTACTTCGATACCCTGTTCATTCAATTGTGCATATAAGGTTTCAGCATAAGAGACCTGCTCTTCATCTTTGACATTAGAGACAAGGATATTGACAAGGTATGGAGCTGTTGCCGGTGTCCAGATACATCCTTTCTCATCATTATGCTGTTCGATGACTGCTGCCATGATACGTGATACACCCATACCATAGGTCCCCATGATCATATCCTGGGATTTTCCATTCTCATCCAGATAGGTACACCCCAGCGGTGCCGAATACGTAGTCCCCAGTTTAAAGATATGCCCAACCTCAATTCCTTTGGTTAATGACAGCTTCCCTGAACAGTGTGGACAGTTGTCATCTCCTTTAAGATCTGAGATATTTTCATAAACCATTTCTTCTTGACTTTCGTCATCATTGTCCAGGTCCATAAAGACTTCGATATTGGCTCCGTATTCACAGGAATCACACACGGCGATCGTATCCTCACCACTGTCAGCAAGGACCATCAACTCTTTGGAACCCGAACCGCCGATCGCACCTGAATCAGCTTCAACCACTCTAAAATCAAGGCCCAGGCGTGACAGGATTGTTTTATAAGAAGCTTCCATCGTATCAAATTCTCTGTCCAGGTCTTCATATGAAGTGTGGAAACTGTATCCGTCTTTCATCAAGAACTCGCGTCCGCGCATCACACCAAAACGCGGGCGTGCTTCATCACGGAACTTTGTCTTGATCTGATAAAGGTTAAGCGGAAGCTGTTTGTAGGAAGTGACCCGGTTACGCACGATATTGACCATCATCTCTTCATGGGTCGGTCCAAGGACAAAATCGTTCTCTTTTCTGTCTTTAAAACGTAAAAGTTCTTTACCGAATTTCTCCGAACGTCCACTCTCTTCCCAAAACTCAATAGGTGTTACAAAACTAAGCTCAACTTCTTGGGCATACGCCTTTGTCATCTCCTCATTGATGATCGCCTCGATCTTTTTTAACACACGTTTTCCCAAAGGAAGATAGTTATACAGTCCCGCTGCCACCTGTGAAATGAATCCGGCACGGGATAGATAAATATGGCTTGCCAAAACAGCATCTTTTGGAGCCTCTTTTGTTGTTGGAACATACAGTCTTGAAAATCTCATTCTTACCTCTTATTATTTTTCATATTTTCATTCTCTTCGGATAGAAGTTGCATCGCTTCCATCAGTGCACTTGAGTCTGTATCATGTGCCACCTCACGCATACGTTTCGTGATATCATGTAAAAAACGTTTTAATACTTGTTCGTTCATCTTGCGTGCCTGGGATTCATACTCTTGGGGGAGATATCCCCGTTTCATAACACGCTGTGTCTCTTCTTGTGCGCACAGCATCGCTTTTTCATAGATATCTTTGATCAAGGGTTCGATCGAAAGAGACTTCAACCACTCATAAAATTCTGCCGTATATTTACCGATGATGACATAACACTTTTTTGCCTCATCTTCACGTAAAGAGAGGTTCTCATCAACTATGTTTTTAAGATCATCGATACGGTAAATATGCAAGCCACCCATATTACAATCGTCAATATCCCTTGGTATGGCCATATCAAACCAATAGCGTTCAAAGGATGTCGCTGCCACCTTGTTGCATGGGATAATGACGTTCGAAGCGCCTGTCGCCGTGAAGACAAGGTCATATTCATTGATCGCTTCATAAAGCTCATCATACTTTCTTACTGTAACCAGTTCATTACACTCATCAGCGATCTCTTCTGCCTTGGAATACGTACGGTTCATGATCACACTATGGCATCCGGCTGAACTAAGGTGTTTAGCGCACAGACGGCTCATCTCGCCGGCACCGATAATCAAGGCCTTTTTCCCTTCCAGGCTTCCGGCTTGTTCTTTGGCCTTCGCTACGGCAACACTGGCGATTGAGACCGGCTTGGATGAGATCGAAGAGCTGTTTCTGACCTCCGCTGCACACTTAAAGGCATACTGCATTGCACGAGAGATCTTCTGTCCGCAATAATTGTTTTCCAGAGCAAAACGAAAAGAGTCTTTGAGCTGGCCTACGATCTGAGTCTCACCTACGACCATCGAGTCCAGAGAAGAAGCCACATTAAACAGGTGATGCATGGCACCCTGGTCTTCAAAGACATCGGCACGTCCTTCCAACTCCTCTTTTGATATCCCCGCCTTTTGACTTAGCAAAGAGAGGATAAATTGTGTCGTCTCTATGACATTTTGTACCGAGGCCAGCACTTCCAGGCGATTACAGGTTGAGACGATCATCGATTCGTTGATCAGATCATGTGCTTGCATCTTTTCCAAACAGACAGCCATCTGTTCGTCAATATTAAAAGCTAATCGCTCACGAACCTCCAAAGTAGAGTTATGATGGGAAAAACTTATCAAAATGTAGTGCATTAAAACTCTCTACTCATCATATCCTCTAAGATACTTACTAATTCCGTCTCATGATGCTGGGCAACAGCCTGCATCGCCTCATCACTCAAGCGACGAGCCAATGCATATGAAGCCTCAACGGATTTATGTTCCTTCATCTGAGCCTTGATCCACAATGACTCATCCGCATCCAGGGTCTGTAAATGAGCCGATTCAAGTCTTTGTTTTCCACCTTCATCCAGGGCACTGTGAAGGTAAATATACGGAAGAGTCGTTTTCCCCTCTTTGTAATCATTCAACGCAGGTTTGCCCAGCGTCTTTTCATCAGACACAATGTCCAGAATATCATCGATAATCTGAAAAGCCAAGCCAAGGTTTTTCCCGTAAAGCTTGTAATCCTGGGCTTGTTTTCCCACAAGCAGTGCCGCACAATACGCAGTAGCCTCGATCAAAGAGGCTGTCTTTTTATAGATCATGTCGATATAGGTATCTTCATTGGCGTTAAAATGTTCTCCCATTTTCACATCAATATATTCACCGATAGAAAGGGTCGTAACCGCTCGGGATACACAGCGGGAGATCTCGGTATCAAATGAGACCAACTCTGTAAAAGCCTTGGAATACAGGACATCACCCATCATCACTGCAACCTTGGAGCCGTCAGTGGCATTGATAGATGCGACCCCGCGGCGGGTTGCCGCCTCATCGATAACATCATCATGTAAAAGGCTCGCTGCATGGATCAGCTCGATGATCGAGGCAAGCCTGACAGATGCTTCTGTTTCACCGGCGATCTTCAGTACCAATTTTGCACGAAGACGTTTACCCTTGGGAAGATTTTTGAATAAAAGAGTGATCTCATCATTTGCCAACTCCTCGATCCAAGTCAACATACATTTTTCTACAGCGTTCAACATTGATTACATCAACTCTCTTTCATCTCTATAAGGGCTCTTTTCTCAGGATCGTCAATCAAAATATCAAAATGTGCCTGAGCTGTTTTGTGATCAAATTTTTTAAAGATCAGATACAGATAAGGCACCCGTTTATACGCTGATATTTTAGGTAACAACCGTACCCTATAGCTATCTTTTTTGTAATGTTTGTATAAGATAAACTGTGAGGCTCTATCGTTATAGTTTAGATGCATCACCAAACCGTCTCCGGCAAAAAGCGTCCATCTAAACCGCAAGACCCGAAGTGAGCCCTGTTCTTTTACCAAGACCGTCTGTATTTGATCTTTACTTAGACGTATCTCTTTGGTATAGCTCCACTCTGCTGAGTGTGCCAAAGCGACAAACAGCAAAAACAGAACTATAAATTTACGCATACTTATACTTCTTTTTGTAAAAAATTTTCAGATTATACCACAGCAAACTTAGTGCTTGCCTTAGTAGAACAACTTTGCTTGCAGCAGCGCTATATCAGAATCGGATAGGAGCAAACTCTTCTTCCAAAATCGTCTCAAACCTGCTGACGATCTCTCTATCCTGCATGCCATTGTCATATAAGGCATTGAGGTACTGATCCTTATTTCGCAAGAAGTGCACATTCGTGATCATATCGTTGAATTCCTGGATATAAGGCTTGAACTTTTCATAGCAGTGCTTTTGAAAGACCTCCTTGTACTGCAAAGCCATATCCCCACGGGCATCCGGTCCCAACAAAGGATCGATCATATTGGGTATATAGACAATATTCCAGGGTGCATTGAACGCCAATACGTTTCTACTCCTTGAGAAGATCGAAGCCAACTGATAATTGCGCAGGTCCTTGGACTTTTTATACCCGCTCAGAGTCTCCATGATCTTGGTCGGAGATTGTGTATTCGAAGGATCTTTTTTAACGTGCTGGTTTTCCATTACCTTCGCATAAAAATCATAAAAGAGTTGATTGGTCAACGAATCTTTCACACCACGTATGAACAGCGGTTTGTTCGATGCCAGTTTTTGCTTCAGAGCATCCCACTCCTTTTTAACTTTTTCATCCGGAATATAGATCGATTTTTCCAAACCAAACCTAAAAAACTCCTCCTGGGAAATATATTCAGGTATCAATCCCTCATATGCATCAATCATCTATTCTCCTCTATTATATTTACGGCGCTACAGGTACTATCTCTATAGATTCTGCAAACACAAGTTCACACGCTCCCGAACCGGTATCATTGCGACTTAGTGAGCTTTTCCAATGCCATCCATCTGCAGCATCAACTCTGACGAGCTTACCCCGGATGTGAACGACATCCCCTGTACGGATCTTTTCTAGCTGTGATTCTATCTGATCATCCTTAGGAATAATATGCATATTCGCACTATGTGTCTCTATTTCACGTCTGGGAATGGGAAAATTCCGGGTACGCCATCGATACCAACGGCCCGATTGGGATATCTCAATAGCCTGTAAGACCTGTTCATCAGACATGCGTCCCCATCCCAGAGCAAGGTCAGTAGGTGACAGATCTGCTTCACGGCCCAGATAATAATTCTCACGCGACAGAACCTTGGCTTTAATGCTAAAATCTGCCAATGGGGTAATGGTATACTCTTTGAAACCAAACCTCATGCCTTGTCCTAGGTCTTTCTGTACGGGTGATTCAACTGCTTTGACGCCGATACCCAACTCTACCTCATCACTCTTGAAAAAAAGTATCCATATGCCTAAGACAAGCAGTATATAGACTAAAACCTTATTCATCTGATTTTTCCCTACAATAAGGGCTTACGCTTGGGAACCCGTTTGACTACGCTGTACAGAAGCGGAATATACAAAAGGTTTAAAATGGTTGCCCAGGCAATACCGAACCCTAGAGAGACTGCCATCGGCTGCAGTATCATTGCCTGACCCGATGCAAAGAATATCAAGGTGGACAAACCCAATACCGTCGTAATCGAAGTCAGTACAATCGGACGTAAACGGGTCTTTGCCAAAGAGACGAGCTCTTGCGTGTTCTTCGCCCTTCGAATAAACAGTACCATCAGGATTCCGTCGTTTACGACCACTCCGACCAGACCAATAGCACCAATTAGGCTCGGCATCGTCATATTCAATCCCATCAGCATATGACCGGCAAGTACACCCAGTCCGATCAGCAAGACATTGGAAAGGACGATCATTGAATTTACAATAGAATCAAAAAGCCATACCAGAGAGATAAAGATCAGGAAGAGTGCGACGATAAAGGCTTGGGAAAGTTCACGCTTTGTCTTCTCATTCTCTTCCTGTTCACCTTTCACATCTACACCATATCCTTCTTCTCTGAGCTTCTGTACCAATGGCGTGAGAGTTTCCGTCATCTCTCCAGCCGTTATCTTATCCTTGTCCAAGGAAGCAAAAATCGATCGTATACGTTTTCCGTCTTCTTTCAGGATACTGACATAGGCCTTTTGAAAGATAAAATCAACCACCTCATCCAGCCGTACCCTTTGACGTGTCCCCGGTACATCCAACTCGACATCTCTGAGTCTGTCATAGGAGTCTTTATCACTGCTTTCAATGCGTATGCGCACCAGACCGTTCTGTCCGAACATCTTTCCATACTCTCCCTGAAGGTAAAGCGCACGCAGTTGTGAATTTAACACCTCTTCGTTAAACCCAAGTTTTTGTCCATAGGCATTGATACGAAGCTTCACCTCTTTTTCACCCTCGGTAGCATCATTTGCAATGTTGAATACGCCTTCATGCTTGCGCATCAGATCACTGATACGCTCCAGTCCCTTAATCAGTTCCTTGTCACTTTTGCCCGACAGAGAGATCTCAACATCATTTTTGACCACCCCTGTACCTGGAACAGTCACGATAATCTCATCAAATACCTTAAGACCCTTTTCTTCTTTGTTCCGATATTTTTCAACGATCTTTTTGATGTCTTCAGCAATTGCCCTTGCCTCTTTTTCCCGGGTCAACAGTGCGGCATCATATTCCACCGAGATATAAGGATTGATGTACTTCTCAAATAGATTGCTGGGAGCACGCTCACTCAGATCCATAAAGATGTGAAACAGGTTTTCTCCGACTTCCGCATGGTTTTTCGCATCCAGCCGCATACCGACGGTAGAGGTGATAGAGACCATCTCCCCCTCTTTTTTATACGCCAGAATATCCTGCTCGATCTCGGAGATGATCTTCTCCGTATCTTTTAGATCATGATTGATCTCTAGTTTTCCCGTAACAAAGACCTGCGTGACATCAAATTCGGGAAAAAGCTGAAAACGGGTCATCGATCCAAGCAAAAAAGTCAACGCCAGGATACTCGAGACGATGACTCCCAAAGCGATATCACGTCTGTTCTCTAAAAAGATCAATACTCTTGCATATGCCCGATACAGCTTATCCCACATCTCATGACTTACATGGTCCTCCCGGCGTACCCGTAAAAAGTCCTTGGCATGAAGGGGAAGGAAATAGAATGCTTCAAAAAGCGAACTGATCAGTAACACAGAAATCATGATCGGAAGGATATTGATAAAAGCGCCCATCTCCCCGGTCATCATCAACAAGGGAACGAAGGCAAATACCGTTGTCAAAGTAGCAGCAAGAACGGCAGGAAACATCTCTACTGTTCCTTCAATGACCGCCTCACGTCTCTCCTTACCCATCTCCAGGTGACGATAGATATTCTCTGCAACGACTATCGCCTCATCCACCAGCATTCCCAATGCGATCAATCCGCCAAGGAGGGAAAGCATGTTCAAGGAGTATCCTATCTTTTGTGTGACGATCAAACCGATCATAAAGGAGAGAGGAATACCCATAGCAACCACGACTGCGATTCCTCTGTTGACTGTCAGCATCATGGATAAGAAGACAAGAAAAAGACCGAACATGATATTGGAAAAGACTGTATTAAGACGGTTTTTGATCCAGACCGAAGTATCTCCGTAGATATCAAAATTAAACTCCGGATACTTGAGTGTATACTCTTTAAGAAGAACCCGAAGTTCCTTTACCAGCGCAATGGAGTTTCCGGACTTCGATTTGGTGATGTTTATACTGATCGTCGGGACTCCGTTAAAGTGGGATATCTCACTCTGTTCCGATATTGTGAACCTGACATCGGCCACATCCTCCAGACGCACGCGTTTACCGGATATGTTCAAAAGCATGTTCTTAAGCTTTCGTATATCCTGTTCACCGTTACTGGTGCTGATATAAAGGTGCTTACCCCTTTCTTTAATCGTTCCGATCGGAAAGATCGAACTGATAGATGAAAGCGAACGTATGACTTCATCACTTTTAAGGGAAAAAGCTTCGATCTTCGCAAGATTCAGTTTCACTAAAAGTTCTTCGTCTGCGTCACCGCGAATACTGATCTCGTTAAGGTCTTTGAACAATGATATCCTGGACTTCAGCTTCTCTGCCATGGCGAGCAGTTCTTGTGTCGGTTTTTGCGCCGATATCGCGACCTGTGTCAGGGGGATAGACTCTTCAAACAGGCGTGCGATCGGTTCATCCATATCACTTGGCAGATCTCTTTTGCTTTTGGCTATAGCATCTTTGACATCATTCAGGGCCGAAATGTTATCCGCATTCTTCTTGATATCCGCCGTAATCTTGAAACTTCCGTTTTTGACTTCTGTAGTCAAGGTATCCAAAGCGTTGATATTTTTAAGTTCATCTTCGATGTTTTTGACGGCCATCTTGTCCATGACATCCGCACTTGTACCGGCATAAGCACCGGTGACGACAACCTTATCCATCTGAATAGGCGGAAAAATCTCTTTGGGAATATTGATGTACGAGAGCGTTGCAAGAACTACGATAAACGTCAAGAAGATATGGTTCAACAGCGGTTTGTCAATGGCGAACTCAATCAATTTACGCAACATGGCTTGACCTTAAAAAAGTGTATCCAGGATCTGGTTTTTGAATTTTTTCTGCTCGACTTCATGGGTGATTAGCTTATGTTCTTCTTTAAGGCTCTTATACTCACGCTCGAGCGCAGAGATCTCACGGCTTTTGTAATAGATACTGCTTTGCAAAAAGATCTTAGGAAAAGCAAGCAGAAGGACTAAAAAGACACCCATAAACACAGACAACAGGTACGAAAGGGGAATCTGCTTTTGCTCACCGATGACAGTATCGATCTCACTTAAGATCTCATGCTTCTCATTATGTTCCAAACTTAAACACCCTCATCTTTGCTGATCTGCTGCGCACATTTTCCTTTAACTCATCGCTCTTCGC
>JBFEXS010000014.1:0-32968 GCA_041562555.1 Sulfurimonadaceae bacterium
TAAGCTCCTTAACGAAGAGTTTAAAGAAGAGATGAATACCGGTAGACTCGAACTTCGCTGTGGCGATGTGCTTGAGCACTGGAAGGCTAATTTATTAGAGAGTAATTACGATTTAGTGGCAAATCTGCCCTACTATATCGCGACGAATATCATATTAAAAGCATTGGCCGACCCTCATTGTGAATCTTTACTCGTTATGGTTCAGCGCGAGGTCGCAGAGAAGTTCTCTGCCCAGCCTGGCGACAAAGACTTTGGTGCTCTTTCTGTCATAACCCAGACAGTTGGAAGTGCCGGCATTGTTATAGAAGTACCGCCAGAGGCGTTTAACCCACCACCGAAGATCCATTCGGCTGTGTTGAAGATCGTTAAACGTGAGAGTCGTAGTACGGATACTGGTTTTGAAGATATGTTGCGCGTGGCTTTTGCTCAGCCGCGTAAGACACTGCTCAAAAATCTTTCTGCCATCTATAACAAAGAAGAAGTCAGTAATGCTTTGGAGGCTATGAGCCTGTCTCCCACAATTCGTCCGCATCAAACAACAACGGCTAATTATCACCAACTCTATAAGATACTACCAAGGAGTTTGGATGGAAGAAAACAACATAAGCGCGACAGAGAGTCGTCCACAAAGCGAAAACAAAACTAATAATCGTCGACAAGGAAACAGAAACCGTCGTCCAAATGGCAATAGAAAGCCAAGAGAGAATAATGTAGATGGAAATGTTCAGCCTAAAGAGGTCGATGGCAATAAAGTTGAAGGCACTAACCAAGGCGGCAATCGTCAGGGTGGAAGCCGCAGCAATCAAAACCGTCAGGGTGCTAACCGCCAAGGCGCTAATCGTCAGAGTGGCGGAAACAAAAATCGTTACCGTCGCGGGTTCAACCCGGGCGGAGTACAATCGGACAAGGCGCTCAAAGAGTGTGTGATCAGAAACCAGGAAGTTCATAAAGAGCGTCTAAACCCTCATCATAAACTGGACCTTAATACAAAGGCAAAAGTGCGTATTACGCCACTTGGCGGTTTGAATGAGATCGGCGGAAACATTACGGTGATCGAAACAGAGAACGAAGCGATTCTGGTTGATATCGGGATGTCATTCCCGGATGAAGAGATGCACGGTGTTGATATCCTGGTACCGGACTTCTCGTATTTACGTGAGATCAAAGACAAGATCGTCGCTGTAATCATTACACACGCCCATGAAGACCACATCGGTGCAGTCCCGTATTTTTATAAAGAGATGCAGTATCCTATCTATGGAACGGCATTCCCATTGGCGATGATCGCAAACAAATTTGATGAACATCATATTAAGCAATATAAATCTTTCTTCCGCCCAATCGAGAAGCGTAAGGTCTATAAGATAGGAAATGATTTTGAGATCGAGTGGATGCATATGACCCACTCAATTATTGATTCTTCTTCTCTGGCGATCACAACGGAAGCAGGAACGGTTATCCATACGGGTGACTTTAAAATAGATCATACTCCTGTAGATGGGTATCCTACGGATATTCATCGTTTGGCACATTACGGCGAGAAGGGTGTTCTATGTCTTCTTTCAGATTCAACAAACTCCTATAACCCAGGCTCAACACCATCTGAGTTGTCTGTAGCACCGGGTCTAGACAGGTTGTTCGCAAAGGCTGAAGGGCGTGTTATCCTTTCAACGTTTAGTTCGAATATCCACCGATTGCAGCAGGCGATCGCATATGCTACAAAGTACAACAGAAAGATCTGTGTCATCGGACGATCTATGGAACGTAACCTTGAAGTGGCACTGGCTTACGATTATATCCGCTTTGATAAGAGGATCTTTGTCGATCCGGATGATGTCAGCCGTATGGAAGATAAGCAGGTAATGATCATTACAACAGGTTCACAGGGTGAACCGAGTTCAGCACTCTTTAGAATGGCAACAGGTGAACACAGACACATCAAGATCAAACCGACGGATACAATCGTGCTTTCATCACGTGCAATCCCGGGTAATGAAGGCTCTATATCAGGAATGCTTAACCACCTTCAGCGTGCAGGTGCAAGAGTGGAGCAGGCAAGGGATATTCACGTCTCCGGGCATGCCGCGCAAGAAGAACAAAAACTGATGCTACGCCTTACGAATCCGAAATTCTTCTTACCGATCCACGGTGAGTTCAATCATACGATGAAGCACAGAGAGACAGGTATGCAGTGTGGTGTTCCTGAACGCAATATCCTGATCATGGGTGACGGAGAGACGATCGAAGTCAGTCCTAAGTATATGCGCAAGGTTAAAAAAGTACGTTCAGGTAAAACCTATATCGATAACCAGAACAATCATCAGATTGCGGATGATATCGTTATTGACAGACAAAAACTTGCCAATGAAGGTATCGTAATGATCGTAGCACAGGTAAACGAAGCAGACTCAGGTCTGATCACGAAACCTCGTGTCACTTCATTTGGTCTGGTCGCAGATAAAAATGACAAAGCTTTTGCAAAAGAGATGGAGGATGTCTTAGAACATTTCCTTCTGAACTTGAAGCCGGGGCTTATTGAAAACCAGAGAGCTTTGGAAAATGACCTGCGTCAAGTAGTGCGCAAACACATTTATCGCAAGATGAAGAAATATCCACTTATTGTTCCGACCGTATTTGTGATGTAAGTTAGCCTTCGGGCTTATCTTACCGGCACACTCTTTTACAATTCCCCAATTCCAATCAGTATAGATTATTATTTTAACGATGCCTTTGATATCAATATGTTATACAAAGCGATACATCAGTCCTATTGTGATAGAATCATCGTATGAAAAATAGACGCCATGATTATATCGCTATAGCCAAAGAGACACTACAAATTGAAGCGGATGCTTTATTGGACGCGCAGGAGCGCCTTTCTGACGAGATCAACGAAGCAGTAGAGTGCTTACTGCAGTGCCGGGGTAAGTTGATCATAACCGGTGTGGGGAAATCCGGTCTCATCGGAGCTAAGATGGCAGCCACGTTTGCCTCCACGGGAACGCCGAGTTTCTTCTTGCACCCGACGGAAGCGCTACATGGTGATCTGGGTATGATAGGATCGGAAGACGTGGTCCTGGCGATCTCATACAGCGGAGAGAGCGGTGAATTGTCCGCAATCCTGCCTCATATCAAACGATTTGATATCCCTCTGATCGGGATGACACGTAATACACAATCTACCTTGGGAAAATTCGCCGACATTGTCTTAGGAATTGAGATTGCCAAAGAGGCATGTCCGCTTGGTATTGCACCAACTTCTTCAACTACTCTGACGTTGGCGCTTGGAGATGCATTGGCAATCTGTATGATGCATGCACGGGATTTCCAAAAAGAGGATTTTGCATCCTTTCATCCGGGCGGTTCTCTTGGCCGACAGTTGTTTGTCAAAGTATCTGACTTGATGCGCAAGGATGATCTTCCGTGTGTGAATCTTGACACACCGGTCAAAGAGGCCATTTTAAAGATAAGCGAAGGGCGTTTAGGGACAGCACTTTTGGTCGATACCGATCACAGACTTGTAGGGCTTGTCTCTGACGGTGATATCCGTAGAGCCCTGATGCAGGAAAATTTCTCTTTGGATGAGAAGATCTCTGCGTATGCGACGATGGATCCGATGACGATCAAAGATGAAAACATGTTGGCATCGGATGCCTTAGTGCTCATTGAGCAAAAGAAGATACAACTGATGGTTGTAACGGATGAAAACAGTAGAGTTAAGGGTGTCTTGCATATTCATAAACTCATAGAAGAGGGAATAAAATAATGATGCGACTCAATAAGTTCATCGCACACTACTCTACCTACTCACGTAGAGAGGCAGATAAGGCAGTGTTTGACGGTGCGGTGAAGATTGGTGGCAAGGTGGAAACGAACCCTGCAACACAGGTAGATGAGCATCGTGCCGAGGTCTATGTACATGGGAAGAAAGTCTCTCCAAAAGACATCATAACCGTGATCGCTTATAATAAGCGAAAAGGTGAGCTTGTGACCAAGAAAGATCCCCGTGGAAGAAGGATCATCTATGATACCCTGGATCATAAGTTTAGACACTTTATACCGGTAGGGCGTTTGGACTTTGCGACGGAAGGACTGCTTCTTTTGACGGACTCATCTGTCGTCGCGACGGTATTGATGAACTCTGATCTGGAACGTATTTACAAGGTCAAGATCAAGGGTCCTGTCACGGAAGCTATGGAAGAGGCGATGAAAAAGGGGTTGGAGCTCGAAGATGCTTCAGCAGGAGGACATGAACACTCTGAGGTGACTTCGATGACCTTCGCACCTTTTGCGGGATATCGTGTTGAGAAGAACAGTGAGAAGTTCTCTATTCTGAAAGTAGGAATTACAGAGGGTAAAAACCGTGAATTACGTCGGTTTTTTGCCCATTTTGGAGCTGAGGTGGCAGACCTTAAACGTCTCTCCTACGGAGGTATTGAACTGAACAATCTCCCCGATGGGAAGAGCCGTTATCTTACACGAAGCGAGTATACCTCCGTTCGTGATTATGTCGATCAGCAGACGAAGACACAGAGCCAGCGTGATAATTTTAAGAAACGTCAAGAAGAGAAGGCTCAGAAAGAGAAGGCTCAGGCTGAATCAGATAATGAAAAACTCAATGCGATGGAAGAGGATAAAGAGAAACGCAAACGTATCAATAAGGTAAAGAATAGACTTCAAAACATACTAAAGGATGACAAAGACTATGACTAAACTTCAACTTCAAACTGCACATACGACACAGATGATCAATATTACTAAAGAGGTCAAAGAAGCCGTTATCACTTCCGGTGTAAAAGAGGGGATAGTAGTCGTATTTACCCCACATACCACAGCATCAGTAGTCCTTTTTGAGAATGTCGACCAAAACCTGCGACGTGATTATTTAAAGCTTTTAAAGACGTACGTTTCTACACAGGAGTATTCCCACAAGGGCGGAAATGCTGCCGGTCATCTTAAAGCAGCTATGACGGGAGCTTCTGTGAGTATCCCCGTTGTAGACGGTCATCCACTTTTTGGTGAATGGCAAGGAGCCTTTTTCTGTGAGTTTGACGGTCCTCGCGAGCAAAGGGATGTTATTATCAAAGTAATCAACGGCTGATACAGATATAGACGTGGCTGACTTTACTTATCTTCTTCGTCCAAAAGTCTTTGATGACTTTGTCGGACAGGCACATATAGCCTCACAAGACTCTCCTCTACGACAACTCTTGAAAAATGCGCAGATGCCCCATGCTTTTTTTTACGGTCCTCCCGGTTGCGGTAAAACGACGTTGGCACGCATTATTGCCAATGAGATGGATTCCCCGTTTTATGAGTTTAATGCCACTTCGTTAAAGATCGATCAGTTGCGAAGAATATTCACACAATATGAAAATGCATTGCAAAAACCGTTGATTTTTATTGATGAGGTTCACCGTTTGGCAAAAAACCAGCAAGAGGTATTATTGCCGGTGATGGAGAACAATCTGGTCATTGTTATCGGTGCCTCGACAGAAAACCCCTATTTCTCTTTGACGGCAGCCATGCGTTCACGATCGATGCTTTTTGAGTTAAAAGCGCATAGCGATGAAGACTTAAAAGAACTTGCTAAACGGGCATGTGACAGGGAACAGCTGAATCTGGAAACGGAGGCAATGCGTTATCTTGTTGTCTCAAGTAACGGGGATGCCAGAGCGATGTTAAAGCTTTTGGAGTTTGTTTCCGTAGGAAAGAAAGATATCTCACTCGATGATCTGAAAGCTTTACGCCCTTATTCACTCAATGACGGCACGGGAGAGGCTTCGGTGCATTATGATCTGATATCAGCGATGATCAAGTCCATACGCGGTTCTGATCCGGATGCAGCAGTCTACTATCTTGCACGATTGATCGAAGGAGGGGAGAATCCCGCATTTATTGCAAGACGGCTGGTGATCTTGGCTTCAGAAGACATTGGTAATGCCAATCCTCAAGCCTTGACTTTGTGTACCTCGGCTATGACCTCCGTGGCACAGATCGGTTATCCCGAAGCACGTATTATCCTTTCTCAAGCCGTCATCTATCTTTGTGCCTCACCAAAGTCGAACTCAGCCTACAATGCTATCAACCAGGCTCAAGCGGCAATTAGAGCAGGAGAGATACTGGATATTCCCAAAACTATTCAGCAGCAAAACGAGGGTTATCTATATCCTCATGATTTTGGAGGATGGGTCAAGCAGCAATATTTGAGTAAAGACCTGAAGTTCGTTGAATTCAAACCTATCGGGTATGAACAGAAGATGGGAGAGTGGCTCGGGAAGATCCGCCAATAGTACTTTCTTATTTATGCTAAAATGGGTCTTATTGTCTTTATAAGGATATAGCCATGACTTATCGCAAGGTCTCGATCCGTATCAATATCCTCACCAATTTTCTTATTTTGATCGGCATAATCTCTGTATCCTTGCTAGGATTAGAATACTATTTCAGTCAAAAACTGAGTCTTTCCGCTACTCAACAGACATTTACCAAACTTGCCCAGAACGTTACGCAGCTTTTTCAATCAAAAGATGAAAATGTCAAGAACATGCTCTATCTAAGTGAGCACTATAGCGATCTTCTTTTTTCTGCCAATGCCAAGGAGCATCAGGTGACCTTTGAGCGGTTTGCCTATCATATGAAGCGCAGACCTGCTATATATGCGATGTATATGGGATATGAAAACGGGGATATGTATGAGGTGATCAACATGCATGTCAGTAAGGACCTATATGTGCATTATAAAGCTCCCGAACAGACACGATGGATAGTATTAAAGATCTTTGGTGCAGAGACAAACAGGATAAAGTTTTTAGAATATTACGATAAAGAGTTCAGGTTGTTAAACAAGTCGTCTGAACCTTCCGACTATAAGGTTACTACCCGTCCATGGTACATAGAAGCTATTCAAAGCGATAAGGCTATACGGACAGACCCCTATCTTTATAGTAATCTTCAGCAGATGGGGATTACCTATTCAAAGCAGGTACATGACTCTAAGGCGGTATTGGCGATCGACTTTACCTTAGATGAATTGACCTCGATATTGAAGCAACATAAAATGGACCCAAGTAATACGATATCGATGTTTACTAAGGACATAGGTATTGTTGTATCAACAGATGAGAATCAAGACAATCTCAAAGATAAACTGTTTAACAAAGTCCTTTTAGAAGACAATGTCGGCAAGTTGGTACAATATGAAGAGAAAGAAATAGCAAAATTTGCCATGCTTAGCCCAATCTCCCAAGAGGCAGATGAAGATACCTATATCGGTATCACATTAAACACGGATGTTATGCTGGACCCCTATATGCAGCAGGTCTACTATTCTCTCGTCATTGCTTTCGTTTTCTTGATCTTGTCCATTCCTTTGATCTTGTATACAACAGCACGTATCGTCAGACCGGTAAAGAGTCTGATGGAGCAAAATGAAAAAGTGGAGCTACGAGCCTTTGATGAGGTAAAACATATTGGTACACATATAACAGAGTTGGCAGAACTATCGGATTCACTGGTCTCTATGGCCAAAAGCATACAGTCTTATCAAAGAGCACAAGCAGAATTGATGGACTCCTTTATCGAATTGATCGCGGATGCGATTGATGCAAAATCTCACTATACTGGTGGACATTGTCAGCGTGTTCCTGAGATCGCTATGATGCTTGCAAAGAGCGCTGAAGAGTCCAAGGAAGGAGCGTTTAAAGATTTCCGTTTCAAGAATGAGGATGCATGGAGAGAATTTAAGATCGGTGCATGGTTGCACGATTGCGGGAAGATAACGACACCTGAGTATGTAGTAGATAAGGCAACAAAACTAGAGACGATCTATAATCGTATACACGAGATACGGACACGCTTTGAAGTGATCTGGCGCGATATAGAGATAGAAGGGTATGAACGTCGTTTGCAGGGTGATTCAAAAGAAGATGTTGAGGCCTGGAAAGAAAATGAGCACAGCGTGCTTCTGGATGAGTTTAACTTTATCGCAGAGTGTAATATCGGTGGGGAGTTTATGAGTGAAGAGAAACAGGAACGGGTTAAAGATATTGCCAAACGCAGATGGCAAGCTCATTTTGACAAACGTGCAGGTCTATCTGATCTTGAACTGATGCGTTATGTGGATCAAGATGACACGCAAGAGTATTTACTGCACGACAGTAGTGAACATGTCATCAAGCGGGAACATTTTGATCAAGAGGGATATGAGAAGGATGGCTTTAAACTAGAAGTGCCTCAAAAACTTTATGATTATGGGGAGGTCTATAATCTATGTATACAAAAAGGTACACTGAGTCATGAGGAACGTTTTAAGATACAAGAGCACGTGATCATGACGATTAAGATGCTTGAAAAGCTTCCCTATCCTGAGGGAATGGAGAATATCCCTGAATATGCGGGAACCCATCATGAGACGATGATTGGGACGGGGTATCCAAAAGGACTTAGCAGAGATGACTTGTCCATTCCTGCACGTATTATGGCTTTGGCAGATATATTTGAAGCGTTGACGGCTTCTGACCGTCCGTATAAAAAAGGCAAGACACTCAGCGAAGCGCTCAAGATCATGAGTTTTATGAAAAAGGATGAGGATATCGACGCTGATGTCTTTGAGCTTTTCTTACGCTCAGGTGTGTATCTTGAGTATGCGAAGATGTATCTCAAGCCTGAGCAGATCGATGAGGTGGATATCGAGACCTATCTTTAAAAGGTCAAATAAGTTTTTTCTTTCTAAGGTAACGCATTGTCCCGGTAATTCCCAGCATGAGTAATAAGACGGCAGCAATATCATTGATCCAAACCCACCAAGACGAGAAAAATGTTCCATCATGCAAGGCAAGCAAAAGGGAGTAGAGTGTTGCACTCTCAGACTTTGGAAGTGCAAGTTGACTTTTGTGGGACAGAAACACTTTTTCATTATCCACAAGATTGATATCCTTGAACATATGCGGTGTTTTAGGAAGAACCTTCAGTGTGCCATTATGCAATATTCTGTTTGGTGCACCCATGCCGCTGATATACAAGGTGTCATCAATACGTTTCATCCTGTAGGCAAATCCTTTGGCAGTCATCTTCCAATCGACAAGGTTCGTACTCTCATAGACACCATAGCGGTTTCCGATTCTATAGCTGTTCTTATCCAGATCTACAGACCAGATGTCCTCTTTGAGTGTTCCGTATACCGGCGGCAAGATAGCATGAGGTATATGTACGGAACGCATAAAAGCACCAAGAAGTTTAGGATGATCCAGGAAGATACCCGTCACCAACAGGATAATGAAAGGGATGATCGCAAGCAGGACGAACACGTTTGCATGTAGACGTATGAGCCTGCGGGAGATGGTTGCACTCTTTTTATGTTTGATGAGATACCAGATAATATAACCGCTCAAGGAGAGAAATACCAGGATCAATGCGGCGTAATCATTGATAAGCAACGAGGCAATACCATCAAAGAGACCACGACCATAATGTAAATCTCTTACAAAACGACCCAGAGATATTTCATGCCTGAGGTCCTCTTCAGGTATAGAGACTTCGGTCTGTGTCAAGACTTTTCCACTCTTAATATCAATTAATGTCAATAGCTTCTTATCAATAGAGACAAGGAGTTTATCGTCATAGACAGCAATCGCATTAATGTACAAGCCTTTAAGGGAGAAGGACCTCCATTGAGCATTCTCGAGGATGTATATCCCATCATTTGTAGCCGCATAGAGTGCATTATTATCAGAACGAAGACCAAGACATTGTTTATCCAGGGTTTTCATAAAGCCTGATTCATGCTTCTCAAAAACCCCTCGGCGGCTTCCGACAACGATATGGGTAGGATCCTTTGGATCTATCCAATATGCTTCCACAAGACGTTTCTCATGTTTATATACGGAATCCGGAACATGTTCAAAGGAGATGTCATACATGAATGACCAGTTTTTATGATCAAGGAAAAAACCTGTGAGGGAAAGTATGAAAAGGAGTACACCGGCAGTCAAGCCGGAGTATTTGTGAAGTCTAAAGAGTTTTACCATCTATACTCAAGACCTGCATAGAATTGACGTGGGTCCCCCGGAGAGAAAGCATCGCTGTATTTTGAACTGGCACTCACTGCATATGCCTCATCGGTAATATTATTTACTTTGCCAAAGATAGAGATATGATCATCATATCGGTAATCTGCTTTTAGATTCCCTATGCTGTACCCACCATATTTGGCATGATTGATCCCTCTTGCAGGATTGGTCTCATGAAGGTCGTTCATCCAATATGAACCGACATATTGCCATTCACCCATGATGCGAAGACCGTTCACCGCGCTTGGAGTATAGATCAGGCGGACATTTGCCAAATGGTTCGGTGCCTGAGCGATCTCATTGTCATTGAAAGTTGTATCGTCTACATAATTGTGTTTGGAGTAGGAGTAAGCGATATGTGTTCCCCACTCATCTGTGATCTGTGTATTAAGGGTTGCTTCAATACCTTGGTGAATTGTTTCTCCACCATTGGCATAATAGCGTGTTCCGCCAACTCTATACGAGGTGATCGTATCATCTACCGTCATGTAATACAAGGCTATTTCCAGGAAACTCTTTTCAGCAAAAAGTTTTTTAATACCGATCTCGAAGGTATCAGATATTTCAGGATCGAGTTCTACCTGGCTATAACCGGCCTTCATTGAGTAGAGGGTCACTGCCTGGGGAATACGGAATCCATTGGCGTAGCGGGCATATATATTGATATCTTTATCTGCTTGATATTGCAACGAGAGTTTTGGACTCAGGTGAGAAAAACTATCTGTGCGGTCTGCAGGACGAAAATAGACACCTGAAGGATCTGTTGTATTGTCGGCAAGGTTGTTTTGGTAGTCATAATGATTGTAATCGTAGCGCAGACCTGCTGTCAGCATCATCGCTTCGGTTATGTCATATTCTGTATGAATGTATGGTGCGATAGCCATATAGTCGACGTCATAATCATACAGCTTACCTGTCGTATAGGTGGCTCCTCCAAAACCTGTTGTTGTGATGTCAAAGTCCTGGGCATAGTTGAGAGAAGATTGTGTATATTCCCCATCAAAACCGGTGATAAGTCTGCCCCATGACGCATCATAGGTGTTCTTTTCCATTAAACCTGCTGTTTGGATTGTATTATCACTACTTGGATAGTTGCCTTCCCAGGTAGCAACATAGCGGTTTCGGTTATAACGCAAATATGGAGTTAAAGAGATCTCAAGATTATCAAAAGAGTAATTGCTCCACTCTGCACTGAGTCGCGCATAATCAAATTCGCGTTTGATGTCAGTGGCATCTAATGCTGCAAAATAGTCTGCATCGTCGCTTGCATCTTTGGAAACATTTTCAATGTTTTCATAATCATGGAAAGAGTCTGCCTGTTCAGCATCTGTCTTACTTGTATTGAAGATGATTTTTAGTTCATTCTCGTCGTTGATCTCCTGATCATAACGAAGATTGGCTTCGATACGGTCTGTTGAGGTATGATCACGCCAACCGTCGCTATGCATGTATCCTACATTGGCACGGTATGCGCTTGTACCATCAATAGTATCGCTCATCTCTACCGAGCCAGAAGCAAAGCCATAGCTTCCTTCCATACCTTTCAGGGAAATTTCCTGCTCTTTTGACGGTTTTTTGAGTGACTCTACATTGATTACGGCAGCAACTGCATCTGAACCGTATAGAGCGGTTCCCGCACCTTTTAATACTTCAACGGATGTCGCAGACTGGTAAGTCGTATACGCGAGCCCGTTATGATTGAAAAATCCTGATGATTGTACGGGGATGCCATCTTGCATAAAAAGGTAATAAGAACTCTTGTTCTCTGGCATACGGATAGCAGTCGTATGTCCAATAACAGAGCCGGTCTGTTCGATCTGTACACCGGCAATAGAATTAAGCAGGTCTTTTTGAACGATGACCTGATCAAGCTTGATCTCACTCTCTTCCTTGGTCGAGATACTTAAGGCTTGGTCAATGACTTTTTCTTCAGATTTTGTTCCTGTGACACTGACAGGCTCTAAATTGATGACTTCTGCGTAGGTACCGGTTGCACATAACGCTGCAATAATACTGATTTTAATTCTGTGCATTTTCATAGATTCTCCTGATTAGGAAGGGATTATTTCAAAAAATTGTTACAGAAGTGTTAAATTTAAAAAATAAAGTAAAAATAAGTTTGGAGGTAAAACATGAAGTTTCAAGAGGTATCAGGACATTTGTCCTGAAATAAAGGCTTACTCTCAGGGAGTCGCTTAATTACGATAGATAAGATATGTTCTAGAGGAGTTCAATGCCCTTCAGTATCCACTATGAGTCAAGCTCTAGTAGGGTTTCCATAGACTGGAATCAAGGTTTGCATCTGCTCACGGCCTATAACACTCTTTCCATTAAGGTGTACTATAAGACACACATGTCAGTGTGCCCGTATCGCTCTGCGATATGCACCAATAGCAAAAATAGTTATAGACTATCTTCTCTGTACTCACCCGATCTATTCTTGTTTTCAAGCGGAAGAACGCTCAATCCACTAGAACGTGCTTGAAGAAACAAGTCAAGACCTAAAGCCGTAAAAATTATTTGTATCATTGGCTTCCTTGTGGTTCTTAATTAGTAGCTACAAGAACAATGTTACTCCTTATAGTATAAATAACAACTTAAGAAAACAGGTTGCCTTTTTTAATACCTCATAGAACTAAAATATTTACAAAATACCATTTTTTGGTTATTATTCTTAAACAAACCATATGGTCTGTAAGTGAGGAGAAAAGTATGACAAGGGTATTGATATTAGGAGCGACAGGTTTTGTCGGGACACATGTATCCCGTGCACTAAAGGAAAATCGAAATGTAAGGATGATACTTGGATGCAGGAACAGTGCACGTTTGTGTCCATCTCTTCAGGGTGAGGAGCTGAGAGTAGGGGATATTCGGGATGAGGTCTATTTAGAAACGCTTTTTGAGGGGATAGATATATTGGTGAACCTTGCCTCTTGGACAGCATTGTATGCACAGGAGGAAAACTCAAAAGCACTCTATTTGGATCCGACGCTCAATCTCATTGACAAAGCAAAAAAAGCAGGTGTGAAGAGGTATCTTAATTTGTCTACGTTAAGCGCGGGATGTCGCGGTGAGGAAGCAGATGAAAACAGTTTGGGCTGTTTTCGGCCATTCTGGCCTCATTTAAACAATGTCATACGCATAGAAGATCATCTCCGTCGTCTCTCCTGTGAGAGTTTTGAAGTGATCAATCTGCGATGTGGTCTTTTTGTAGGAGAGGATTATTCTCTGGGGCTTTTACCGATTCTCTTACCGAGGCTTAAAACGCATCTCGTCCCTTTGGTAAAGGGAGGGAATACACCTATGCCACTGATAGACGGAAGAGATATCGCACAGGCATTTTGCAAGGCGGTCATGTATGACAAACAGATGCCTAACCATTTTGAGGGATTTCATATCCTGGGTAAAGATGTCCCCAAGGTCAAGGAGGTGTTGCAATATTTGCATCACAAGTATAAGTATCCTTATCCCCATTTCTCTGTCTCCTTTCCCATTGCCTATGGGTTTGCGCGCTGTATGGAGCTAATAGACCCTATATTACCCAATGACCCCCTGATCGTTCGTTCCATCGTCTATCTGCTTGAAGATACCAAGTCCACTAATGCCAAAGCAGAGGAGATCTTGGGATATATGCCGGAGCATACATGGCAAGATGGTATTGACCGCCAGATCAAGGAGATGAGTATACGACAAAAGGAAATGATGGGCATGGCAAAGGCTGTATAAAGGAGCATTTGCAAGATCGTTATATACTTTGGTATACTACGCCTCTAGAATGAAAATTGTATATTCATATTAAAAAGGGCATAGGGTGATACGGATCAGTCTCTTGGTACTTCTTGTAATGCAAACGTTGACGGCGCAGCAGTTGACGATTGCCGTGGCAGCGAATGTCTCCTATGCGATTGAAGAGCTGAAAGGAGAGTTCTTAAAGGCTCATCCTGAAACCAAGATTGATATTATCTTGGGCAGTAGTGGGAAACTTTCCGCACAGATACAGCATGGGGCGCCTTACGGTCTATTTATGTCTGCGGACATGCAATATCCACAAAGCCTGTTCGACAGGGGATTGGCGATGGCGCCTCCCCAAGTGTATGCACAGGGGGCTTTGGCACTTTTTAGTGTAAGTCCAAGAGATTTTACGCTGGGTCTGGGGTTACTGGCGGATCAAGAGGTAGAGACTATTGCCTTGGCCAATCCAAAGACTGCTCCCTATGGACAGGCAGCGATTGAAGCGATGGAAGATGCGGAGGTATTGGCGATAGCAAGGCCAAAGTTCATTTTTTCCGAATCAATATCACAAACACTCTCTTATGCGCTGACTGCTGTACATATCGGGATCATATCCAAGGCGGCATTGTATAGTCATAGGATGCAGGCATATCATGAGGGTGTACATTGGAAAGAGATTGATATTAAACACTATGAGCCTATAAAGCAGGGAATCATCCTTCTTAAAACCTCTCATGAAGAACCTTTGTATAAGGCATTCTATGACTTTGTCCTGAGTGGGACGGGACAGGGGATCTTAAAGAAATACGGGTACATTATATAATGAATTATATAAAAGCAGAGATCTCGGCGATTGACTCCATCGGTACTATCAACCTGGTCCATTTTAAGGTGCAAACAGAGGTTATGAAGATGATCTCTCTGGAGTTGGATCAATCCCTGAAGGTAGGTACGCATGTACATTTGGGCGCGAAGGCAACCAATATCGCCATTGCCAAGACGTTCTCAGGAGAACTGAGTATCTCCAATCAGTTAAGCTCAGTGATCACTTCTTTGCAGATGGGAGAGTTACTGTGCAGTGTCAAGTTTGATTTTTTAGGGACATCGCTTGAGAGCATTATCACGAAAGACTCGGCAATGAAGATGAACTTGAAAGAGGGAGACGCTATCACCGCATTGATCAAGTCAAGTGAACTGTCGATTGTGGAGGTGTTATGATGCAGGAATTTGATCTCACACCTTTTTTACTCTCATTTAAGCTAGCAGGGCTCACGACTGTAATCCTCTTTTTGATCGCTTTACCTTTGGCCTGGTGGCTTTCTCAAAGCCGGTGCCGATGCAAACCCTTTATAGAAGCGATTACTTCTTTGCCGATTGTATTACCTCCATCGGTGATAGGGTTTTATCTTTTGTATGCGCTTTCTTATAATTCGCCCATAGGAGCGTTCTTTCAAGAACAGTTTGGTATCAAACTTGTGTTCAATTTTACAGGGTTGGTGATCGCAAGCTGTTTTTACTCTTTTCCTTTTATGGTGCAGCCTTTGCAAAGCGGATTCGAGTCGATTAACAAAAACATACTCGAAGCTTCATATCTGGCGGGAAAATCAAAGTTTCAGACTTTGGTATATATTGCATTGCCTAATATCAAACCGGCACTTCTCACGGCACTTATTGTGACTTTTGCGCACACGGTAGGTGAATTCGGAGTTGTGCTGATGGTAGGGGGATCGATTCCGGGAGAAACGAAAGTGGCTTCTGTCGCGATTTATGAGTTTGTTGAGATCCTTGATTATAGCATGGCACATATCTATTCGGGAATCATGATCGTGATGAGTTTTATCGTGCTCTTGGGTGTCTATAGTTTTAACCGTCGTCATTCACATAGATTGGGGACAGCCTGATGCTTACAATCGATATTGAAAAAAAAATCCAGGGGAGCGAAGGGAAGATGGACCTGAAGGTCTGTCTTGAAATGGCAGAACAGGGGTTCATTGCACTCAGTGGTGAGAGTGGAGCCGGAAAGAGTACGCTACTTCGCATTTTGGCAGGGCTTGAAGATGCTAGCGGAAAGATCCAGTTGGGAGAGACATCATGGCTTGACGGTAAAAAGAGTCTTTCACCACAACAGCGTGACATAGGTTTTGTTTTTCAAGATTACGCACTTTTTGACAATATGAGTGTAGAACAAAACCTTCTTTATGTCAGTAAAGACAAGGTGTTGGCGGAACATCTGTTGGAGTTGACCCATATGACAGAGTTGAAAAAACGTCGTCCTCACATGCTGAGCGGAGGTCAAAAACAGAGGGTCTCCCTGTGCAGGGCTTTGATGCGCAGGCCTAAGCTGCTCTTGATGGATGAACCTTTGTCCGCGCTGGATCCGCAGATGCGTTCAAAGCTTCAACAGGATATTTTGAATCTGCACCAGGAATTTGGGACGACGACGATTATGGTCTCCCATGATCCGAGTGAAATATATAAGCTGGCAGATCGGGTGATCACTCTCAAGCACGGTAAAGTAGTTCAGGATGGTACGGCCAAAGAGGTCTTCTTGCAGGCACGCGGAAGTCAGAAGTTCTCACTTCAAGGAGAGTTGCTCGAGATCGTAAAAGCGGATGTGATCTATATTGCCGTAGTCGCTATAGGACAGCAACTTGTGGAGATCGTCCTTGACGAAGATGAGGCAAAAGACCTTGAAATAGGGCAGCGTGTAGAGGTTAGTACGAAACCATTCTCTCCTTTTATCAACTAGTATTCCCATATACGTTTCTCTTCTTTTAGTGATATAATGAGTCAATATGACAATGATGATAATTGAAGCACTTTCAGGTCTGGGCATTTTTCTATTCGGTATGGCCTATATGGAATCAGCACTTAAAGAGATGGCCGGTATCCGACTCAAGCGTTGGATAAAAAATTCTACGTCTACGACCTTCAAGGCGATCCTGACCGGTACAATAGTGACTGCAGCTTTGCAAAGTTCATCGGTGGTGACACTGTTGACACTCTCCTTTGTATCGGCTTCATTGATATCTCTGAGTTCGGGCATCGGCGTGATCTTCGGCTCTAATCTTGGGACAACGGTGACTGCCTGGATAGTGGCCACTTTGGGATTTAAGGTAAAGATCGAGCTTTTTGCCCTGCCGATGATAGGTGCAGGCGGTTTTGGATTGATCTTCTCAGCTAATCGGCATATTGTCGTGTTTTCGAAGGTCCTGATAGGTTTTGGGTTGCTTTTTTTTGGCTTGGAGCTGATGAAAGAGGCCATTGAGACGGTCGCCCAAAGTATTGATCTGGCGCAGTATATCTACCTGCCTCTTATCGTGTTTGTTTTACTGGGTCTTTTTATCACGGCTCTTATTCAGTCGAGTTCGGCTGCAACAGCGATTGTATTATCAGCGATATATGCGAATATCCTCAGTTTTGACCAGGCGGCAGCCATGGTGATCGGTACGAATATCGGTACAACCGTGACGGCTTTATTGGGGAGTATTGGGGGTATTCCCGATAAAAAAAGAGCAGCCGTAGCGCATCTGTTTTTTAATCTTCTGACGGCGATTGTCGCTTTTATGATACTTCCTTTTTCGACGAGCTTTTTATTGGATACCCTTGCATTAAAAGATGACCTTATCATCGCCCTGGCACTTTTTCATACTATCTTCAATCTCTTGGGAGTAGTGTTGCTGGCTTCTTTTATCCCATTGATAGCACATTACCTTGAACGGCTTTTCAAGCATCAGCAACAAGTGGCAACAAAATATATACACAAGGTAGATGCACATATCCCTGATACTGCAATGGTCGCTCTGCGGGATGAGGTTAGCCGGCTTTTTTCAAAGACGATGAAGTTTGCACTTCTGGTGGCAAATATCAAACCCAATGATGTGCTTAAAAAGGGATACGATGTGAAATCCGTTATAGAGCAAAATCCGATGAAGATCGACTTTGACCATCATAAGGCCTATGAGAAGATCAAAGAGATAGAGCTGAGCACCTTAGTCTTTACGAATATTTTGAACCAGCAAAACCTTACCCGTGACCAGAGTCATAAGCTTGATACGCTTATGACATCTATCCGGGAGAGTGTATATGCGGCAAAACTGCTCAAGGATGTGCGAGAGAACATGAATGAGTTTTATGAGAGTGACAATAAAAGCATGCTCTATTTTTATAACGAACTCCGACAGAACCTGGCCTTTGCTTTGAATATTTTTCAGCATTATATCCAGGAGAGTTGGTCCCTTGAAGAGTGTAAGGAGAAATTCCAAAAAGCCCAAGACGCAAATAACCTGATCTTAAAAGAAGCGACATCGATGATGAGCAGTGACAGGATGAATAAAACAATGCTCATCTCACTGCTTAACACCAATCGCAGTGTTTATATTGCCATCACTTCCCTGTTCTCCGCTTCCAAAGGGGCAAGGGTACATTTTCTGTTGGAGCATGAGGAGTAGCTCTTCAGGTGTTAAAGTCCTGGTTGAGAAGATAGTAGACAGCTCTTCCTTTTCCGTGGGATGTTAAAAAGCCTTTATGTGCCAGGTCACTCAGATCACGGGCTGCGGTAGGCTTGGAGGTGTTAAAACGCTGTGCATAATAGGCCGTCTTTAACTGTTTTTTTTGTATGCCGTCTTCCAAAAGGAGACCTAAGAGCGAGCGTTGCCGTGCATTAAGGACATAGGATTGCATCCCTTCGGCGATGAGGCGTTTATATCGCAGGGTCTGCACTCGCAATAGGGCATTTCCCAATGCATTTTCAAACATCATCAAGTACCACTCGACCCAGGATGAGATGTCCATAGTATCAGCAGTACAGTTTTGATCGAGCATCTCATAATAACTCTGTTTCATAGCGTGAATTTCATGGGCCAGTGTGAATAGATTCGAGGGGGCAAGGTCGGATCCGGAGAGAATATAGTCGCTGATATCTCTGGCCAGACGCCGATTCCCGTCATCGAAGGGATGAATGAGTAGGAACCAGAGATGGGCAATAGCAGATTTGATGATGGCATCGATTTGATGCTCCTCATTGATCCATGTCAGAAGCTGCTGCATCTGATCATTTACGGTGGACGCAGGAGGGGCGATATAATGAACGATCTCATGATGCCACGTTCCGGAGATGATCTTTACCTCTCCCTCTTCTTCTGTCCGAAACGAGGCGATTCTGACAGGATGAGATAGGTGTTGTTCCTGAATAAACATGGCTTGATGCCAGGCGAAAAGGCGCGCTTTGCTTAAGGGCTCATCAGTGCGTTTGGTGTCCAATAAGATATCTAAAAGGGATTCGGGTTTCGGATCACGATTGCGTTGGGGGTTATTGGGTCTGAATCGGCTTTCCAGGGCAATCCTGAGGTGTTTAGGCTCTATATGATCCCCTTCCAAAAGAGAAGTGGCAATGGCTTCTTGATAGAGGGACTCTTTTTGTAACAACAGGTATTCCCGCTTAGACAGAGTGGTCTCCGCCATTTTGAGTTGGCCCAATTGATGATACAGATGATTGAGGTTCTTATGCCCATAAGTAAAGTCAGGCCATTGCCTGTGTTGCCATTTCCACACTTTTTTCATCTGATAATCATATCAATATATGATTTGATTATCAAGTATCTTCTCTCTTTTCATGATTATGGGTTGGCTCGACAGGGGTGTAGACAAGGCTGTCTTATACATAGAATATGCTAGAATAAGCAGATATGAATTTGTGCAGAAGATCTAGGTCTAACAATGTCTTTTCCATATTTGTAATACTTTTTTAGCAGGTGTATACCGATGAAACGTTTTTTGTGTATATCTTATTTTTGTCTGGTCTCACTCTTTGCTTCAGAGTCGGAATATCAACTTGGACATGGCCTTAAATTAGGTGAACTTCCTTTGTATATGGGAGGTTATTTCTCTTTGGATTATGAACATGGATACGGTAAGGAACGTGTACTTGAACTGGACGAATTAGCCATTATGTTCTATGGCGAGTATGAGCATCTCTCGTATATGTTGGAGTTGGAGGGAGAAGAGATATACCGTGAATCTTTTGGTGATAATGCCAATGCAAGTCATCAGGACCGTGTACATCTTGAACGGCTTTATGTCAATTATAACTTCAATGACAACTACGATCTAAAGACAGGTAAGTTCAACTCGATTATAGGGTTATGGAACCAAAATCCCATCAATGTACTCAGAGACACGAGTTCTAACCCCCGTATTACGGAGCAGATCTTTCCCAAGTTTACTACAGGGGCAGAGTTTAAATACCAGCAGTTTGGCGAGGATAGGTTTACCCTTCACCTTATGGTCCAAGAGAGTGAAGATATGGATGAACTCTTTAACAGAGACGAGGTTTACAACAATTTTGATACGAATCGTCATTATGGCATGGGAACTTCTTTTTTGTATAAGCAAACGCTTTTTCAGTTTAATGCAGGCTATTTTGAAGTCAAGCCTGATCAAGAGTATACCTATCTCCTCGGAGCATTCCAGTATGAGTTGGATACATTGCGACTGCAAGGAGAGTTTGGTTCGCAGTTTGACGATGATGAGACAGTCGCGACTTCAGGGTATCTTCAAGGGGTGTACCGTATCGTCCAAGATCATGAGGGAATCCTCCGAGTGGAGAGTTGTGATGATGAAAAGACAGGGATAAAAGACAGTTTTGGTGTATTTGGATATACCTATAGACCCTATTATTCCATTGCCATCAAGAGTGAGTACCAGTGGCACTCCTATAAAAAGGAGAATAAGTTTCTTCTTTCATTCTCGGCACTATTTTAGGGATGCGTGCCATGATGAAAGCCTTAAGTGTCATGCTCGTACTTTTAAGTGCACTCAATGCTGAACCGTTTGTGCTTGTGACCCACCCCGATAGTCCGATAGAAAGTCTGGATGAATCGCAGGTCAAGATGATCTATCTCAAACAAAGACGGTACTGGGAAGGGGTCAAGCTCAAACCGATCAACCTTGCCGCAGAGAGTGATGTGCGTCACTCCTTTGAAAAGAATATCTTGAAAATGAGTCATGCTCAGCTGGAGAGCTATTGGCTGAAACAGCATTACAAGGGGCTTCGACCTCCATACAGAGTCGAATCGGTTCAGAGCCTGTTGATGTTCATTCAAAAAGTCGAAGGTGCAATCGGGTATATTCCCATAAGCAGTGTGAATGATGAGGTAAAAGTCATATACAAAGAGCAGATACAATGAAGCTGTTACGATGGATCTTGCCGCAAACGTTGAAGACAAAGCTCTTGATAGCGCTGTTCAGTGTCGGCTTCTTTCCTTATTTGCTTATTCTTATCTATAGTCAAAACCTGGGAAAAGAGAAGATCCTGGAGTCTACACTGACGACGCATCATCTACAGATACATCAGATGAAACAGCAGTTGGAATCCCAGATGGTCACGTTGCAAAAAGAGCTTGGGTTTTTAGCCTCTTTGGATATGATGAATGATATGCTTGTCGCAGATATCGACAAGCGAATCGCCCAACTGCTTGTGCAAAAACACAAGGACCTCTCCCTTGATGTACATCTGTTTGCAATCGATAGGGATCTTCAGATGGTCTCTTCTTCTGATACCGAAAAGATACATAGTTTTCATTATCACAAAAAATTTTTACAGGCACAACACGAGAAAAAGAAATACTTTTTTACTTATAAGAGTATTGTCATGTTTACCCCCATTCACGGTAGTTTTGAAAAAGAACAGGATTTGGGATATATGTTTATGGAGTATGCTTTTTCTAACTTCAAGTCTTTTACCGTGGATAAATATGGAGTACGTTCTACCATCTATAGTCGTGACAATGCACAGCAGGTCGGGTACCAACTGGATGAGCCATTGCTACAGGCCATTGATGATCAGTCAACGTACATAAACAAGCAGTATGTCATCATCAAAGAAGGGTTTGAAGGAGTGCTTCAAGGATGGTTTATCGTCTATGTCATCCAAAAAACAGAGGCCTTTAAATTTCTAGATACTTTTGTATATCTTATTTGGGCGCTGTTCGGATTTGGTACAGTGATCATCGCATTGATAGCTTCCTGGATCAGTAAACGTATTCTAGAGCCGATCGCCAAGTTGACAAAAGCTACAAAGTCCATCATATCAACACAGGACTATACGACGCAGGTGACAATCGAATCACAGGGAGAGATCACTGAACTTGCCCATGATTTCAACAGTATGGTTCAGGCGACGAATCATGCTTTTAGTGTTCTTGAAGAGGAGAACAGACTTCGACTCCTTCGTTTTACACAGTTGATCAATATCTTTAATCATCTTATCTCAACACAAAGTGAACGGGAGTGTATCGAGGTGGTTATGGACGAACTTCATCGTCTGATGCCTGAAAAAAGATTTTCTTTCTCCAGTGAATATGATGCATCGGAGCATGAGATCCCTCCGATGCAATGCATGATGCTCTTCGTCAAAGACTTTGAAAAGGATACAGACGAGTTCTATGGAAAGATCACTTCTGAGACAGGGGATGCATCACATGATCCGAATGAGAACACCTTTTATCAATCAATCGCGACTATGATCATGTTACAGTTAAACCAAATACGCCTTATTGAACGTACTCAGGAAGTTTCACGGGCAAAATCTACGTTTATCTCTTTGATGTCTCATGAACTTCGTACTCCTTTACACACCATATTGAGTGCAGCACAATATTTGATCGGATATGAGAACACGACCCCTCAGCAGCAGGATAAGATAGCCATTATGGAGTCTTCAGCTGAGCATCTTTTAGGTATGATCAACGATATTTTGGACCTTGTACAGATAGAAGCGGGCAAGGTGACAGCCAATATCGAAGTACAGCAAAGTACAGCGTTGTATCTATCGATCAAAGAGACGGTGGAGATGCTGGAGGTACTGGCTGAGGAAAAAGGAATTAGCTTGACATTGGAAAACCGGCTTGACAGGGAAGAAGATGTCTTGCTTGATAAGCGCTTGTGTAAACAGATCGTGATGAACCTTATCTCCAATGCGATCAAGTTTACGGACAGCGGTTCGATCGAGGTCAGACTTGGAAAGTGTGAGAAATATATTTGTGTTGAGATCAAAGACAGCGGAATCGGAATCAGCAGTGAGAACCTAAAACGACTTTTTGAGGATTTTACACAGGTGAAAAATCGCAGTCAGAATAAACACAAAGGGAGCGGTTTAGGCCTGGCAATAAGCAGAAAACTTGCCCATCTGTTCAAGGCAGAACTGACTTTGGAAAGTGATGGGGAAGGTAAAGGAACAAGGGCTATACTCCAATTAGAAACTAATCTCTGATTGTATAACCTACACCGCGAACGGTTGTGATAAAGTTCTCTATATTGATCTTTTTTCGCAGGTTTTTAATGTGAACATCAACGAGGTTACTTTGTTTAAACCCATCATATTCACGGCATAGATGCTCATTAAGCTGATAGCGGGTGAGTACGACATTCTTGTTTTGTAGAAGGATCTCAAGAAGATCAAATTCGGATTGGCTCAGTTTGACGGGTTCACCTTGTAGGCGGACATCCCTGCTTGTGGTATCCAAGGTTAAGTCACCAATGGAGATGACGGTACTCTTATGGGGTGATTCACGTCTTAAAAGAGCTCTGATCCGTGCCAATAGTTCTATGTTGGAGTAAGGCTTGCAGAGATAATCATCACCCCCTGCATCCAGTACACGGACACGATCATCTACCTGGGTATTGGCTGAGAGCATAAGTACGGGCGTACTCAAGCCATCTTCACGTATTGATCTGAGAAGACTAAGGCCATCTCCATCCGGCAGGTTCCAATCAAGTAGAATAAGGTCAAAACGCTTTTCATCAATATATTTCAAGGCGCTTTCATAGTCATAGGCAACATCACAATGATAATGCTCATGTTCAAGCAGTTGTTTGAGCTGATCTGCTATGGCAATCTCATCTTCTACGATCAGTAGATACATCCAGAACCTTTTTATGTGAATAGTGTATTATAAAGTGTGTCAGCTTAATGGATTGTATCCGCCTTTTCATCAAATCTTCATAATTGTCCTTTATACTTCTTGTATATACTATAAAAAAGGAGAGCTATAATGCAACTCCCAACAAAAATACCTGTGCATCAGTGGGCGTTTTTATTTCTGTTCGCCTCAGAGTTTACCTATTATCTACTGATACTGCAGACAGGTATCGTTGAGTATCACCATTCCCTTATGGAAGAGATATGGATAATCCCTGTAGGAGGGATCTTGGGTATTATCCTCTCCATAGCGGCACACAAAGAGCGTCAGTGGTTGATACCATCTTTATTGTTGATACAGTTGATCTTGTCTTTTGATTATGCACATGCTGGTGTTCTTGAGTTGTTCGTACTCGGCCTCATCAGTGGATTGACCGCACCGATGCTGATCGCAAGAATAGACCATTTTTGGATGGTGATCGCTGCCTTGGCCCTCTCATACAGTTACGGGACGTACTATTTTGATGTTCCTGCCCAAGATCGTACAGGCATTGCAGTTTTCCTGTCCCTGGTTGCTTTTACTACCTCTTTGTTCTCTCAGATGAAGCAGACAAAGAGCCAGACAACACAGATGACACTTTTTGGTGCGGGTACCATCTTTTTGTGGCTGCTTCTGGATGCATCACTTTTTGAGACGCTTTCACGTAATGATATGATGAAGATATGGGGAGAAGGCAGTTTTACCTATAGTATCATCGCCTCACATATCCTTGGACTGGTAGCGGCGTACAAAGCCAGAGACTGGAAACATACAGAAGTTTTTTTATTGGGATTATTCACGGTGACCTATTTGGTGTATAGTATAGGTTGGCAATGGGGTTTAGGTGTGGTTTATCCGTTTGTGATTTCGTACTACAACGTGATTATCCTCAAGGAGCTGATGCGTCTGTCTTATGTACTATTGGCAGTGATGGCATTAAGCCTATGGATGGCTTCGGGCTCTGGGCTTATGATAGCACTATCGGGTTCTTTTGTCTCCGCCTGGATTGCACTGGGGGCATTGGGAGTGATCTATGTCTATAAAAAACTGGATCTGCCTATGATGCAGATGGCAGAAGAGGTATTTTCACGTATACAGCTGTATATACAGGGTATGTATGAGATGAAATAAGGTTTCTTCCCACCGGGTCGAATCTGTCAATTCTAATTTGAAGGAGAGATTATGAAAAAGTTTTTATTACTTGTTGCCATGAGTGTGTCAGTACTGATGGGAGGCAATCTCAGTGTAGTCACGGGTGTTGTGAAAGCACATACCGAGGTCTTTGGTGATTCACAGATAGACCCTGAAACCAGCGGTATTACATCGCATTTGAGTATAGCAGAGGGTATCGAATCGTTGAGCGGTTCAGTTGACATTTCTATGAAAGGCCTTAGAAGCGATGAAGAGAGCCGGGATGAGAATATGATGGAGACGATCGAAAGTGAGAAGTTCCCTTTTGCCACCTATACACTCACAAAAGTTGAAAAAGTCGAAATCGGTTACCTGATTCATGGAGTTCTGGATTTTCACGGAGTGAAAAATCCATTGACGATGGTCGTAGACATCGAGCAAGAGGGTAAAACAGTGATGATCAAAGGCAAGAGCTCGTTTAAGATGTCAAGTTTTGGTGTTGAACCTCCTGTTCTTCTGTTTTTGACGGTGCGCGATAAGGTTGATATCATTGTCGATGCAACATTTAAAGAGGAGTAAGAACACGGATGTTCAAATCCTTTTTAAAGTATAGGTACAAGACGAGTCTGATCCTGATTTCGGCGACGGCGGCTATTGCATCGATCTTCCTTATTACGGCTTTAGGCAACGGTATCATCAGCATGTATGCATCCATGCTTAAAACAGACGGGGACATCATTGTGATGCAAAAGGGCGTTGCGGATACTTTTTTCAGCGATGTTGACCGTTCGTTGATAGACCCTATATCAAAGATAGAAGGTGTCAAAGAGGCACAGGGTGTCATCGTGGGTGTCGGTGCTATCGGAGCAGTCCCTATTGCCGGCATCTATGGGGTGACACAAAACCGTTTGTCAAACTATACCTTGAGTCAGGGAAGCTATCCCAAAGAGGGTGAAGTGATGGTGGGTGACACCGTTGCATCCATATTGAAGCGTCCGGAGGTCATTACCTTGCTCGGGACGGATTTTCAGGTATCGGGTATCTATGAAAGTGATATCGGTTTCGAAAATGGCGGTGTCGTCATTCCTATAGGTGATGCGCAAAAGCTCTTCAAGAAGAGTGCTTCATTCTTGCTGGTATCTCTGGAGGATATTCAAAAAGATAATGAAGTGATCATTCGTCAGATTCAATCTCTGAATGAAGGAATAGAGGTAAAATCCACTACGGAGTTTATTGACAATTATAATCAGTTTAAGATCATACGTATTTCCAGCGGCGTCATCGCTTCGATCTCTTTTTTTATGGGGTTTTTGGCTATCGTGAGTCTCATGAGTATGATGATCAATGACAGACGGTATGAATTTGGTATCAAGCGGGCAGTCGGAATCTCAAAGTCACGCATAGTACTGCACATCGTGGTGGAGGTCATCGTGTTGACCCTGATAGCATTTGTCCTGGCCTACGGTATCAGTCTTGTTTTACTGGAGCAGCTTCAGCATATTGAGAAGTTTCAAGGCTATCTTAGCGGACGGATCGATATGGTGCTTTTCATAGAGCTTCTTCTTGGTTCGGTAAGCATGGCATTGATAGGAGCACTTATTCCTGCACTACTTGCTGCACGGGTAGATCCTATTATATTGATCAACAGGGGCCAGTAGATGATAGAGATGAAGCATGTCAGTCATGACTATGATCAGGAACGTATATTACATAATATCACCCTGCATATCCCTGATGATCAATTTACGGTGATTACCGGTGAAAGCGGGAGTGGGAAGTCCACCCTGCTCTCGATAATCTCTACATTGTTGAATCCGACAGAGGGTGAGCTTCTGTTCGACGGAAAGTCGGTAGAGGATTTGGGCAATATCAATCATTTCCGCAATCAGGAGATAGGTTTTGTCTTTCAGTTCCATTATCTGATCTCGCATCTGACAGTCTATGAGAACATTGCTATGGTCACACAGCGCCCCAAAGAGGAAATTGATGCACTGTTGGATCGCCTCGATATCGCACAACTGCAACATAAATATCCTGATCAGATATCCGGTGGCCAGCGTCAACGTGCTGCGATTGCCCGTGCCGTTATCAACCAGCCCAAATATATCTTTGCAGATGAGCCTACGGGAAACTTGGATTCTAAAAACTCGGACAAGGTGTTTGAATTATTACGAAGTCTCGATGCTACGGTCATCGTAGCCACCCATGACCACTCTCACATCAGATCAGACGATACGATTATCTCCCTGAAGGATGGACACTTATGTTAAAGAGACACATCTCTATCTCGTACGTTTTTTTAATTTTGGCTGCCTTATTTGGCCTGGTATATGCATTTCAGTTGATTGATATCGGTACAGGGCTAATGCGCCCGGACATTGCACGTAGCTTGCACATCTCACTGATGTTGTACGGATTTATGCCGTTGATGCTGTCGGTACTTCCTTTTGCCTTGTTTGACAAAGAGAATATTCTTAAAGATGAGGCCCTGGGGTATTTAGAAAAGTATTTCATGCTCTGGTATGTCTTTTTAGTATTTATGATCATCTCACTACTTGCCGGGAATACACGCGCACTTCCTTTTTATGATTTTCCGTATGCGCTAAACGGCATTCTTGCCTTTGCCGGTGTATTTTATATCATTGCACTTTTCAAGAGTATCCAACACTACGCCGTCAAACCGCTGTGGGTAAAGGTGTCTCTTGTATTGGTGACGATCAGTCCGTTTATGCTTTTACTCCTTATGAACCCTGAATACGGCCAGGTCGAACAGATGCATTACGGGCCACACGGGGACAATACCCTGGGTATGAGCTTTGCCCTGATGGCGATCTATTACCTTGCGATCAAGCTTTCTTCGCCCAAGGTCTCTTTTGAGACTCGTTGGCATATCCTTTGGATCATCCCTCTCGGGTTTTATCTGCTCAGTGTCTTGTATCGAAGTTTTATAGGACCTATCAGTTATGAAGCGGAGTGGTTCTTACAGTATCTGACACTTCTGTATATCCCGACACTGTATCGATGGTGGAAGGATGCAGGCTTGAATATAAAAACACATATGACGCTCTTTATCTCCATCGTGGCATTTATTTTGATCGATGTGGAAGGAAACATTCTGTTTATCCCTGAGCTTCGGGCAATTTTTCACCGCAATGACCTGGTTGTCGGACATTCACATATTGCGGTAGGAATAGGATTACTGTTTCTTGCTTTTGCCATTGTCGAGTCCTATTTTAAATTATCTCTGATCAAGCGTTACGGATTGGTCCTTACGCTTGGTTTGATGTCACTCGTGCTTAGTATCAGCGGGTTCTCGCAAGCAGGATATATCGAGACAGACATCATGTCGATGTGGCAGTGGCGAACATTTTTTGGTTTACTTTTTTTTATTATTGTTGTACTGTCAAGCGGATATATACAGAGTAAGGACCTGCGTCAGCTAACGCCTTTGAAGCTGTATCATTTGGTCGCCTTCAGTTCCGATGGATTGGGTGGTCTGATGTTGATCTTCTTTGGGGAAGCACTGTTTTCCTTAATCGGACAGGCTTTTGTAGGTAGCTATCAGTATATTGTCTTTGGTTTTGTAGCAGGTGTCGGAATATCGCACCTTATCGGATATCTGTTTGCGGCGTATGCTCATTCTATGGGTCTGGCGACATCCGTTATTCGAATTATAACTGCAGCAGGTTTTTTCGCGCTTTATCAGGCGGGAACATTGGGATGGATCGCCTTAGTGATCTCAGCTTTTGACCTTGCTTTTGCCCTGGTCTATTTACTTTATTTACAAAAGGACAATCATGAAAAAACTCGTGTGGCTTAGCCTGATGTGTGCAGTAGGACTGTATGCACGTTTGGAGGTGGAAAAGGATTTTCCGGCGATCACCCTTCCGGATCAATTTGAAAAACAACATACGATTTCTAAGGATCAAAAGATAATCATCATGGCCTTTGAAAAGGATATCTCGGTGGCGGTAAATGACTTCCTCAAAGAGAAGCCTTCAGGCTATCTGGATGAACACCATGCCAAGTATATCTCCGATATCAGTTCGATGCCATCTGTGATCACATGGATGTTTGCGATGCCAAAGATGAAAAAATACCCGTTTTCGCTGATGCTGATCAATGATGATTCGGGCAAGCAGTTCGATAGAGAAGCAGGGAAAATAACGGTGTATAGACTCCGGGAACAGGAGATCAGGTCCATAGAGTTTATTTCACCGAAAGATATCGCTTCGATTTTTAAAGAGTAATAAGAAGTACTCCAAGGTGTATGTCGGATACACTCCGACAAGGCCATGAAGGGCTTTCCCTTTTTACTCTCCTCCTTTTATTTTCAACACCTTAGGAATCATAATCCCTTAATGTCAGTGGTAAACGCAGAGTCGCTGCGACAGCATGAAGGATCTCCATGTCAAAGTGGGAGATATTGTCATCTTCGCTTAAACAGGTGACGACCATCTGAAGGACTTTCTTTCGTACCGGTGCCTTTGCCTGTGAGATCAAGGAAATCGATTTGTCAAGTTGTGTGTAATCGATGCTCTCAAAAGCAATGAAGCGTAAGATATCGATTCCGGCCGCCTTTGTCGCTGCATCAAAGAAGTGTTTGGCTTTGTCGTTGTCTAATGTCTGTGTGCGTGTCAATATGGAGAGAAAGGTCTGGACTTCACCTGTGATGTCTCGTATGTGATTGTAGGTCTCTTTTGTCGGTTTTTTCAAGGCAAAGGATATATCCAACGGATTCAATACAATGTGTTTGAGGTTCCATTCGAAAAAAGAGATCTGATCATCCATATCGATAAAGGCGATGGCAAAAGCTCTGAACTGTCTGTATTGTTGCAAAGACATCATCTTTAAAGAGCTGATGCTCAGCTGCATCAGATGCAGACGTGTACTGTGGGAGAGAGATTTAAGAAGGGTAAATGCCTCCTCCGTTTTTTCCAGCAGCCTGAGAGGGGTATGCTCAAGGAGCTGAAGTTGTCTTTCACGAATTGTATGAAAATCACTGCATAATAAGGCGAGGATGACGGCTTGTGCACTGAGTGGGTTCTTCGTCATCTCCTGCAGCTGTGCAGGCAGGGAATGTAGGATAGAGGCGGCTTCATCGATCTGTTGGGGAGAGGGTTGCCCGATATGCTCGATACTTTCGAGTGCGGTAGCAACAGCCACCGTCTGCATTATCTTCCTTTTGCGTTCTTCCGGTTGATAATGTCTGGCAGTTTTACGGGTGGTTTTTTTTGGCGTAATAAAACTGCCGTTCCAGCGGGGGTCAATCCTTAGGATGCGCTCTTTCAGGGGAGGGTGTGTAGAAAAGAGGTTGTCCCAAAAGTCCTTGACACCGTCAGAAAAATAGAGATGACTGAAGGTGCCGGCTGCGGGGGTCTTGATCACAGATCCACCGGCATGGCCACCTATCTTTTTCAGTGCATTGGCAATACCATCGGGATAGCGTGTAAACTGTACTGCAGAGGCGTCAGCGAGGTATTCACGCTGTTGACTGATCAGTGCTTTGATCCATTCGCCCACCGTTGTACCAACTGCTCCGATCACAGTGAAGCCTATACCGATAAGGACAATAGCGCCAACGGCATCACCGCCTTTTTTATTATTACTTCCCCGACTGGATCGGACTTTCACATTATCCAGTGCATTGAGTATTCCCCGACCGATGAGCCCTATTAGCAAGATTCCATGCAATAATCCCGTAATATGGAGGTTTAGACGCATGTCCCCATTGAATATATGACTGAATTCATGGGCGATGACCCCTTGAAGTTCTTCTCTGTTGAGAAGTTCGACAGAGCCTTTTGTAATTCCGATCACAGCATCTTCATAGCTTAATCCCGCGGCAAAGGCATTGATACCGGGTTGATCGAGTATATAGATCGGAGGTGCCGGTATACCGGAAGCGATAGCCATCTCATCGACTACGTTAATCAGTATACGTTCTTGTTCATCGGAGGTATTTGAAGGCAGTAGCCTTCCTCCAAGGGCTTCAGCGACAACGTGTCCTCCCGAAGAAAGCTGGTTGAGTTTATAGATACTTCCCAGCGCAACAATCGCGATGACAATGCCCGAAGCCTTGTAAAAGTGTTCCCACGCAAATAGTTGCATGAGCTGACCTGGGGAGACAACCAGTTCTCCCGTGTTGTAATAGGCCAGTACCATCAATAAAAAGATATTCGTCACAAGGATGATACCGCCTACTCCCGATAAGAAGAGAAGATGCAATACAAAGGTGCTCTGCCTAGCCTTTCTCTGTGCCTCAAAAAAGTTCATCTAGGTATTAAAACTCAATCTTTGGCGCATCTTGCATCTGAACTGAATCATCGAATTCAAGCATTGCCGCATCGTTTGGATGTCCAAAGCTCGTGCTGAAAAGCACTTGAGGGAATGACTGACGGTAGGTATTATAGGACATGACGGAGTCGTTGTAAAACTGTCGTGCGAAGGCGACCTTGTTTTCAGTTGTAGCGACTTCCTCATGCAGTTTGATCATGTTTTCGTTGGCCTTGAGATCAGGATAGTCCTCCATGACAAAATTCAGTTTTCCCAGAGCACCTACGAGGCCTTGCTCTGCTTGGGCCAGTCCTTCGATCATAGCCGGGTCAGATGGGTCTTTTGTCGCTTGTGAGAGGCTTTTGGAAGCGAGATTACGTGCAGAGATGACTGCTTCAAGTGTCTCACTCTCATGTTTGAGGTAGCCCTTCGCGATCTCCACAAGGGAGGGGATAAGGTCATAGCGGCGTTTGAGCTGTACCTCAATCTGTGCAAATCCATTAAGATAATGGTTTTTGAGGGCAACTAAACGATTGTATATGTTCATGATATATAATCCAAGTGCAAAAAGGATCACAACGGTAATGATAGTGGACATAAGCTTGCTCCATACGTGGTTTTTATAGATTATAGTCAATCTATTATTAAATCAAATATAACATAGGCCGGTCTAAATCTGTGGCTATACCAGACCTGTCCGGCGTGAAGAAGGGGTCTCCGCTTAAAGAAGTTTTTGGATATCTGCTTCGATCTCGCGCGGCTTGACAGAGGGGGCATATCGCATGATCACTTGTCCTTTTTTGTCTACAAGAAACTTGGTGAAGTTCCATTTGATCGTGTCAACGACAAATCCCTCTGCGTGTTCTTTTAAATAGACATAGAGTGGATGCGTGTTATTACCATTGACATCAATCTTGGAAAACATGTCAAAACTCACACCAAAGTTGCTCATGCAGAAGTTTTTGATCTCTTCTTCTGTACCGGGTTCCTGAGATAGAAACTGATTGCAGGGAAAGCCCAGGACGCTCAGACCCTTGTCTTCATATTTTTCGTGCAGGGTTTGTAAACCTTTATATTGTCCGGTGTATCCGCATTTGCTGGCGACGTTGACAATCAACATAACGCGGCCTCGGTATTTGTCCATAGACAGGGTTTTCCCGTCGATATCTTTGACGTGAATGTCATATATGCTCATTTGGTCTCCTGCGATTAGATTGAGGCAAAGTAGTAATATAGGAACAATGTACTTCATTGATGCTTCCTTATGATGAGTATCTAATATACTTCATATCCTATCGAATTTCGAGAGTTTTTAGTAGAGTTAAACGTAGATTTGATGTTTTGAGGATGGTGGAGCATAGCTCAATCGGAATAATCTTTATAAATACATAATAATAGGTATTTGTTTTAGAAATAGATAAGTTGAAGTACATTATAAAGTACATTAAAGATTTTGTTACTATTAAAACTAGCCTGTATTCTACTGTAACAAAATCTTATTTTATTTTAATGGTATTTAAGAAGGAATATTCACAAACCTTTTAAATGTAGGAACTAACAGTCTTAAAAAATAGAATGATTTAAATTGGATGCCTTTGCCATACTCTTTTAGTTGTTTATAAGATCAATGATACCAGGAAGAAAACCAAAATTTATGGATTGTTTGACCATTGAGTGGTAGATAGTTTCGGCAACATCGACGCCTCCTTCTGAAAGAAAGTCTGTCTTTACATTGGTAATAACATTGGTATCAGGGCTAACATAAAATGTGTCATTGCCCAAAGTCAAGGTCCCATCAGA